>JAAYMW010000199.1 GCA_012521175.1 Candidatus Epulonipiscium sp.
AGGTACTTTTCCGATTTCTTTTAAATACATTCGCACCGGATCATCGATATTAATGCCCTCCGGCAAACTTAAATCTAAGTCATCCGTTGGGTCTTCTTCTTCTTCAATATTTCCTAACACATCAATATTTTGTCGCTCAAGATATTCATATATTTTTTCAATTTGTTCTGGCTCCAATTCCATGTCGGAAAAATGGTCCATAATCTCTTTATATTCGAGCACACCTTTTTTTTGTTTACCTAATGCGACCAATTCCTTCACACGGGTTAAAAATTTGGTTTGTTCGCTTGTTTTCACGCAGAATCCATCCTTTCCTCACCTGTCTACTATTTTAACCACTTATAAGGTTAATATACAATTTTTCTAGCTGCTTTTTCTGCTCTATTAAAGATTGAATCTCATATATATCACTAGCATTTCTGCTCTTTTTGTCGATATTTGCTCTTTTAATTAATTTAAGCTGATCATTTATCGCTTTTTCAATATCATAGTCCTGGCTTTTATTTTTTTCTTCTCCAAAAATCAAGGAAACTTGCTTCTGTTCATTCAAATTCTCAAAATGATTAATGACAGTAGCTGGTTCAATATTTAAGCCCTTATCATACTGCTCATAAATTAGTTGAGCCACTTTCTTTAATATCGGGTCAATAAAATCTTCATAGGATAAATGAGGCTTAATTTTAGGATAAAATGACGCATTATTATAAAGAAAACGTAAAATATTTTTTTGAGCTTTATATAATCCATTCTTTTCATCAATATTACTGGATTCTTTATTGATTTTTAAATGATTTTGAGGTTGAGCTTCTATCTTTTTTGAGTAAATATTGATTTTATTAGTATTTTTCCTTTGTATTGCTTTATACTTATTCATTTCATTTAAAATAGATTGCGCTGAAATTTTTGTATCATTAGCTATTTCCTGAAGGTATACATCGCGCTCAATTTCATTGTCTAATCTTGAAAGTAGCTGTGCCACTTCTATGGTAAATTTAATTTTCTGTTCAGTATCTTCAATATTATATTTTTTTCTTAAAACAGAAACTTGAAACATTACTGCTCCCATGGCTTGATCAAGCAATGTTTGAAAAGCCTCTGGACCATTTTGTTTAATAAAATCATCTGGGTCTTTTTCACCGGGTACTTGAACGACTTTTATTTTTAATCCAGCAGAGGATAAAATAGGTATCGCCCTTAAAGCGGCATTGGTTCCTGCCAAATCACTGTCATAAACTATTATAACTTCTCCTGTATATCGCTTTAATAAAAATGCATGTTGCTGGGTAAAAGCGGTACCAAGAGAAGCCACTACATTTTCAAATCCCGCCTGGTATAGGGATATAACATCCATATAACCCTCTACGATTAAAATTTGATTCTTCCCTGAAGCTCTGGCATAATTAAGACCATATAAATTTTTACTTTTATCAAATAAAGGAGTATCCGGAGAATTCATGTATTTTGGTAAACTATCATCCAATACCCTGCCGCCAAAACCAATAATCTGATTATGGACATCGAATATAGGAAACATGATTCTGTTTCTAAATCTGTCCACAAATCCTTTACCTTTTTTCTTTGGTATGACTAATCCACTCTTTAATATAAGCGCCTCATCATATCCCTTATACAATAAATATTGATATAAATCAGCAAAATCCATGTTTGAATAGCCTATTCCAAATAGCTTTTGTGTATTCTTGTTTAATTTTCTTTTATTTAAATATTCATTTGCCTGTTGACCCCTTGGAGATCGCAAATTCGCATAAAAATATTTAGCAGCTTCCTTATGTATATCAAGCAAGACCTGCTTTTCTTCCATCTTTCTGCGAACTTCCTCCGAATACTCTGGTTGAGGTAAGGTGATATGCGCCCTGTCAGCCAAATGTTTTATGGCTTCTACAAAACTAAAATTTTCCATCTGCATAATAAATGTAAATACATTTCCACCTGCTTGACAACCAAAGCAATAATACATTTGTTTATCAGGGCTCACTGAAAAAGAAGCAGTATCTTCATTATGAAAGGGACATAATCCAAAATATGAACTCCCCTTTCTTTGTAATCTAACATATTCAGAAACTACATCCACCAAATCATTCTGGCTTCGAATTTCTTCAATGATTTCTTCTGAATAATACATGGGACTCCCCTATCTTTTTTTGAACCTATAAAAATACACTATAATTGTTTCGACATATTTCTTGCAAATCCTTTAAGCTTATAAAGATTTGTTTAAAATATATAAAAAATCATAGATGAATGCCGCTTTATTAATCATTTTACCTTTAATCTTCTAAGACTGTTGAATTAGTTTTATTAAGTTCTTTTTAAATTTAATATTATCCAGCTCGTTTCTTTTCCGGGGCCCTTTTGTGCGTCCACCAGCTCGTCTTATTTCACTGTTTAAATGTCTGTTATAAAGTAATATATCTATTTTTTCGTTGAGATAAATATTGCCATGAGGAGAAATTGCCCTTCCTCCCTTTGATAAAACAACAGAAGCTAATCCATAGTCTTGTGTAACAATAATGTCGTTTTTTCTTATATAGTTTATGATGGCTAAATCCACTGCTTGCGGAGCTGAATCTACTATTCGATACTCCATTTCAAATCTTTCATTTGGAACATGAGCATAACTGCAAAAAATAACTGCATTAACATTATATTCTTTGGAAACATCTTCAATTATCTTTAATACGGGACAACTGTCGCCATCAACTATGATTTTAAAATCCTTCATTATATGTTATGTCCTCCTACAAAATGCTCCAAGAAGAAGGAACATAGATTTCACAATATTTATTAATGGCATATCGATCTGTCATTCCCGCAATATAGTCACATACAATTCTTTCCTTTGTCTCTTCTCCTGATTGATAATGTAAATAAAATTCGCCAGGAATACTTTCAGGATGCTCAATAAAATAATAATATAGCTGCTTTACAATATATTGCGCCTTTTTTTCCTGGTTTTTTGCCTGTGAACCTATATACACATTTTCAAACATAAACGAACGCAGCTTTTTCATCATTGTCCCCACCTCATCTCTCATTTTAATATCAGGCTGATAGATGCTGTTATCTATTACATTTCTAATCATAGTATTAATTCTTTCGCTAAAGCTATTCCCTAAAATTTCAACACAGTCTTTTGGAAGATCATTTTCTCTAATTATTTTTCCTCTTATAGCATCATCAATATCATGATTAATATATGCTATCTTGTCCGAAATTTGAACAACTTTTCCTTCTAGCGTGCTGGGTCTTCCCTTTGTTTGATGATTAATAATGCCGTCTCTTACTTCCCACGTAAGATTTAATCCTCTTCCATTTCGTTCAAGAAATTCTACGACTCTTAGGCTCTGTTCACTATGGCTAAAACCCAAAGGACACACTTCATTTAAGATCTGTTCTCCCGAATGTCCAAACGGAGTATGGCCAAGATCATGTCCTAACGCAATAGCCTCTGTTAAATCTTCATTTAAAGAGAGTGCCCGGGCAATCGTTCTTGCAATCTGTGCCACTTCTAATGTATGAGTAAGCCGTGTACGGTAGTGATCTCCTTCCGGAGATATAAACACCTGAGTTTTATGCTTTAATCTTCTAAAGGTTTTGCAGTGAAGAATTCTATCTCTATCTCTTTGAAAATCTGTCCTAATATCACATTTAGGTTCATCAAATTGTCTTCCTTTACTTTCCTTGCTTTTCACTGCATATGGACTTAATAAATCAAACTCCCTTTTCTCTTGGATTTCTCTAAGGTGCAATATTATCACCACCTATTCATACATGTTTTTAAAGGACCTTATATTTAAATATATACTACACATTTTTTCAAAATCCTTCAAAATCATTAAATTAAAAAATTACCACTCTTTCCTCTTGTAAGGAAAGGTGGTAATAATTTTTAGCAAGGTTCTACTGATTCATTTTTTCCTTTTACACCGTACTGTGCAAAAATAACAAAAGCTATGATTGTAAGGCCAACAATATCCGTAATCAACTTTGGCTCAATAAGCATAAGTCCTCCAAAAACCGCCAAAATTCTCTGCCAAATTGGAAGCTTTGATTTCATAAAGCCCTCCAAACCACCGGCGATGGCAAACATGCCAAACATTGAAGTCACAGTAAACAGAATAATCTGTGGCAAAGTAGCATTTACTAAAAGCATTGTCGGATTTAATACAAACATATAAGGAATAATAAATGCCGTTATAGCTAACTTAGTAGCAATAACACCGGTACGAATGGGATTTCCACCAGAGATTGCTGCTCCTGCATATGCCGCCAAAGCTACAGGTGGGGTAATATCAGCAACCACACCAAAGTAAAATACAAAAAAGTGTGCAGCAAGAACCGGTGTTTCCGGCATCAACTTTAATATGATTGGTGCAGTAATGGTAGCCATAATTACATAATTAGCGGTAGTCGGTACACCCATGCCCAATACAATACAGGCAATCATGGTTAAAAATAATGCAATAATATCAATACCACCTGAAAGGGCAAGCAAGCCATCTGCAAGTTTTAGTCCTAATCCAGTAAGAGATACAACCCCTACAATAATACCTGCTATGGAACATGCTGCAGCAACTCCAATGGTATTTTTTGCGCCATTCTCCAAAGCTTCCACGAAAGTCTGGGGAGTCAACCTGGTATCTGCCCGGAACATACTAACAACTATGGAAGTCAGTATGGCAAGACAAGCAGCTCTTGAAGCAGTGTAGCCAATAGACATCGTTGTAATCAACACAATAATTGGAAGGAATAAATATCCTTTTTTGAAGAATAATTTAAAGAAGTTAGGAATATGTTCCTTTGGGAGTCCTTTAAGGCCAGTTTTCTTTGCTTCAAAATGCACCATTAGAAAAATACCACCAAAGTAAAGTATAGCCGGGAAAATACCTGCTAAAGCAATAGTGGCATAACTTGTTTCAGTCATTTCTGCCATAAGAAATGCCGCTGCACCCATAATTGGAGGCATAATTTGTCCTCCGGTTGAAGCAGCTGCTTCTACTGCTGCAGCAAAATCTTTATCATATCCCGCTTTTTTCATTACAGGAATAGTAACACTACCAGAACCAACAGTATTGGCAACGGAACTACCTGAATACATTCCTTCCAGAGCACTGGAAATAACTGCAACTTTTGCAGGACCTCCTGCTGCTCGTCCTGCGATAGAATTTGCTATATCGATAAAAAAGGTACCAATATTCGTCTTTTCAAGAAATGACCCTAAAATGATAAACAATACAATAAATGTTGAACATACACCAATAGGTGTACCAATGATACCATCAAGGGTATAAAATAATGTGTATACAATACGTTTTAAAGAATATCCCGCATAAAAAGCATATCCTATAAAAGCACCAGCGACCACTAAAATTGGAATACCAACTACTCTTCTACATACTTCAGCAGTAATGAGTAAGCCTATAACTCCAATAAAAACGTCCAGTTGAGTAATGCGGGTAGCCTTTGTTGCTATACTTTCAAAGTTTATTATAAAGTATGCAAAACAAGCTGCTCCTACAATACCTAGCACTACATCATACCATGGTACAAAATTTTCCCTTTTTGCAGATTTCTTTTTTGCTGGATAAAGTGCAAACGCCATAAAAACAATAAAACCTACAAATGATGCTCTACGAATTTGTTCCGGCCAAACACTCAAAAGATTCATATAAAATATATACAACGAGAATGCAACTAAGATACCGCGTATAATCTTTCTGGGAACTCCAGTATAATGTCTCGTATTTGATTCTCGATCGTATTCAGCCATAAGGGCATCTACATCTATTTGCTCTACTCCCTCCATTAAAGAATGGGGAGTGTGTTTTACATCAGACATACATCATCCTCCTTGTTGTTAAAATATTATACCTATTCCAAATCAAAAACCGCATTTAGAACATCCATTGAATACCTGGTTCATCATTTCGAACAGGTATAAAAGTGAAAAAGTCTTCGTTTAAGTACAAATTGAACAGTGGTATTTTTCCCACAAAGTTCTCGCAAACTAATATCCTTCCCATGAATTTGTAAAATATGATCGGAAACCGTTCCAACAATATAAGAAAGAGGGTCCATTAACCTATTAAAACCACTGACAATCATAGAACCATCCTGGCCATATTCAAGAGTCTGACCTTCTTCTATTTCCGTCTGTACTCCAGCACCAAAAGCATAATAAATTGTTCGATCAACATAGATTTTACTCTTTCTAATTTGATAAACATCAGTTACTGGACTATTATTAACAGAATGGATAAATGTGACAGAAAATTCATCCCCATCTTTTACAGAAAAAGATGCAATGACTTCCCCTGTATCACCATTTTTTAAGATTAAACATGAAGTGGAAAAAGAAAAGAATAAAACAGCGGAGACCGTGAATATTATAACCACGGTCGCGGTCCCCAACAGCCAAGAATTTCTTTGCATTATTTCAGTACGCCAATTTCTCTATAATATTTTTCTGCACCGGGATGCATAGGTATGGAGATACTGGAAACTGAATACTCTGGATCCAATTCTGCGCCTTTGGGATGAGCTTTCGCAATTTCGTCAGCATTTTCAAAAAGTGCTTTAGTCATGTTGTAAACCAGATCTTCACTTAAACTGTCAGAAACAATGTAAGTAGCAACTACAGCTACAGTCTGAACATCATTATCAACACCTTTATAAGATCCTCCCGGAACAGAAAACTTCGTATAGAAAGGATATTTCTCAATTAATTTTGCTGCATGTTCATCATCAACTTTCAATACATTAATTTGGTTAGAGGTCGCAAGCTCTACAATTGCAGTGGTGGGGGCTCCAGCAACACAGAAAAATGCATCAATTTTATCATCTTTCAATGCAGTTGCACTGTCACCAAAGCTTAAGTTGCTAACAACAATATCATCAAAGGTCATATCATAAGCCTCTAAAATTTGGCGTGCATTAAACTCTACACCAGAACCAATATCCCCTACGGAAACACGTTTGCCTTTAAGATCTTCAATAGAAGTTATATCACTCTTGGCTACTACTTGGCAAACTTCTGCATAAACACCAGCCATTGCAGAAAATCCTGAAACTTTTTCTCCCTCAAAAAGATCAGTACCATTATAAGCATAATACATAACATCATTTTGAACAATCGCAACATCTGCTTCTTCATCGGACACAAGATAAATATTGGCTTTAGAAGCTCCTGTAGATTGTACATTAAAGTTTAGATTATTGACTTTTTGACTAAGTACTTGAGAAACTGTACCACTATAAGCATAATATGTTCCGGTTGTCCCCCCTGTAGCCATCTTTAGGGTAGTCTTCCCCCCACAGCCCGACAAGGCTAGAACAACAATAAATACCATAGACATTAAGAAACCTAAATTCTTTTTCATAAATCCTCCTCCTGTGAATAGCAAAATTTTGAATCTTGAATTATTACAAAAGTAAATATTCAAATTCATTCTTTATTAGTTTATAACATTACTGCGTTTTTTTCAACAGATTCGTTGAAGTTAGTTACGATTTCAGTATTTTTTTATCTATCTTTAATATCAATTTATTTTAACGTCCGCAATTTGACTTTGCAATTGCATTTTTTAAAAAAATCCTCGATAATCGAATGATAATTCTAACAAATAATTCAGCACAATTTTACAAAGAGTTTCGCTTACGAAACTCTTCTCGTATCAAGGGTGGTCGGCAAAACTGACAAAATTCAATACGCAGGAGCGTGTATCCTACCTGGAGGGCTTTTTACTATATAGGAAATCTAGAGAAATTTCCTATATAGTAAAAAAGCGTAAGACCATGGTCTTACGCTTTTAATTCATATTTTATTATTTCTGACCAAGATTTCCTTGTCCATCGGATACAACAGCTTGAGCAGCAGCTAATCTAGCGATTGGAACACGGAATGGTGAGCAGGATACATAATTTAATCCAAGTTTATGGCAGAATTCAATAGAAGATGGATCTCCGCCATGTTCTCCACAGATACCTAATTTAATATCAGATCTAGTAGAGCGACCTTTTTCAGCAGCTATTCTGATTAATTCTCCTACACCTGTTTGGTCTAATTTAGCAAATGGATCGGATTCATAAATTTGTTTTTCATAATAGTCTTCTAAGAATTTACCTGCGTCATCACGGGAGAATCCAAAGGTCATTTGTGTTAAATCGTTTGTACCAAAGGAGAAGAATTCAGCTTCTTTTGCAATTTCATCAGCAGTAACCGCTGCTCTTGGAATTTCTATCATAGTACCAACTTTATAAGTTAATTCGATTCCTGCTTCTTTAATGATTTCATCAGCTGTTTTTACAACTACGGATTTAACGAATGCTAATTCTTTTACATCCCCAACCAATGGAATCATAATTTCAGGTACGATATCATAACCTTTGTTTTTCTTAACCGTTACAGCAGCTTCGATAATTGCTCTCGCTTGCATTTCTGCAATTTCAGGATATGATACTGCCAAACGACATCCACGATGCCCCATCATTGGGTTAAATTCATGCAAGGATTCTACAGTAGCTTTTAGTTCTTCAAATGTTATTCCCATATCATCTGCTAAAGCTTTGATATCTTCATCTTCTTGAGGTAAGAATTCATGTAATGGTGGGTCAAGAAGACGTACAGTTACAGGACGTCCTTCCATCGCTTCATAAATTCCAATGAAGTCTTCTCTTTGTAATGGAAGCAGTGCTTCTAAAACTTTTCTTCTTTCTTCTTCTGTTTTAGCAAGGATCATCTTACGAACTTTAGGAATACGATCTTCTTCAAAGAACATATGCTCTGTACGTGTTAAACCTATTCCTTCAGCACCAAACTCTACTGCAATTCTAGCATCTTTTGGTGTATCAGCATTTGTTCTAACTTGAAGTTTTCTTACTTTATCAGCCCATCCCATGAACTTAGCAAAATCACCAGAAATTTCAGGTTCAACAGTAGGAATATCTTCTCCGTAAACATTACCTGTAGAACCATCTAAAGAGATATAATCTCCTTCATGGAAGGTTTGTCCACCTAATGTGAAATATTTTTCTTCTTCATTGATTTTAATTTCTCCAAGTCCGGATACACAGCATGTTCCCATACCTCTTGCTACTACGGCAGCATGAGAAGTCATACCTCCACGAGCAGTTAAGATCCCTTGAGCAGCCACCATTCCCTCAATGTCTTCTGGAGAAGTTTCAAGGCGCACTAAGATCACTCTTTCTCCTGCTTCTTTAGCTGCTTTTGCATCTTCAGCAGTAAAATATACTCTACCTGCAGCAGCTCCTGGAGATGCTGGAAGACCTCTTCCGATTGGTTTAGCAGCTTTTAACGCCTTAGCATCAAATGTAGGATGCAATAATTGGTC
Source organism: Candidatus Epulonipiscium sp. (assembly GCA_012521175.1). Lineage (GTDB taxonomy): Bacteria > Bacillota > Clostridia > Lachnospirales > Defluviitaleaceae > Defluviitalea. Next base: position 9,372 of record JAAYMW010000199.1, read on the forward strand.
TAATTGTTTTGGATCTACTTTAAGTAAAGCTTCTTCTTCTGTGATAAGCCCTTCTTCAACCAAATCAACAGCAATCTTTAATGCAGCTGCGGCTGTTCTCTTACCATTACGAGTTTGAAGGAAATATAACTTTTTATTTTCAATGGTAAATTCCATGTCTTGCATATCTCTGTAGTGATTTTCAAGCTTATGTGCTATATCCATGAATTGTTGATATACTTCAGGCATATCTTCTTCTAAAGTCTTAATTGGCTTTGGTGTACGGATACCAGCAACAACGTCTTCCCCTTGAGCATTGATAAGGTATTCTCCGTAAATCGCTTTTTCTCCTGTAGCAGGATTTCTTGTAAAGGCAACTCCTGTACCGGATGTTTCACCCATATTACCAAATACCATCATTTGAACGTTAACAGCAGTTCCCCAACTGCTAGGAATATCATTCATTCTTCTGTATACAATCGCACGTGGATTGTTCCAAGAACGGAATACTGCTGTAACAGCTTCCATTAATTGTTTCTTGGGATCTTGTGGGAAATCTTCTCCCTTTTCTTGTCTGTATAATTCTTTAAATTTAGCAACAACATGTTTCATATCTTCTGCAGTTAAATCTGTGTCGTATTGAGCACCTTTTTCTTCTTTAATTTCATCTAAAACTCTTTCGAATTTAGACTTAGAAATTCCCATAACAACATCAGAGAACATTTGAATAAATCTTCTATATGAATCATACGCAAAACGAGGATTATCAGTAGCTTTTGCAAATCCTTCAACAGCTTGGTCAGTTAATCCTAAGTTTAAGATTGTATCCATCATACCAGGCATAGAAGCTCTTGCTCCGGAACGAACAGATACAAGCAAAGGATTTTCGATATCTCCGAATTTTTTCCCTGAAATTTCTTCTAACTTAGCTAAAGCTTCTTCAATTTGTTTAACAATATCGTCAGAAATCTTTTGATCGTTTTCATAGTATTCATTACATGCTTCTGTTGAAACAGTAAATCCTTGAGGAATTGGAAGTCCTAATTTTGTCATTTCAGCTAAGTTTGCACCTTTTCCGCCAAGGATTTCTCTCATTGATGCATCGCCTTCACTGAACATGTAAACAAACTTTTTGCTCATGAAAATTACCTCCTGTAAATTTTAAATGTTCTTTTGTTTATTATAGAATAGCAAAACTTTCATTAAATAAATGATTAATTATATGGAACGAATTTTTTTATTTTTATCTGTTTTTTGCCAAGTTTTGTCTATTCATATCATTAATAATTATAACATAAAACATGAAAAATCATAGAGGGATTTTGAAAAAATTTTAAAAATCCATTTTCGCTTGTAAATAAGCTGGTAAATCTTCGATCTTGATTCTTTCTTGCTCCATTGTATCTCTATCTCTTACCGTTACAGATTGATCCGTTTCAGAATCAAAATCATAGGTAATACAGAAAGGGGTTCCTATTTCATCTTGTCTTCTATAGCGCTTTCCTATACTGCCGCTTTCATCAAATTGCACATTATATAGTTTTGCCAAGTTTTCATAGATTTTAAACGCAGAATCCGAAAGTTTTTTGGAAAGAGGTAAAATTGCAGCTTTCACAGGTGCTAATGCAGGATGAAATCTAAGTACTGTTCTTACATCCCCTTCTCCAACTTCTTCTTCATCGTAAGCTTCACATAAAAATGCCAATGTCACACGATCCGCACCTAAAGAAGGTTCAACACAGTAAGGAACGTACTTTTCATTTAAATTCGGATCAAAATAACTCATATCTTCTCCTGAATGTTCTTGATGTTGCTTTAAATCATAATCCGTTCTGTCAGCTATTCCCCATAATTCTCCCCATCCAAAAGGAAATAAGTACTCTATATCAGAAGTAGCATTACTGTAATGGGATAGCTCTTCCGGGGAATGGTCTCTGATACGCATATGTTCTTCTTTAATACCTAAATTTAAGAGCCATTGTTTGCAAAATTCTTTCCAATAATTAAACCATTCCAGATCTTTTCCCGGTTCACAGAAAAATTCCAATTCCATTTGTTCAAATTCTCTGGTTCTAAAAGTGAAATTTCCAGGAGTAATTTCATTTCTAAAGGATTTTCCGATTTGTCCTATTCCAAAAGGTATTTTCTTTCTTGTCGTTCGTTGGACATTTTTAAAATTAACAAAAATACCTTGAGCCGTTTCGGGGCGTAAGTAAACCACATTTTTTGAATCTTCTGTTACGCCCTGATGAGTTTTAAACATTAAGTTAAACTGTCTTATATCTGTAAAATTATTCGCTCCGCAACTGGGACAAGGAATATGATTATCATCAATGTACTGTTTCATTTTAGAGTTATCCCAACCATCAACAGAAATCTGTATTCCGTTTTCTTTCGCATAGTTTTCTATCAGTTGGTCTGCTCTAAATCTTTCTTTACATTCTTTACAATCCATAAGAGGATCATTAAATCCTCCTACATGCCCTGAAGCTACCCATACTTGAGGATTCATCAAGATCGCACAGTCTACTCCTACATTATAAGTACTTTCTTGAATGAACTTTTTCCACCAAGCCTTTTTTACGTTGTTTTTAAGTTCAACACCCAGAGGACCGTAATCCCAGGTATTCGATAATCCTCCATAGATCTCTGAACCAGGATAAACGAATCCTCTATTTTTTGCTAAGGCAACAATTTTCTCCATAGACTTTTCCATATTTATTACCTCCAGTTTAAAAGTATTTTTATACAATAAAAAAAGTCATTCATCCCGTAAGGGACGAAAGACTTTGTACTTCCGCGGTTCCACCCTTTTTGATGTAAAAACATCCACTTTATCATGCATCTGCTCAAAAGCGCCCTTCACTAAATATATTGATCGGACTTCCACCATCTCCGACTCGCTGTACAAATCTATTTAGCTACTCTTCTTTCTCATCGCAGAGTATTATTAAATTAAAATTAATCTAACAAATTACTAAAGTTTTGTCAATATACATTACTCATAAATATCTTGAATTTCTCTTAGAAAATCTAAAGTTTTAAATTTTCTTTCTATATGATATGATAAATAACTTTGAGTAATTCTGTCTAACTCCTCCAATATTTTCTCGTCCAGATTGAATTTAAAGAGATTAGACAAGTCGGAGGATAATATGTACTGAATCGTATACCATGTTCCTCTGGACATCATATGAGAATAAACATCTTTGCTGCTGCAGTGATTACACAGAACACCTCCTAGTCTTGAGCTAAATCGATGAATATCTTCTTGCTTCCCACAGCTTACGCACTGAATGATTTCAGGCATATATCCAATCGAAGCCATTAATCTTAACTCATAGATTTTGGCAATTAATTTCGGATTTCTATTTGTTTTTTCCAAAACAGAAAGGGTTCTTAAGGTAAGAAGAAGAAGTTTTTCATTGACTTGCTCTTCCTCAAGCACAGAATCAAGAAGTTCAAAAAAATAGGAGGCATACGTCAGTTTAATAATATCTTCTCGTATGCCGTGAAATGTATTAATGATTTCTAATTGTTGAATGATATTATAATTTCTTCCCTGATATATTAAAAAGTCACAATAGGAAAACATTTGTGTCCCGGCAGCTAGATGACTTTTATTTTTTTTAGCGCCTTTTGCAGAAACAGATATTTTTCCTTTAAGTTTAGTAAATACCTTAAGGATTTTATCTGATTCACCTACATTGATTTCCTTTAAGACTATGCCTTTTGTTTGAATATGTTCCATTTTATTCATCTTTCTTTAAAGTTTTTTCGCTTTTCAATTTTTCTATCTCAGGAAATAATTCTTTCGATGCTTCTGTTTTATATTGGCTGCATTCTTTTAAAGCAAGATAAGCCTCTATATTGCCTGTCTTTTGAAAGACATCCCAAAAAATTTTTTCAAGCATATCGAGTCCCCCTATTCTTAATTTATATCATTAGGGTCTCCTCTTAGCTAGTTTATATACTACAAAAAACTTACCAGTGTTACAACCCTTGACAAAATACTTTTAAATTCCAGTCATTAATTTTACTAATGTAAAATAGATGATGTTTCCTGTAATATCAATTGTTGTAGAAATAAACGGTGCTGAGGCAACAGCAGGATCAATACCTATATTTTTAAAAATCAGAGGTGCCAAAGTTCCAATCGTAGAAGCAGTTAACATATTAGCAGCCATAGACATCCCTACTACCGGTCCTAATTGTGGCTGACCAAAAGCCAGACCAGCAACGAAACTCGTTGCAACACCACAAATGGCACCAATAAAAATACCAACCAAACCTTCTCTTAACAGATTTTTTGAAATTTCTTTACTGTTAATTCTTCCAGTTGCAATCCCTCTTACGGTCAGCGTAGAAGATTGAGTTCCAATGTTTCCACCCATTCCCGTTAGGGCTGGCATGAATTTTACTAAAGCAGCATTTTGACTAATTTGACTTTCAAAACCTGTAATAACCGCTCCAGTAACAAAACTTCCCGCCAATGTAATCATCAACCATGGAAGTCTTGATTTAACAGAGGACCACAAATGACTGGCTGTACTGTCATTTTCATCGTATTCAATTTCACTGGTACCTGCAATCCTAAAAATATCCTCTGTGGCTTCTTCTTCGATAACGTCCAAAATGTCGTCTACTGTAATAATCCCTTGAAGAATGGTTTCATTATCCACAACAGGAATAGCAAGTAAGTCATATTTTGCTACTGCTTTTGCAACTTCTTCCTGGTCCGTATGAACATTAACATATATAACATTGCTTTGCATGACTTCAGATACTAGGCGATCCGGCTTACTCATTATAATCTCTCTAAGAGATAAGACGCCTACTAAAGTACCAATATAGTCTGTCACATAGACATAATAGATCGTTTCTGCTTCATGCTCCATACTTCGTAGCTCTTCTATTGCCTGACTGATAGTCATATCTTCTCTGACAGATACAAATTCGGTGGTCATAATACCACCGGCTGTATCTTCACTATAATGCATTAAGTCACGGATATCTGTAGCATCTTCATGATCAAATAATTCTATGATTTTTGTTTGTTCACTTTCAGATAATTCTCCTAGAATGTCCGCAACATCGTCTAAAGACATTTCATCAAGAATTTCTGTAGTTTTTTCTGCAGTCAAATTTTCAAGAATTGCTGCAAAAGTATCTCCGTCTACTTCATTTAAAACTTCTGCTGCTGTATCATGGGGTAACAGCTTAAATAAATACTTCTGCTCTTGCTCATTTAAATCGAGCAGAATCTCTGCAATATCCGCTGGATGGAGTTCCTCTATCCTATAAATGAGTTCCTTACTAGCTAAATTCTGAATTAAATTTTTAATCTCATCCAACAAATTTGTCTGCTCCATTTTTTCACCCCACTTTATTGCGTCTACAATTTTATTGTAATATAGAGATTATTCTTTTTCAAATAGATTTTGAATCGAATCCAAAATTTTTTAACAAGAAATCGTCATCTCTCCAGTTCTTTTTTACTTTCACCCATATGTCCAAAAAGACTTTAGAACCTAATAATCTTTCTATATCTCTTCTCGATCTGCTACCAATTTGCTTTAACATCGAACCCTGTTTACCTATAATAATGGCTTTATGAGAATCTCTTTCACAATATATCACTGCATTGATATCGATAATATCCTGGTCTTCTCTGCTTTTCATACTCTCAATCTCAACTGCAATGCCATGGGGGATTTCCTGTTGGAGTAAATGTAAAGCTTTCTCCCGAATCAATTCTGCTACCAATTGTTTTTCTGGCTGATCTGTAATCATATCAGCAGGAAAATACTGAGGCCCTTCTGGAAGTCTTTCTCGAATTACTTCAAGAAGCCTGTCGCAGTTTTCACCTGTATAGGCTGAAATAGGAATGATTTCAGCGAAGTTATAGGCATCTTTATAAGAATCAATGACTTCTAAGAGTGCTTGTTTTTCTATGGTATCAATTTTGTTAATTACTAAAATGACAGGAGTCTTGACATTTTGAAGTGCTGAAAGAACATAACGGTCTCCCTGACCTATAGTTGTAGTTGGTTCTACCAGCATCAGTACAATATCTACTTCATTTAATGTGTTTTCCGCTACTTTTACCATATATTGCCCTAGCTTATGTTTTGGTTTATGAATACCTGGCGTATCAATAAACACTACTTGGAAATCTTCTTTAGTCAAAATACTTTGAATTCTATTTCTGGTCGTTTGAGGTTTATCGGACATTATAGCTATTTTTTCCCCTACCAGTTGATTCATTAGGGTGGACTTCCCTACATTTGGTCTACCTATAAGTGTTACAAATCCTGAACGAAATTCTGATTTCAATGAAATTCCTCCTTTTTGTCTATATCAATAGTATGGCTTATAAATTGCTTTAAAAAGCTTTTTAGAATTATTGTATAATCTTTGATTTAAAAATGAAAACAAGATATTTGTACTGATTAAAAGAAAAGGCATGTTCTCTCACATTTTTTACCATAAATGTATAAGATATAAGGAAAATACCTTTAAAGGAGTGCATGTAGAATGAATATGCCTAATCCTAAAAATATGCCAAAACAAATTCCCATGCCTATGTATATGCCTAAAGATATTAAACTCGCCAGGGCTTATGTCCCCAATCAACCCTATGAACGCTTATTTCCATTAGATGAAGCTTTAAAAAAAGGAACTCTGTTCGCTAATCTTTATCAACCCTATGATAGAAGAAATCAGTAAAGGAGGTTAATCTATGGACATGAATCGAGAACAATTAATGCGAAGAATCCAGGAAGTAGAATTTGCAGTCATTGACATTAATTTATACTTAGATACACATCCTACTCATCAACAAGCACTGATGGATTATAATAAACTTACCCAGGAATTAATGAATTTAAAAATGATGTATGAACGACAATATGGTCCTTTAACCAACTTTGGATATGCACCCAGCCAATATCCTTGGCAATGGATTGAATCTCCCTGGCCATGGGAAGACGAGTATACATGTAAGGAGGATATGCCATGTGGATTTATGAAAAGAAATTAGAGTACCCGGTTAAAGTCAGTACTTGCAATCCTAGTCTTGCAGCTATGATTATAGAACAATTTGGCGGTGCAGATGGAGAATTAGCTGCTTCTCTAAGATATCTTACTCAAAGATGGGCAATGCCGACCAACCAGGCAAAAGCAATACTTACAGATATTGGAACAGAAGAACTGGCACATTGGGAAATGATTGGAACAATTGTTTATCAACTCACCAAAGATCTTCCTGAATCTAAGATTGTTGGCACTCCCTTTGAAGCACACTATGTAAACCATGGCCTAGACGTATATCCTCATAATGCAGCAGGGGTTCCATTTACAGCCACATATTTTAATGCAAAAGGGGATCCTATCGCTAATCTTCATGAAAATATGGCTGCTGAACAAAAAGCTAGAGCCACATATGAACATTTGATTAGCATTAGCGATGACCCCGGAGTAATCGATGCCTTAAGATTCCTTCGTCAGAGAGAAGTTGTCCACTTCCAAAGATTTGGAGAAGCATTACGAATCGTTCAAGAATATCAAGATTCTAAAAAATTCTTTTAAAAAGCTCTGCTTCGGCAGAGCTTTTTATTTTATATCTTTTCCAGTAAAAGAAAAAGGTAAGATATCTTCGGTTTTATAAACCCTATATTCTCCTTTACTATTTCCTAATATTATTTCTCCATCCTTCATAAATTCTACAATAACCTGTCTGCAAATTCCACAAGGATATGTGAAATCCCCTGAACTGCTTACAACAGCTATAGCCTTAAATTTCTTTTCTCCTTCGGATACAGCCTTAAAAATAGCAGTTCTTTCAGCACAATTGGTTGCACCATAAGAGGCATTTTCTATGTTACACCCAGTAAAAATCTCTCCTTTCTCTGTTAAAACTGCTGCTCCAACTTTAAAATTGGAATATGGAACATAAGCTTTTTCTTTAGCTTCTTCAGCTTTTTTTATTAATTCGCTGTAATCCATATTTATTCCTCCATTTCTTGTGGGGCTAGAAGTTCTATATCTTTACCCTTTGGAAAAACACATACCCATGTTTTCCCTTTGTTGATTTTTAAGACATTTCCTTCTTCATTAAAAAAAGATGTTGGTGAGCGATGAGAGGTTTTAGACCATGTAATAGGAACTGCCTTTCCGTTTGTAATATACAACCCTTCTCCTTTACCGACTAATTCCACTTCTTTCCTCCCTGCAGTATCTTTAGGAATAGGGTAAATTTCCGCAAATTGTACGATAATATTCTTGACAGTTAATTGTTCATAGTTTTCAATATCTATATGAGGTTCTCCGAATTGATATCTTTTATATGTATTGGTATCCTCATCAAATTGAAACTCTGATATTTGATAGCTCGAAAAAGGTAAAATCACTTCAATTGCCATTTGCCCCTTTGATGGTATAATTTCTTCTTCAACAAAATGAAAAACGGGTTCTAAATCCCTCTTTTTTTCTTTTTCATACCCTATCATATCCCATACATTTAAAATTTTTTCAGCATTTGTATAGGCACTGTGCTCTTTCATCCCCGGCTTGTTATATCTTTCAGGATCTCTCCAAAACATGACTTCATCTAAATATGATAATCCTTCCAAATGGTCAACATTCCATTCTTTAAATGCTTTTTCTGCCTGAGGGCTTCTTCCATAATGGACATATATGGCATCATGATCCAATGCAAAATCTAAATAATAATGTCTTGCACTGCGAACAGGTCCTATTTTTTCAGCGTTGAAATCTTGAAATACTGCCATTAACCTGGTGATTTCCCCCTCTACTAACGTTTCATAAATAATATCCGCTTGAGAAATACCGCTCTGTGGAAGAGCCTTTTTTAAATTATTAATCATTACAGCTACCGGTCTTCTTTTTGCTGCTTCTTCATCAATCCATAATCCTGTCAAAGGATTGATTGCTTTTCCTTCTGTAGACACTTTTTCTTCTTCAAAAGAAGTATCCTCTTCTATTGATTCAGATGTTTCCTCATCCAGAGTATTCAATGAAGTTTTATTACTACAGCCAACAATCAAAAATATCAACAAAAGCATGACAATAATAAATATGAAATATGGATACTTTTTCATTCTATTCCTCCAATACTTATTATTATCTGCTGAGTCCCACATTCTGTAATACCTTCTCCTGTTTTTCAAACATTACTTTTTCCTCATCTTCTTCCATATGATCATATCCCATTAAATGAAACATGCTATGGGCTACTAAAAAACCTATTTCTCTTTCCAGAGAATGATTGTATTCTTTAGCCTGTTCAATGGCTTTATCAATTGAAATAATAATATCTCCAAGCATTAAATCTCCGGTTTCGGGATTTAAATATTCTTCTAATCCTTCTAAAGAAAACAACTCATTATCTCCAATCGATGTGTCTTCAAATTCTAAAAGCGGAAACGAAAGAACATCCGTAGGATTATCAATATTTCTAAATTCCTTATTAATAGCTTGTATTTCATTATTGTTTACAAAAGTAATGCTTACTTCAACATTAAGCGGATAATTTTCTTCTTTAAGTGCTTGTACTATGATCTCCTCTATCAATTGTTTCATTTTCTCGCTTAATTGAAACGATGTTTTGTTTTCCATCCAAATCTTCATTATTCTTATCCTCCGTTCCATCAGGATATTTAATTCTCTCATGATACATTCCATTAAAAACTTTCATAAATGCTTGTACAATTTTTTCTAGATCCTTTATTGTAAGGTTACTGTCATCTAATTGTCCTTCATCCAATTTGCTTTTAATGAGTTTTCTAACAAGTTGCTCAGTTTTTTCACTAATCTTTTCATGAGGATTCATAGAACGAACTGCAGCTTCTACAGTATCAGCCAACATAATTAATGCCGCTTCCTTCGATTGAGGAATAGGTCCTTCATAACAAAATTCTTTTTTTGAAATCGATTCAACAGAATTGATTTTTGTAGCTTTATAATAAAAGTATTGAGTAAAAGTTGTCCCATGATGCTGCGCAATCATATCTTTTACAGCTCTTGGCAATTTGTATTCTGTTGCAATCTTTAAGCCATTCGTCACATGCTGGTGAATAATTTTAGCACTAACAGAAGGTTCCATATAATCGTGAGGGTTATCCAAAACCTGATTCTCTTTAAAGTATTGAGGATATACAATCTTTCCAATATCATGGTAATATCCACCGACTCTGGCAAGAAGCGAATTGGCTTCGATGTCAGCAGCTGCGGTTTCCGCTAAATTGGCAACAATTAAACTATGATAATAAGTCCCCGGTGCCTCTATTAAAAGTCTTTTTAATAAAGGCTGTTCAGGGTTCGTTAATTCTAGCAATTTAATTGGTGTTACAACATCAAAGGCCACTTCCCAGAAAGGCAAACTTCCAACAGTAATAATAACCGATAATACGCCACTTATAAAAGCATATAAACTATGGGATAGTAATTCAGATGTGTTCGCTCCATTTAAAAATAGTTCTAAACTGATTATGGTAATACCATTTAATATCCCCGCCAAAATACCTACCCATAAAATTCGATTCCTTTTATAAGTATTCATTACTAATATAGAAAAAAATGTACCTACTATTAGGAAAAATAATATAAACTCCAAATTTTCTTTATTCATTAAGGTACCAATAATCGTAATACATCCATTCAGGAGGACTCCAAATTTTACATCCAAAAGAATGGATAGAAGCATTCCTGCAATAGGAATGGGAATCCAAGAAAAATGCAAAGGAGCCATACATCTAATCATAAGAATATTAATTGAATAGATTGAAAACAATAAAAGCATTTCCTTTTTACTATCTATAATGGACTTATTAAAAATCCAAATATAAATATAGACAAAACTGTGAATCAAACCTATGAGTAATATCGCTCCAATATATCTTACATATTCTTCTTTAAAATCTTTTTTAATAAAGCCAAGATTCTCTAATATTTGATAAGCCTCTTCAGTAATAACTTCTCCTTCATCAACAATTTTCTGTCCCGGCAAAACGATCACAGGTCTAACTTGGGACAATCTCTCTTCAAGCATTTTATGAGTTGCGATCTCATCTACACTCATATTGGGCTGAATGACAGATGATACAATATCATATCCTAAGATTTGAATTTCTGGATCTAAATTAAGACTTTCAAACTGTTCCTTTACATCTAAAATACTTTTTGTTTTGGTTTCTTCTCTAATTCCCACACTAAATGCAGACTGAGTAATATCTAAACAATATGCTTTTAACTCTTCAAGCTTATTAAAATCCATTTCAATGAGCAGTTCAAACTGTTCATCAGATAAAGAAATTGGAGATTGCTTCTGCAAAATTTCTATTTGCTCCATCGCAGATTCCTCTGTCGAGGTTTCTTCCTCTTCAATAATATTTTGTTCTTCCTTTTCTGCTGATTCATTTATTAAAGGTATATGTGTTTGATTAGCAATATTTTTTTGGTCAGCCAAATATTTGTGTATTTCCCTGACTTTATTGAAAAGCAACTCTATTCTATCTTCTGCCTGTTTTTCAATGTGAGGTTCCTGCTTATATAAAGGTTCAATTGCATTTCTTATTTCTTCCCTCTTTTTTTCTGTAGCCAATTTATTTTCTATTTCTCTTGGTGACGTAAAACGTTTTGGAGAAACAGACCCAACTTTGATATCTTCTATGGTTTGAAAATATTCCCCCGTTAAAATAGTAGTACAAGTTAATGCAAAAGCAAGAATAATTAATATAATCCTTAGTATACGCCCCCTACTCAATAAAATCCTCCTATCTCGTTATTTTTTGATCTCTTTCTTATTTTCGTACTTCTCATATGCCTGAATAATCTTCTGAACCAACGGATGTCTTACTACATCATTTTTTGACAACATTGAAATACCTATTTCTTCAACATTTTTCAAAATTTTTAACGCTTCTGTTAACCCTGACTTTTTACCCGAAGGAAGGTCAACTTGAGTAACATCTCCTGTAATAACCGCTTTTGAACCAAATCCAATACGGGTTAAAAACATCTTCATCTGCTCTGGAGTCGTATTTTGTGCTTCATCAAGCACAATAAAAGAATTGTCTAAAGTACGTCCACGCATGTATGCTAATGGCGCTACTTCAATAATCCCTTTTTCCATGTTTTTCAAAAAGGTCTCTGCACCCATAATTTCATATAGTGCATCATACAATGGACGTAAGTAAGGATCAACCTTGCTTTGTAAATCCCCGGGAAGAAAACCTAATTTTTCTCCGGCTTCTATAGCTGGTCTGGTTAAAATGATACGATTAACTTCATTATTTTTTAAAGCCGTAATTGCCATCGCCATAGCTAAATAAGTTTTCCCCGTACCAGCAGGTCCTACGCCAAAAACAACAATATTATTTCTTATCATGTCAACATATTTTTTTTGTCCTAATGTTTTACTTTTAATCTGTTTACCATGAGCTGTCATACAGATAAAATCTGAATGCAGTTTTCTATATTCTTCCTCCATATTTTCAATAACTAAAGAAATAATATAGTCGATATTTTGAATGGTAATTAATTCTCCTTTTTGAGCCAAACTAATTAATTCGTTAAAGGTTCTTAAAGTCTGATTGACTTTTTCTTCCTCACCGACAACCTTGATATTTTCTCCTCTATTAATAATTTCTACATTAAATACTTTTTCAATTTTTTTAATGTTTTCATCGAACTTTCCAAATATATTAGAAATATATTCAGTCGGTATTTGCAGTATTTTTTCCTTCTGTTCCATTAATAATTTTCCTCCTATCAATGACTTGAGGCTTATCTATTCGTTCGATCACTATAGCCACAGCTTTTGCTCTTATAAATTCTTCGTAGGGGTAAAACTGTATGTCATTACTTAGTATTTTACTTTCTTTATCAATTTGCACCATTAACCTTTTTTTAATTTCTTCTTCTGCCAATTTTTTTGCTTCTTCTAAGGTTCTTTTATGAGTCACAGGGATAAATTCTCTATACTCATAAACAATTCCTTCAATTGGGAGGACAAGATATTTTGTTAAAGACAACTGCTTACTACTAATAATTTTATCATAATTTTGAAAAGAAATACGGGGGTTGAATAAATTCACTTTTTTATCTAATACATTAAGACTATATTGTTTTTTTATTTCTCCTGTATATTGTTTCACTATATATGTTAATGGCTGATCATAAGTAAGTTCATAACGGGTTTTTGCCTTTACCTCAGCATCCGCATGAACATATTTTGTAACAGTACCTTCTTCATCCTGTTTAACAATTAATTCACCACTAACCAACACATCTCCTTTTTGAACCACATCTTTCGGTTTTACTTTTGGGGTTCCTGCACGGGTTGCTATGCTTACAATTAATCCAGTTTTCTCTGCTACTAAATCGCAAGGGGTCGTTTGATCTATAATTTCAGGTTTAATGACTGTTTCGGTTAATTCTATTGTAACTTTCGTTCCTTTAATTTCTACAGCCGTCCATGCAATATCATCAAAGTCACTCATAAGAAAATCTTCAATATTCGTAGGATTGATTCTATTTTTCCAAACACCAGGTTTTAATCCATATCCGTTTAAAGCTTTGATTAATTCTTCTGTTGGAATCCTTTGATTCCCTTTGATCTCAACAACCCATACAAAGGAAGACAAAAGATATAAAATGCTAAAGAAAACCAAAAATCCCAATCCCATCACTTTGCGCTTTCTATATCTATGGGCAATAAAAGGCCAACCCTTTTTTTCTATAATCCTTACTCTACATTTTGTTTTCTTAGCACAATTTTTAAGTAAACGAAAGCCCGCGATACTTACTTTCATTTGAACCTTGGCTTTATTTCTTTGAATGTCCCATAAATAAATACCTTTATGAGATGCTAAGTTCATAAATCTTTCAACTGAAAATCCAGACACCTCTATAGTAACATAGCCTTTTAAATAATTCCATACTGATAAGAACATAATTCACCCCCCAAGGCCAATGATATTAGGTAATCAGGCAATGCTATATTAAAAATTCAAGTTTTAGAATCGTTCCTTTAATAACAATTTCCTCCGTCGTCATCGCTTTTAAAAGCAATCCTCGACCCTCTAATTTTAGTACACCATTGTTTGTATAAATTTTTATCCTTTCTGAGTCATATTCAAGAATGCCTTTATAATTTTCAATATGCATTTCTTCATTCCCTACCATAGAAATCATTGGTAGACTTAATACAACCTCTTTAGGGAGCTCAAGAATATCTGTTACTTTTTTCTTTAAATTAATCGGTTGTGTATTTTCTTCTTTTTTATTTTTTCGTTTCTTTCTACCCATAACGCGTCCCTCCCCTCATAAATTAATATGCAGAAAAAGGGATTTTAAGACATAATAAAAACCTTGGAACGTTGTTCCAAGGTTTTTATTTTAATTTTTCTCTTGCTATTGCACTAATTCTTCCGTTATCGGCACGACCTTTTACTTTTGGTATTATAGCACCCATTACCTTACCCATATCTTTCATGGAGGATGCTCCAACTTCCAAGATCACTTCGTCAACGATTTTTTCTAATTCTTCATCAGATAATTGTTCAGGAAGATAACTTTTTAAAATACTGATTTCTCTTTTTAAATCATCTATCAAATCCTGACGATCACTTTTTTCAATTTCAACAAGAGCATCATTGCGCTTTTTATATTCCTTAGCAATCACTTCAATGATGCCTTCATCATCTAGTTCGATTTTTTGATCTTTTTCAACCTGCAATATCGCAGCACGAACCATCTGAATTGCGTTCTTGCGAATAGTATCTTTTTCTTTCATCGCTGCTTTCATGTCTTCCATAAGCTTTGCTTTTAAAGACATAAACATCATCCTTTATACAATTTATAAAAATTATCTATTTTTCTTTCTAGCAGCTTCTGATTTCTTTTTACGTTTAACACTTGGTTTTTCGTAATGTTCTCTCTTACGAATCTCTTGCATGATACCAGCTTTAGCACAGTTTCTTTTAAAACGGCGTAGAGCACTATCCAAAGATTCATTTTCTCTAACGATAACCTCTGACATGGATTCCCCTCCCTCCGGCTTGCAAGGTTGTGCTTTATGCATAT
>JAAYMW010000018.1 GCA_012521175.1 Candidatus Epulonipiscium sp.
AATGAATAACCCGGCATTTCTACAATTGGTGGATGGCTATGTAAGGAGTTATCGTAGATATAGGTGTATTGAAGAATTAATTAAATCTGGAATAGAAATAGATTTTTATGGTTCACTTAGATGGGAAAAGAATCCTTTTGAAAAGTATAAAAATTTTAGAATTCATAATTCTGTTGGATTCAATGAAATGCTTTCTTTAATGGGGAATTCTAAATGCGTTTTAAATGTACTTCCTAATTTTAATAATGGTTCTCATGAAAGAATCTTTACTTCCATGCTTCAAGGAGCGATTTCTGTAACAGATAGCAATCCATATTTAGAAAAACAATTTAATGACAAAGAAGATCTCCTCTTTTATTCTTGGGATAAAATAGAGCTCTTACCGGAACAAATCAAAGATATTTTAGCAGATGAAGAAAAAAGAAACTATATTGCTTTAAATGGGATGCAAAAAGCAAAAGAAAATCATACTTGGCTGCAAAGAGCAAAGAAAATTAAAGAGTTAGTGGAAATAAGCAATGTATTTAAGACCACTTGAAAGTAGGTTAAACGATGAAAATTCTAATTCGCGCAGATGGAGGCAAAACCATAGGCATGGGGCATATTATGAGAACCTCTGTATTAGCTGAAGAATTAAAACAATTTGCAGAGGTATCCTATGTTTGTTTAGAAGGGGAAGAATTTGACTTAGGTGTTAGTTATTTAAAACAAAATGGATATGCCGTACTCCGATTTTCCAAAGAAGAGCTGTTAAATAGACTTAAAGACATAGCCTATGATTGTATAATTGTTGATAGCTACAATGTAGATGTTAGCTTCTTTAAAAGTTTAAAAAGAAAAGGAACCCTTTTGGGCTATATTGATGATTTAAAGCAAGAAGAATATCCTGTTGATTTTATCATCAATCAGAACCCCTATGCCTTAGATTTAAACTATAAAAAAGAAAAATATATGAAAACCTTTTTAGGTCTTCAATATGTTTTATTAAGAAAAGAGTTTCAAAATCAGGCTAAAAGACACATAAATCCTGTATGTAAAGATATTTTGGTGACTGTAGGAGGCTCTGACATCAATAGAATTACAGAAAAAATTATTTTAAATATACTTAAAGGTGAACTTGATGTAAATCTTCATGTAGTGATTGGACCGGCTTTTCCCAAGAAATATTTAGAGACATTCAATCAACCTAGAGTTAAACTTTATCATAATCCTACCATGTCTGATTTAATGAAAAAATGTGATTTGGCTATTTCAGCCTGTGGATCTACCGTATATGAATTAGCAGCCTGCGGCACGCCAACCATAGGCATCGTAGTAGCAGATAATCAAATCATGGCATCTGAAAAGCTGAAACAATTAGGTATTATTAAAGTATCCAATATTGAAACTATACTAGATTCTATCAAAGAAATGACTTATGAAAAAAGATTAGAGATGTCAACTAAAGGTCAAACATTAGTTGACGGGTTAGGCGCAAAGCGCTTGGCATCTGAAATAATCCATCTTATCAACGAAAGAATAACAGGAGTGTGACAAAATGAGAGATGACTTTTTACCCTACGGGCGTCAGTGGATTGATGAAGAAGATATACAGGCTGTTATTGATGTATTAAAAAGTGATTATTTAACCACAGGTCCGGCTATAAAAGAGTTTGAAGATAAATTAAAAACAGTTACAGGGGCAGAATACGTAGTCGCCGTATCCAATGGAACAGCGGCGCTTCATGCTGCTTGTTTTGCAGCGGGAATCGGTGAGGGAGATGAAGTCATAACGACTCCAATGACCTTTGCTGCTACTGCCAATGCCGTGCTTTACTGTGGAGGAACTCCGGTATTTGCGGACATTAACCCGGAAACTTATAATATTGATCCGGAGGATATCAGAAGAAAAATAACGCCTAAAACAAAGGCGATTATACCCGTTCATTATACAGGGCAACCCTGTGATATGGATGAGATTATGAAAATAGCAAAAGAACACAATTTGATTGTCATAGAAGATGCAGCCCATGCTTTAGGTGCTGAA
>JAAYMW010000200.1 GCA_012521175.1 Candidatus Epulonipiscium sp.
AGGGCTTAATTTCAGAAATGCGAAATAATGCAACGATAATTCCAATCAATATACCAATCACCGCTGCAAATGCAGTTACCAGCAAGGAAAATCTTAAACCTTCTAAAATATACTTATACCTGTCGTTCCCCAAAAAAATCTCAGTTATTGACATCATTTCACCTCTTTATCTTATCTTTATTAATAATTATCTTTATATGGGCCATTAATACCTATTTTATCACAGAAAAAGGTTAGCAGCATAGACTGCCAACCTTTTTTGTTATTATTATTTTACTTGTTTTTTATTCAGCTGTAAAATATTTTTTAACTAATTCATCATATTCTCCGCTGTTTTTCATTTCTTCAAGAACAGAATTGATTGCATCCACTAATTCAGTATTGCCTTTTTTCACTGCAATCGCATATTCTTCTTGGGTTAATTCTACATCAAGAATTTTAATTTGATCATTTTGAGCTGCAAAGTTTTTAGCTGGTTCAGAATCCAGTACTACTGCGTCTACTTTACCATTTTGCAAATCCATAATAGCAGCGAATCCGGCATTGAATTGTACTACTTCTGCGCCTTCAATATTTTGTGCCTCTGTATCTCCTGTTGTTCCTAATTGTACCCCAATTTTCTTATTCTTTAAATCTTCAGGGCCTTTGATTGTATCATTATCTTTAGTAACAATAATAACTTGACTTGCTTCATAGTATCCATTGGAGAAATCAACGTTTTGCTTTCTTTCTTCTGTCACACTCATCCCTGCTGCGATAAAATCAATCTTACCAGCTTGAAGCGCAGGAATTAATCCATCAAACATCATGTCTTCAATTTGTAATTCCATGCCTAATTTTTCTGCCACTTTTTTTGCAATTTCAACATCAAAACCTAGTACTTCATCCCCTTCTCTATATTCGAAAGGAGGGAATTCTGCATTGGTTCCCATAACGATTACTTTTTTCTCTCCACCATCTGATTGTGCCGCATTTTCTCCATTTGCCTGTGTATTATCCTTGGACTGACCACATCCAACCAATCCAATAAGCATCATTATTGATATTATTAAACACAATAGTTTTTTCATGATTGTTCTCTCCTTTTATTTTTTGTATAATTATACATCCATCTGAATAAATAGTCAACTGATTCTTATCATTTTTATAAAAAAATCCGTGTATGAAATACATTAACACGGATTGAGAAAATAATCTCTGTATTAAAATTTAATGATCACATCATCCTTTAGCAAATACTCATTATCATAGACGTTGATTTTAAGCGCTTTACCGTCTAGAAGTGTAAAGTGACACTGCTTTTTACTTACATGTATCTTTATCGTTCTCTCTTGATAGGTAATCTTGAATTCATAGTTTTCCCATTGCTCAGGTATAACAGGGTTAAAGAAAATACCTTTCTCCTTTATTCTAAGTCCTGCAAACCCATAAACCATGCCCATATATGTACCACCCATATTGGCAGTATGAATGCCGTCTTTGGTGTTATGATGCACATTGTCCAAATCCAGTCTCGTGGTCTGCATAAAGTAATCATAGGCTTTCTTTATATCCCCTAATTTTGAAGCAACGATACTAAATATGCA
>JAAYMW010000201.1 GCA_012521175.1 Candidatus Epulonipiscium sp.
AAAAATCCTGAGATTCTTCTGTGTGACGAACCTACGGGTGCCTTGGATATCACAACAGGACTTCAGGTATTAAAGTTGCTGCGCAAATTCAATAAAGAGTATAAAAAAACGGTGATTATCATTACCCATAACGGGGAGATCGCCAAGATGGCGGATAGAGTATTTTACATTAAAGATGGAAGACTTGACCGTATAGAAACAAATGAACATCCATTGTCCCCCGAGGAGGTGGCATGGTGATTTTATGGAAAAAACTATTTAGAGATTTAAGAGAAAATAAGATGGCATACATTGCCTGTCTGATTGTTATTAGTATTGGTTTGATGTCCTATACGGCGATGTCCATTGCCATGGATAATCTCAATCGGGCAAAGAATACATTTTATGAAGAAAATCATTTTGCAGAAGGGTTTGCCAAAGTCCGTTCCATGCCCCTATCAAAGGTTCAAACGCTTTCCAGAATAGAAGGGATTAAAAAAATAGAAGGCCGATTGGTTAAAGATGTTAGGGTGCTTTTTCCAGGAAGGGAAGAAGATAATGTATACCTTAGGCTGGTTACCGTAGATCCTTCGGATCCAACCCATTTAAACGGCGTACAAAAAATTCAGGGTAGGGAATTGGAAGTTAATCAAGCAAATATTTGGATTGGACCTAAATTTTTTGAAGTTAACGGATTGCAGATGGATGAAGAAATATCTGTAATCATTAATGGAAGAAAGGCTGAATTAGTGATTGCAGGAACAGCCCAAAGTCCGGAATTTGTTTATCCCATGCAAAACCCGCAGAGTATGATGCCCTCACCGGAAACTTTCGATATTGCCTATATTCCTTATGAAGTTATGGATTCTTTATTTGGTGCAGGAGGAACTGTTAACGATATTATTTTTACTTTGGAAGAGGGCTATAGCTTTCAGGATGTTGAGGACGAACTAAAGGCGAAATTAAAAAAATATGGTTTGGAGACAGTATTCGAACGAAAGGATCAATTAAGCCATGCCATGCTTCAGCAGGAATTGGATGGTATTGCTTCTATGGCTAAAAGTGTTCCCTTCTTATTTATTGGTATATCAGCAATCATTTTATACATTATGTTAAAGCGATTGGTGGAGCAACAAAGAGGCTTAATTGGAACATTAAAGGCCTTTGGATATACACAAAAAGAGGTGCTTTTCCATTATTTATCCTATAGCTGGATTATAGGCCTTGGAGGAGGAATCATTGGAGGATTACTAGGAACAGTCCTATCCGGTGGCATGACAGAGGTGTATAAAGAATTTTTCCAGCTGCCTGATTTAGAAAATCAGTTTTCCTGGCGGTATTTTATAATGGGAATCGTTTTATCTGTTCTTGGGTGCCTTTTTGCTGGATTTCAAGGGGTTAAAGGAGTGATGAAGCTTCATCCTGCGGAAGGAATGAGACCTGAAGCGCCACCTATTGGAAAGAAAATTTTAATTGAAAGAGTAAAAATTCTATGGAATCATTTAACGGTCCAGGGACGTATGGCCATGAGAAATAATTTTCGGAGTAAAGGCAGAAGCTTTTTTACTCTGATAGGGATTATTTTTACCTTTGCCATGATGGCAACGATGATTTCTTTTAATGATATGATTGATATTATGATGTTTGACCAGTTTAACAAGGTTCAAACCTATAATGTAAAAGTAAACTTCGAATCTCCATTATATGCAAAAGACGTTCTGAGAGAACTTCAAAACAAAAAAGGCATTATAGAATTGGAAACACTACTGGAGGTTCCAGCTACCTTTAAAAATATGTATCATGAAAAAAGCCTGATGATCCTGGGACTTCATGAAGAATCCAACCTCTATAATATTCTGGATTCTAACGGGAAAAAAGTTAAAGTTCCTACAGAAGGGATACTTTTATCAGAGACGATAGCAAAAGATCTTCATGTTAAAGTTGGAGATAAAGTTCAATTTGAGAGCCCTTGGGCAAGAGAAGACACTCTTTATGTTTATGTAGCCGGAATCATTCCGCAATATTTAGGAAGCAATGCCTATATGGAGGAAGAAAGTTTAGGAAAACTTTTAGGTCAAGGGCACATCTCTACCAGTGCTATCTTAAATATTTATCCAGAAGATCTTGAGTTATTAAAAAATGACTATAAGGCTTCAAATGTCATTCAATCTATTGAAGAAAGTAGTATAATACTGAATAAATATAAGGAAATGTTGGGCTCCTATGGATATATGATTTGGGTGATGGTTCTTATTGCAGTCGTTACAGGCTTTGCCATAGTATATAACTCCAGCATTATATCCCTGGCCGAGAGAAAAAGAGAATTAGCTTCCTTAAGAGTTTTGGGGATGACCTATAGGGAAGTTTTGGAGATTATATCTTTTGAGCAGTGGATGTTGGGAATTGCAGGAATGCTTTTAAGTATCCCCATGACCTTTCTTTTTAAACAGGGAATGGCAGAAAGTATGAGCAGTGATATCATGACGATGCCTACTTATACCTCACCATCCTCATTTTTAATTGCTTTAATGGGAACGGCTCTTGCCATTATTTTGGCACAACTTAATATTGCACGGAATATTAAAAAGTTGGATTTAGTAGAAGTGTTAAAAGAAAGAGAATAAAGAAAGAAGGTGTTCTTTATGAAGAAATCGCTTAAATGGATTTTCTTAATTTCGGGGGTCGTATTGATTATTCTATAGAGTATTTTTTCTATTTTAAAGCCTTTAACGGCAGAAGTTCTTCAAGTTCAACCTAAAACTGTAGAAATTTCCTTTAGAGAAGAAGGAACTGTAACGGCACAAAAAGAGGAGACCATTTATCCTGCGGTTCAAGGTTTGGTTGAAGAAGTTTATGTGAAAGAAGGAGACAGAGTTAAAGAAGGAGATATGCTTTTAAAAATTGATACTAAAGATTTAATCTATCAACTGACCCAGTTGGAAGAACAGAAAATTAGTTTGCAAGGACAGGAAAAAAAGACCTATGATGAAATGAATCAGCAGCTTGTGAGCTTGAAAGCACAGCTTCAAAGTTTAGAAGGACAAAAAATGGAGGCCAATAGCGCTCCATATAAATCTCAAATCAGTCAGCAGCAAATAAGGATTGATGAAGCCAAAAGACAATTGAAATTGGCAGAAGACGAGTATCAAAGAATGAATATTTTATTTGAGAGTGGGGCAGTCAGTCAAAAAGAAAAAGATTCCGCTGAACAGGCCTTAAACCAGGCTAAAAATAATTTGAAAATACAGGAAGAAGTTCTGACACTGCTTAAAGAACAAACTGAAGGAAGTGATATTTACTACGAAGGGCAAAAGAAAGCATTAAGCAGTCAAATTGCTCTCCTGGAATCTCAGCTGAATCAAGGCTCGGAGCAATCCGGAACCATTCAATATTATAAAGGATTGATAGACTCCCTGGATGCCCAAATTGAACAGCTCAAGTATCAGATTGAAAGATCAGAAATCAAAGCGCCTTTTGACGGGATCGTGAAAGACTTAAAAGCAGAAAAAGGAATACCAGCCTCCCCACAAGCACTTTTAGTAAGTATATTCCAGCCTGATATCTATGAAATAGAAACCTTTGTTTTAACAGAGGATGTTATTGGATTGAAAGAAGGTATGGCAGTAGAACTGATTCAAGAGAGAAAGGATCAAGATGTTGTATTTGAAGGAATTGTCGATAAAATTGCACCTTCTGCAGAAGATAGGATCTCTTCTTTAGGATTAACAGAGCAGCGGGTAAAAGTAACGATAAAGTTAAGTGAAAAGGAAGAAGTAGAGCTTCGACCGGGATATGCCTTGGATGTAAAATTCGTAACCTATAAAGAAGATAACCGTCTTGCAGTACCTAAATCAGTTCTTTTCCCCTATGAAGACGGAGAAGCCCTTTGGGTCGTAAGAAATGGAAAAGCAATCATTCAACCTATTGTCAAAGGATTAGAAAACGATCAGGAAGTCGTTATTTTGGAAGGACTGGAAGAAGGCGATACAGTCATCAGAAATCCACAATTGGAAGGATTAAAAGAAGGCAAACGCATCAGCATCCAATAAAGACAAGATAAAGCCCTTGAATTTTCAAGGGCTTTATTGCATTTATCCTTCTATAAGGGGAAGAATAAATCCATGACGCCTTAAAAGAGTTGACGTTAAGAGGGTTTAAAGGTATGCTTAAAAAGACAGGGCTTAGTCTCACTGGAAAGGGTGATTTCTATGTTATATCCATTAAAACTTGAACCTGTATATAAAGAACCTATTTGGGGTGGAAAAAGGCTTAAAGAGATATTTGGTAAAGATATTCCTTCGGATACAACCGGAGAAAGCTGGGAAATAGCCTGTCATGAAAATGGAACAAGTACGGTTTCCAACGGACCATTAAAAGGTAAGTCTTTAAAAGAAGTTATTGATGAATATGGTATAAAAGCATTAGGAACTAAAATCAGAGAAGAAGAAAAAAAGAAATTTCCTCTTCTCGTTAAAATCATTGATGCTTCAGATAAACTTTCAGTTCAAGTTCATCCTGAAGATGAATATGCTAAAGAACATGAAGGTGAATTGGGTAAAACTGAAATGTGGATTGTATTAGATGCAAAACCGGGGGCACAGTTGGTATATGGTGTTAAACCC
>JAAYMW010000202.1 GCA_012521175.1 Candidatus Epulonipiscium sp.
AAGAACATTTCAGCCAAAAAAGAGACAAAGACAAAAAGAACATGGTTTTCGTAAAAGAATGAAAACTTCCAGTGGAAGAGCCGTATTAGCAAGAAGAAGAGCAAAAGGTAGAAAAAAATTATCAGCATAAAACAAGGCCGCATCATTGTGGCCTTGTTGTACTATAAGCTTTTTTTCCTCCGAACTCGTAAAGCTATATAAGTGGTGAGTAAGTATTTTTTAGGAGGAGTTTTATGAAATATACGGAGTCGTTAAAAAAGAATTTTCAATTTAAAATCGTATATACTAAAGGAAATTCTATAGCTAATCGATTGTTAGTTATGTATCGTTTAAAAAATGGAAAAGATATAAATAGATTAGGTATTTCAGTCAGTAGAAAAGTTGGAAATAGTGTTGTCAGAAATCGAATTACCCGTTTAATTAGGGAAAGCTATAGACTTCATGAAGAGAATATTAAGTTAGGTTGGGATATTGTTATCATTGCAAGAATTCCGTCAAAGGAATCAGATTATCATGAAATATCTAAAGCACTTGTCCATTTATTGAAAAAAGCGGGATTATTCCTTTAACAGAGGAAGGAATGAGATTGATTTGAAAAAGTTGTTATTAGGTTGCATTTCGTTTTATCGCCGATTCATTTCTCCTTACAAACCTCCTGTGTGTAGATTTTATCCTAGTTGTTCACAATATACCTATCAGGCAGTAGAAAAATATGGGATAATCAAAGGAATATACTTAGGGGTAAAAAGGATTTTAAGATGTCATCCATTTCATCCGGGGGGATATGATCCTGTTCCATAATTATTATAAGGAGGAAATAAGTTGATAGATTTTTTAGCACAATTATTAGGAGTTGTATTGAATCAGATCTTTGATGCTGTATATTCAATAAGCCCTGCAGGGTCTTTAGGGGTTACAATTATTTTGTTTACGATTTTTGTTAGAGTACTCATACTTCCCCTTATGATTAACCAACAGCGTTCTATGAAAAATATGCAAAAAGTTCAACCGGAAATTCAAAGAATACAAAATAAATACAAAGACAAAAAAGACCCCGAGTCTCAAAAACAAATGAGCCAAGAATTAGGGGAACTGTATAAAACGCATAAAATTAATCCTTTAGGTGGATGTTTGCCTCTACTGATTCAAATGCCTATTTTCTTTGCATTGTTTAGGGTATTACAAAGAGCAGGTACATACATTACTAAACTTCATGATATTTATAATGAATTGGCCGTTCAAATTATGAATGTTCAGGGATATCAAGGTATATTGCAGGGAATTGTTAAAGAAAGAGCGAATGTTCAATTCAATGAAACAACTTTAGGTACAGTGGAAGGCTTACAATCTCTTTTATCTCATTTAACAACCAGTGAATGGAGTCAATTAACACAGACTTTTAAAGATATTCCTCAAACCCTTTTACAACAAAAAGATAATATAGAAATTTTTCTTGGTATCAGCTTGGTAGATACTCCAAACGATTTAATGGGTCAAGGGGTTATAATAGCTGTTATTTTACTTACTTTTATTGCAGGATTCACTACTTACCTTTCATCAAAAGTAATGGCTTCAGGTACGCAGCAACAAAATGATCAAGCAGCGCAAACACAAAGAACGATGAATATAGTTTTTCCTTTTTTGACAGCGTGGATGACATATACTCTACCGGCCGGATTAGGAATATACTGGATAACAAGCAATATTTTCCAAATTGTTCAGCAGTTAGCCATTAATAAGAGTATGGACAAAACGGGGGAAGGTGAATAGAATATGGATTTTATTGAGAAAATAGGAAAGACGGTTGAAGAGGCAATAACGGAAGGATTAATTGAATTAGGTGTTACAAGGGATAATGTGGAGATCGAAATCATAGATAAAGGGTCTAAGGGATTTTTAGGACTTGTTGGAACTAAAATGGCCAAAGTTCGTTTGAGGAAAAAACATAATCCGATTGATAGCGCTACGAAGTTTTTAGAAGATATTTTTGAAAAAATGAAGATACAGGCAGTTATTGATATAGAAGAGAAAGAAGAAGGCAACTATTATTTTAATTTAAGAGGAGATAATATGGGTATCTTAATCGGAAAAAGAGGCCAAACTCTGGATTCTCTTCAATACTTAGTGAATTTAGTTGCGAATAAAGAAAAAGAAAATTATATTCGTATTACCCTGGATACAGAAAACTACAGAGAAAAAAGAAAAGATACTCTGGAAGCACTTGCTAGAAACTTAGCTAAAAAAGTAAAAGCAACAAAGAAAAGTGTTGTTTTGGAACCAATGAATCCTTATGAAAGAAGAATTATTCATTTTGCACTACAAAATGATAAATTTGTTAAAACCCACAGTGAGGGTGAAGAACCCTATCGTAAAGTGGTCATTAGCCCAATAAGTCATTAATAAAAACCCAGTTTATACTGGGTTTTTAAAATACAAAAATAAAGGAGTAATCATATGATAGAAGATACCATTGCTGCTATTTCAACGCCTCCGGGAACTGGTGGTATTGGAATTATCAGATTAAGTGGAAAAGATGTTTTTTCTATTATCAATCCAATCTTTAAGGGAAAAAAAAATCAAGATTTATCAAAAGTAAGATCCCATTCTATTCATTATGGCCATATTATTGATAAAGAGATGGATAAAGTTATAGATGAAGTGTTGGTTATGGTGATGAAAGCACCTAATACTTATACAAAAGAAGATATTATAGAAATCAATTGCCATGGAGGTATTGTTTCTGTAAGAAAGGTGCTAGAGCAAGTCTTAAAAATGGGCGCTAGACTTGCAGAGCCTGGTGAATTTACAAAGAGAGCATTTTTAAATGGTAGAATTGACCTGTCCCAGGCAGAAGCCGTGATTGATATTATTGAAGCTAAGACAGACATGTCCTTAAGCACTGCTATGGATCAATTGGAAGGTAGTTTATCACATAAAATTGGAGAATTAAGAGAAGAACTTATAGAAATGATGGCCCATATAGAAGCAGCTATTGATTATCCGGAGTATGATATAGAAGAATTAGGTTATGATCTGGTAAGAAAACGTATAGAGGATATCAGAGCAAAGATTCAGCGTTTATTGGATACTGCAGATTCAGGGAAAATATTAAGAGAAGGGGTAAAAACAGCGATTGTTGGAAAACCTAATGTTGGGAAATCTTCTCTTTTAAATGCCCTGCTTAGAGAACAAAGGGCGATTGTTACGAATATCCCTGGTACCACAAGAGATGTTTTAGAAGAATATATCAACATTTCAGGAATTCCCTTTAAACTCATCGATACAGCAGGTATTAGAGAAACAGAAGATGTGGTGGAACAAATTGGTGTGAATCGTTCTAAAGATATTATAGAATCGGCTGATTTAATTATTATGCTACTGGATCTATCGACTTCTTTGACAGAAGAAGATAGGTATATTATGAATTTAATTGAAAATAAAAAGAAATTGGTTCTGCTTAATAAAACCGATTTGCCACTTAAGCTGGATAAACAAGAAATATATAATAGATTTTCTCAAAATGAAATATTAGAAATCTCAGCAAAGAATAAAAAAGATATAGAAAGAATAGAAGAAACCTTAAAAGAAATGTTTATGAGTGGTAAAATTAATATGGAAGAATCCGTAATGATCACAAACTTAAGGCATAAGGATGCCCTTATAAAAGCCGATGATAGTTTAAAAGATGCATTATCCACCATCGATATGGGAATGCCTGAAGATTGCTTATCTATTGATTTAACCAATGCCTATAAATATTTAGGAGAAATTACTGGTGAATCTGTTCAAGATGATTTGATTAATAAAATCTTTAGCCAATTTTGCTTAGGCAAATAAAAAGAAAGAGGGAAAACATGAGTTACATTGCTTCTAATATAGATGTTGCTGTAATTGGTGGAGGACATGCAGGGTGTGAAGCTGCCCTTGCAACCGCAAGACTGGGACTTAATACAGTTTTATTTGCGATTAGTTTAGACAGTATTGCTATGATGCCCTGTAATCCTAATATAGGAGGTACTTCTAAGGGTCATCTGGTTAGAGAAATTGATGCCTTAGGAGGCGAAATGGGCAAAAATATAGATAAAACCTTTATTCAATCCAGAATGCTCAATATGGGAAAGGGACCTGCTGTTCATTCTCTTAGAGCTCAAGCTGATAAATATCGCTATTCAAAGGAAATGAAGAAAACCTTAGAAAATACGGAAAATTTATTAATTAAACAGGCAGAGATTGTAAAAATTCATGTAGAAGATAAAAAGGTTAAAGCTGTAGAAACAGCTAATGGGGCTATTTATTATTGTAAGGCAGTGATTATTGCTACGGGAACCTATTTAAGAGCTTGTTGTTTTATTGGAGATACCATAGAGTATACTGGCCCTAATGGTTTAAAACCTGCCAATAGATTAACAGAGTGTTTAAAAGAATTAGGTATTGAGCTCTTTAGATTTAAAACGGGTACCCCTGCCAGAGTGGATCGAAGAACCATTGATTTTTCTAAAATGGAAGAACAGCCAGGGGATAAAAAAATCATTCCATTTTCTTTTGAAACGGATCCAAAATCTATAGAGCGAGAACAGATATCTTGTTGGCTTACTTATACCAACGAAAAAACCCATCAAATTATTCGGGATAATCTTCATCGTTCTGCTTTATATGGAGGAAAAATTGAAGGGGTAGGGCCCAGATATTGTCCTTCTATTGAGGATAAAGTGGTGCGTTTTGCAGATAAAGAAAGGCATCAAGTATTTCTTGAACCTGAAGGAGAAGATACGAATGAAATGTATGTTCAAGGCATGTCATCTTCTCTTCCAGAAGATGTTCAATTGGCTATGCTTCGTTCTTTGCCAGGGCTTGAAAATTGTGAAATGATGAGAACAGCTTATGCTATTGAATATGATTGTATTAATCCAACCCAACTTAGACATACCCTTGAATTTAAAGAAATTGATGGATTATTTAGTGCAGGACAGTTTAATGGAAGTTCAGGATATGAAGAAGCGGCAGCCCAAGGGATTGTAGCAGGTATTAATGCTGCCTTAAAAATCTTGGGCAGGGAACCAATGATTATTGACCGTTCAGAAGGATACATAGGTGTACTGATTGACGATTTAGTGACTAAAGGAACAAAAGAACCTTATAGAATGATGACATCAAGGGCAGAATACAGATTGCTTCTAAGGCAGGATAATGCAGATCTTCGTTTAACTGAAAAAGGGTATCGTGCAGGACTTATTTCTAAAGAGAGATATGAAAAGCTTATAGAAAAGAAAAGGCTTATAGAAGAAGAAATAAAAAGGATGAAGGAGACTGTTGTAGGGGTTGTACCTTCTGTTCAAGCTTTTCTTGAAGTCCATAACAGTACACCACTTAGATCGGGGATGCCTCTTTCAGAACTTATTAAACGTCCGGAATTAGATTACTATAAGATTAAAGAGATTGATCCTAATCGTAAAGAGCTGCCAGAGGATGTTCAGGAACAAGTTAATATTCAACTTAAATATGAAGGGTATATTAAGCGTCAGCTGATACAGGTAGAGCAATTTAGAAAACTTGAGAATAAGCTTCTTAAGGAAGATATAGATTATCATCAAATTAAAGGACTTAGAATAGAAGCAGCTCAAAAGCTACAGGCCATTAAACCCAGATCCATTGGACAAGCCTCGAGAGTATCCGGAGTGTCTCCTGCTGATATATCTGTTTTGTTAGTATATTTAGAGCAAATGAATAGAAGTAAAAATATAAATAAGTAGGAGTATTCATATGGAACTTAGAAAATATTTAGAAGATGGAAGTAAAGAATTTGGTATCCATTTAAATACCACACAGATAGATCAGTTTTTGCAATATAAGGATTTACTTCTTGAGTGGAATGAAAAGATGAATTTAACTGCCATTACAGAAGATAAGGATATTATTATAAAACATTTTTTAGATTCCATATCCATTGGTAAGTTTTTTGATTTTTCATCTACAGAGAATGTAATTGATATAGGTACTGGAGCAGGTTTTCCAGGTGTTCCTCTTAAAATTGCATACCCTAATATTAAGGTTACCTTAATGGATTCCTTGAATAAAAGGATTGAATTTTTAAGAGAAGTTGTCTCTAAATTATCTCTTAGTGGGTCGGAGCCTGTTCATGGAAGGGCTGAAGAGTTAGGTCAAGACAAAGTTCATAGGGAATTTTATGATGTTTCTGTATCCAGGGCAGTAGCCCATTTATCTGTACTTGCGGAATACACCCTTCCTTTTATTAAGGTAGGAGGAATGTTTCTTTGTATGAAAAGCATTAATTGTGATGAAGAAATAGAGGCTTCAAAAAAAGCGATTACGGTGCTGGGCGGGAAGATTGTTGACCAAAAGGATATAATGATTCCTTTTAGCGATATAAGTCATAGAATTATTTTTATTAAAAAGGAAAAAGGAACTCCATCAAAATATCCAAGAAAACCGGGTAAACCAAGTAAAAATCCTATACAATAATAGTAATTTTTACAAAACAAAAAAGAAAAAAGTATATATTCACAGAATATTATGTTATAATAAAGGAAGTATTTGGTTTTCGGATTGAATTATAGGGGGCGATAGCAGTTTATGCATATAGATCAGTCAAAAGAATTGAAGATACAATGGATTCCTGTTGATAAAATACGTCCTAATCCATATCAGCCAAGAAAAAGTTTTGATAAAATAGCGCTTGATGAATTAACCAATTCTATTAAAGAATATGGTGTGATGCAGCCAATCAGTGTTCGCATGATTGGCAATTCAAGTTATGAATTAGTTGCTGGAGAAAGAAGATTAAGAGCATGTAAAAATGCGGGAATGGATGTGATTCCTGCAGTACTCATAGAAGTGAGTGATAAGGACAGTGCTGTACTGTCCCTTATTGAAAATCTTCAAAGAGAAGAACTTAATTTTTTGGAAGAAGCGGATGCATACTTTAATTTAATGAAAGATTACGGTTTTACTCAAGAGGAATTGGCAAGAAGTGTGGGAAAAAGTCAATCTACAATTGCCAATAAGCTTAGATTATTAAAATTATCTCCTGCTGTTAAAAAGCTTTTATTGGAAAATAATTTATCAGAAAGACATGCAAGAGCACTCATTAGACTTCCAGATGAAGAAATTCAGATGGAAGTTTTAAAAAAAGTTATTGCCCAGGGCTTAAATGTGAAAAAAACTGAAGAATTAGTGGAGAAAACGATTGAAAAGATTATTCATCAATCAGAAGAGAAAAAAGAACAGAAGATGAAAAGATTTTTAAGAGATATCCGATTGTTTACCAATACCATTCAACAGGCAGTAGATTTAATTCAGCAATCGGGTGTGGAAGCTCAATATACCATGGAAGAAAAAGACGATTTTTATGAAATAAAAATTAAAATACCGATGAAATAATAAAAGGATTCACTTTTTAGGTGAATCCTTTTATTTCGTTAAAAAGTTTTTGCACACTTCATTAAAGTAAAGAGGTTCTTCTTCATGGGGCATTGCCTTTGATTTATTAAATACATAGGAAGTGATGGAAGGTTTAAGTAAAGTCCATTCATTTAATAAAGTTACAGGAACCAGTTCATTTTCCTTGCCCCAAATAATACAAATAGGACAAGTGACTTTATTAAGTGCTTGTCTTACATTTACATTAAGATATTCCCCTAAGAACGATGCAAGGAAGTATCTTGAAGAGGGGCCTCCCAAATGAGATGAACCATGGTAAGCATTGATTAAAGAAGCATTTATAGAATGGCCGGATTTATATAATTTATTTTTAAGAAAATAATATGTGTATGGTTTAGATGCAATAATCTTATAAAAAGTCGTTCCTATAATAGGTGTTTCAATGATTTTTTTTAAGATTTTATTTTTTTTATCTGGATAGTTTGACTGTTTTTCAATGCCTGTAGGTGAAATTAAAATTAATTTTTTAAATAAACCTGGTGATATGGCACAGGACATGACTGCAAATGAAGCTGACTGAGAGTTAGCAATCACAAAAGCCGGTTCTTTGATGACATTCTTTATAAAATCTTGAAGTAGCTGGACATAAAGATAAGCGGTATAAGTTATCTTTGGTCTTGAAGAATACCCAAACCCTAATAAGTCTATACTATATACTCGAAAGTTTTTTGATAAAAGTGGAATATTTTTTCTCCATTCATAAGAAGAAGCCCCATTTCCTATGCCATGAATAAGAAGTATTGGCTGTCCTTTTCCTTCAACTCTATAATGAATTTCTCCTAATTTCCATGAATAAGATTTATATTTTCTTTGAACACTTTTATATTTATACGAAGACAGTTTAAATAGAATGCGATTGATTATTCCAAGAGCAGATATTGCAAGAATAAGTTTAATCCAGAAATTTTTCTTCTTCATAAAAATGCCTCCCTAGGGTTTATACTTTTATTATCTCTTATTCTTTAGAAAAAGAAAAGCAATAAATAGGAATTAGAAAATAAAAAAGCATATAGATAGAAGATAGTACCCCAGAATCATTTAGAAAAACGATTGTAGTTGATATAATTAAAAAGAATTTTTTCCATTTTTCATCATATATCTTCAAATTTCTAAGTTTATATAATAAAGTCCATACTAGGAATATAAATATATTTAAAGGAGGAATGAGAAAAAATAAAAGTATTTGTTTTAGTTTATCATAAATAATTCTAAATGAAAAAGAGAATTCTTTTCTGCTAATCGATTGAACCCATATTCCCCAATGGGTCGAAGAAGTTTGGCTTAAATCCCAATGAATAAAGTAGTTTTGGAGTAGTAAAAAGGCCAAGGTACTTATTCCAATATAAATGATTTTTTTAGCTTTAATATCTTCAAAAATATAAATACTGACTATTACTGCAGAAAAACAGCATAACATGCCACCTACATTGGCACCGTATAAAGGGGAAAAACATAGTATAGCAGTAAACAATAAAAGAATGAGCATAAATAAAAAATGCCTCTTTTTAATATTGGAAGTAATGAAAAAAGTACCTAATATTGATCCTAAAAATATTCCTATTAAGTCATTATTCCATCCGTAGAATCTTGTTCCTTGAAAAATATTATTAAAGCCGATGGGACTTTTATATAAAAAAATCCGAGAGAATGTAAAATAAAATAAAAGCAATAAGTTTGAAGACCAAATTACTATCAAAGTTTTTCTATAATCGATCTTGAAGGAATTAATAAAAATACCAAAGACTACGGATAGAACAATGATGATGACACTTTTTATTATTCCATTAAGATAAGTAAAAATATGAAAACCAAATATTGTAGATAATAACATACAAAAGAATATGGAATATCCAAAAAACAAACGATATTTTTTAA
>JAAYMW010000203.1 GCA_012521175.1 Candidatus Epulonipiscium sp.
GCGAGGGTCGCGGGTTCGAATCCCGTCTCGCGCTTTTTAGTTTCAAAAGTCATATCATTAGAAAAATGTTCTAATGGTATGGCTTTTTTGTGTGTACTATATAATTTCCATAAGACATATACATTAATGAGAAGAAATAAGACTAGACCTCACCCTAAATAGCTATTGTAAAGGGGAAATAGGTCTTAAATATTGGACTTGTTTAGATTAATGATTAGGGGGGAAAGTATGGTTTTACTTGCGGATTTGCGAAAGCATGTCAATATTCTTTTTATATTATTAATTTTGGCAGGAATCTTGTTATTTTTTCAACATTATAATTTGCTGCTTGTAGATGTAAAGGATGACACCGCAGTCATAAGAGTTAACTTTTTAGTTCCGATGGAGCAATTAGGTATTGAAAAAAGTCTTGAAATAAAATCTCCCGTTCCGAATACAAAATTTCATTGTGATCTTAAATGGGAAGGATCTAATCGTTTAAAAGTGACAATCTATGAATTAAGTG
This sequence comes from Candidatus Epulonipiscium sp., assembly GCA_012521175.1. GTDB lineage: Bacteria > Bacillota > Clostridia > Lachnospirales > Defluviitaleaceae > Defluviitalea. The sequence continues at coordinate 506 of JAAYMW010000203.1, forward strand.
AATTAAAAGGTCAAAAAATTTTATTTAAAATTCACGGCGCAAAATCTCAATTTCCTTTTTTATACAAATCTTTATCCACTTCCGTACAATTTCAAGTAGAGCCTAAATTAATAGAAATAGTCAATAAAGATCATGTCCCAACGGAAGGTCCTTTGGTACTACAGTTTAACACCCCCATGGACTCAAAAAATATTCACAAATTTATTCAATCCGATATAAAATTTGACTTAGAAGCCCAGGAATTTGAAAGCAATAGCAGAAGCATTGACTACAGCAGATGGAATTTATATCCTAAAGAAAAAATGAAAAACGAAAGCAACTATTTGCTTCTCATTAAAAAAGGATTAAAAGCCCAATGTGGACATATGTTAAAAGAAGATGTTCAAATACAAATCCGTACCGCATCTAAACCTGAGATTGTGGCGACAAATCCTAAGCAGTCGGCCCAATGGGTTGCTTTATACCCGAAGATTTCTGCTAAAATGAGCGAAGAAATAAAAGAGGCAGTTGTTACGATTGGTGGAGTAAAGCAAAAAGTTTCAATTAATGGGAATAAATTAGAATTTCTTCCCCATACTATTTTAGAGCCCGGAGAAGAATATGAAGTAAGTATTCAAGGAATATCAAAGTATGGAGAAAAAACAGACCCTTATGTATTAAAATTTATGACTATGCCTATTAATGATGACGATATATGGGTGGAAGTTTCGTTAAAAGAAAAGCATGAAGTAATCATTCATAAAGGAAAAGACATCATAAGAAAGATGCCGGCTTCCGGTGGAACGAAAGAAGAACCTACGGTTCTTGGAACCTTTTATATTCAAGACAGAGGAACCAGTTTCTTTTCAAAACGTTTTAATGAAGGCGCTACCTACTGGGTAAGAATCATTGACCAATATTTATTCCATGGAATTCCAAGGGATAATCATTGGAATATCATAGAATCCGAACGAAAGAAAATAGGCAAACCTGCAAGTCATGGATGCGTACGAATGAATGAAGAAGATGCAAAGTGGTTTTATGAAAATATTCCCCATGGTACGATGGTCATTATCCATGAATAATTATAGTGAATATAATCATTTTATTTTTGTTGGAGTGCCCATAAAGGCACTCTACTTTTATAATCTGAGAATTTATACTATAATAAAACAAATGAAAAAGAATGGAGAATCATTATGAATATTGTTTTATCAGCATTGAATGCAAAATACATACATACATCTTTGGCCCTTAGATCTCTTAAAGCTTTTTGCACAGAATATAAGTCTAACATCAAAATCGCAGAGTATACGATTAATCATGAAGAAAATTATATTTTAAATGAATTATACAAGCTTAAGCCCGATATATTAGGTTTTGCATGTTATATATGGAATATTGAGCAGACTTTAGACTTGATCAAAAATCTTAAAAAGATACTACCTAATACCCTTATTGTATTAGGGGGACCTGAAGTCTCCTATGATGGCGAAAAGCTGCTAAAAGACCATAAAGAAATAGGTATCATTGTTTATGGAGAAGGGGAAGAGACCTTTTATGATATTCTCCATAGCTATATGGATGGAGACAAGTCCTTAGAAAAAATAGATGGAATTATATATGCTTCTAATGGACAAATCGTTAGGAATAAAGAGCGTACGCCTCTAAACTTAGACGATATTCCTTTTGTTTACGAAGACTTTCAGGACATGGAAAATCAAATTCTTTATTATGAAAGCACCAGGGGTTGTCCTTATCAATGCCAGTACTGCCTGTCTTCAATAGATAAAAAGGTAAGATTTTTGTCTCTTGAAAGGGTATATTCAGATTTACAGCATTTTTTGGATGGGAAAGTGAAACAGGTTAAATTTGTGGACAGAACTTTTAACTGCAATAAAAAACATGCATGGGCAATATGGAATTATTTAATGGAGCATGACAATGGAACAACCAATTTTCATTTTGAGATTTCAGGGGATCTTTTAGATGATGAGACTATTGCGTTTTTATCCAAGGCAAGACCGGGATTGTTTCAATTTGAAATAGGTGTTCAGACGACCAATGAGGAAGTTTTAAAAATCATCAATCGAAAGATGGATTTTGTACGGTTAAAAACAGTTGTAACGCATATAAAGAAAGCTCAGAATATCCATCAGCATTTAGATTTGATTGCGGGGCTGCCCGGAGAAGATTATGCTTCTTTTAGAAATTCTTTTAATGATGTCTATCATTTATTCCCAGAGCAGCTTCAACTAGGATTTCTAAAAGTTTTAAAAGGCTCCGGAATGAGAATAAACGAGGAAAAATATGGCCTGGTTTATAAAAATAAAGCCCCTTACGAGATTCTATTTACTAAAGAGTTAAATTATGGGGAAATGCTCAAACTTAAAATGATTGAAGAAATGGTAGAAAAATATTATAATTCTGGTCGTTTTTATTACAGTATCAGATATATCACCCACTTTTTTGATACGCCCTTCGATTTTTATGAAGCTTTGGCAGATTATTGGGAAAGAAAGGGGTATCATCATATTCAGCACAATAAAATTCAACTCTATACCATTTTATTAGAGTTTTTTAAAGAAAAAGTAAAAGAAGAGGCAGAAGTCCTCAAAGAGTTGTTGAAATTTGATATATATTTACACGAGAAGGCTAAAAAATTGCCGGAATGGATGGATTCCAGCGAAGAAATGTACAAATCTCAAATAAGGGATTTTTATCGAAATGAAGAGAATATCAAATGTTATTTGCCTAAATTAATAGAATATTCATCAAAACAGATTAGCCGTATGGTTCATTTAGAGGTATTTCCCGTTGATTTTATAGAATGGATTAAAAGTATCGGAAGAGGAGAAGAATCTCTAAAAATAGATAAGAAACCTACAGCGATCTTGTTTGATTATTACTCAAAAAATCAAATCTTAGGACATGCTGCGTTTTACAAAGTAATAATCCAATAAACAATATTTCCCAAATAAAGATATAATTTCCCAGGAAATAATATGGAAATTTATAAATTATTTCCCAAAAGTAATGAGGTGAATTTTTATGGAGATAAAAACAAAAGTAAAAAAAATTTTAGAACTTTTAGATGAATATTATCCGAAAGATACCAAATGTTATTTAAACTATGAAACGCCCTGGCAGCTTTTGATTGCTACTATATTAAGTGCTCAGTGTACCGATGACAGGGTGAATATGGTCACTAAAGATTTATTTAAGAAATATCAATCCGTTTCAGATTTTGCTGAGGCTGATTTAGAGGAATTGGAGCAGGACATAAAATCCACCGGATTTTATAGAAATAAAGCAAAAAATATTATTCTTTGCACCCGGACACTACTGGAAAAATACAATGGAGAAGTACCAAAAACGATTGAAGAACTCACTCAATTAGCAGGGGTTGGAAGAAAAACGGCCAATGTTATTTTGGGAAATATATATGGTATTCCCAGTATTGTAGTCGATACCCATGTAAAAAGAGTTTCCTATAGATTGGGTCTTACCAAATTTACGGATCCTGTAAAAATTGAATTTGACTTAATGAAAATTCTTCCTAAGAATCATTGGATTCGATATAATACTCAGATTATTGCCCATGGAAGGGCTATATGTACGGCGAGAAATCCTAAATGTGAAAAGTGTTTTCTTCTCCCATATTGTCAGTATGGGTTAGAAGAGAGAATGAATGTGGTTTCTGACAGGTAAATTATCCCCATGATATTTTAAAATTTTGTGTAATGAAATCATACCAAATAGGAGAAAGTAAGTATAAAAGTTAATTGGAGGAAAGCCTTTTGATTAAAAACACATTGAAAATCAGTTTGGTAGGTTTTATTACTGGTTTAACGAATGGCCTTTTTGGAGCAGGAGGAGGCACCATTGTAGTTCCTGCCATGGAAAGGATTTTAAAGGTTGAAGAACATGAATCCCATGCAACGGCTATTGCAGTGATTTTGCCTTTATCTGTTATGAGTACCTTTATCTATATTAGACACCAGGAACTGGACTGGAAATCGATACTTTATGTTGCTATAGGGGGAGTGGGTGGTGGAATACTGGGAGCAAAATTATTAAGCAGAATATCTCCCCAATGGCTTCATAAAATTTTCGGACTATTTATGATTGCTGCTTCGATAAGGATGATTATGGGATGATTTTATTGATTATAGGCTTACTGTCAGGACTTATAAGTGGAATGGGGATTGGAGGAGGAACGGTTTTAATTCCCGCTTTGACAATTTTTGTAGGAATGAACCAACATAATGCTCAAAGCATCAATTTAATTTATTTTATTCCAACAGCCATTGCAGCTCTGGTCATTCACATACGCAATAAAAGAATCAGGAAAGAATTGCTGTGGTTTTTAATCGGAGGCGGCGTTATAGGTGCCGTGATTGGTTCATTTGTGGCTATTTCTTTAGATGCTGTATTGCTAAGGAGGTTATTTGGTTTTTTTCTTTTTTATATGGGGATAACGGAATTTAGAAAAAGTAAAAGGAAAATTAAGGTAAATGAAGAATAATAATAAATGAAACACAAATGCATTCAAAGAAATAGTGGGTGAAATGATGGAAATCATTAAGAAATGGGTCATTAACTATTACCTATGGCTGATGCTGGGGTGTTCTATACTGGCAATAGGATTTGCATGTATATCGGGTTATCAAGTTTATCAGCTGCTTACACTGGATACGCCAACGGTTTCTAAGAAGACCTTTAGAATTGTTCCTAAACTTCAGGAGGAAATCCTAAGTGATACAATTACAGTGACGGTATCTCCAGGGGATACCGTTGAAATAATCAGCCAAAAGTTAGAGCAATGTGGAGTGATCTCCAGAGATGATTTTTTTTCATATCTTAGACAATGTCGAATGAATCTGGAAGGCCTGGTATTTGAAGGGGAATATTCTATTCCCATACCTTCAACACCGAAGGAAATATTGTCTATTCTCTTAAAACCCTACGAAGATTGGAGTGAAACTGAAGCCAACAGATTTATAACTTTAGGACGAACCTCTAAAGAAATTATAACGATTGCCTCTATGATAGAGAAAGAAGCAGCAGAAGACAGTGAAAGGCCGGTTATTGCCGGAGTGATTTATAACCGGTTAAAAAAGAATATGAAACTTCAAATTGATGCTACTGTAATTTATGCTTTAGGAACACATAAATCCAGACTGACCTATGAGGATTTAAAAATTGATTCCCCATATAATACATACATCATCGAAGGGCTTCCCCCTGGGCCTATTTGTACCCCAAGAGAGGCTTCCATTGAAGCAGCCTTAAACCCCGATATGCACTCGTATTTTTACTATGTTTTAAGTGCGTATGGAAGTAAAAAGCATCTTTTCGCAGAAACTTATGAAGAACATTTAAACAACGTCGCAAAATACAAAACAACATTAAATTAGGGAAGCATTGATAGAATGCTTCCCTAATTTATTAATGATTGATAAATTCTTTCAATGCTTTCTCCAAAATGGGTGGAGGAAAGAGGTTCAACCATTGCAGCTGCATTTTCAGCCAACTGTATAGAAACTTCTTTTTGAGTCAATAATTCAAAAAGAATGTTTGCCAATTCTTCATCTTCAGTAAAGACCCTTCCGTTAATGTGATCTTGTATAATGCCTTCTATACTTTTGTCTTGCTTTGCGACCACAGGCATTTTAGCCGCCATAGCCTCGGCAAAGGTCAGTCCTTGGGTTTCTGTTACAGAAGCACTGACAAAGACATCTCCTGCCTGATAAAATTTTCCTATAATATCCCAGGGCTGTTCTCCGGCAAAGATAACCGAGTTTTCAACATTAAGCTCTTTACATAATTCTTCTAAGTCTTTTTTTACAGGACCGTTTCCTACAATTAAGAATTTGGCATTAGGAAGTTTTTGTAGTAATGCAGGCATTTGACGAATCACTACATCAATGCTTTTCTCTTTTGCCACTCTGCCGATAAACAATACTACTGGATCAGATTCTTGTATTCCAAATTGTTTTCTGAGTTCTATGATTTCTTCTTTCGTATAATTTTCTTTTCTAAAAGGTTCTAGGTTGATACCTGTGGGAACCACTTCAATGGGTTTTTTAACGCCGTATTCCATGAGGAGTTCTTTTACTTTATTTGTTGGCGCTATTACTGTATCGCATCTGTTGCAGAACAGACGGCTTAATGTACGAGCCATTTTTGGAGTAAATTCGGTTAATTTCCCTTTGGAAATATAATGGACATAGTCTTCATACATTGTATGGTAAGTATGTACGATAGGGATCCCCAGTTGTTTTGACATCATTTTACCAAACAACCCCAGAGAAAATTCGGTTTGAGTATGGATAATGTCTAAATCAAGTTGTTTTACAATTTTTACTGCTTTCGGAGAATATAATACACCTACTCTATGAGAAGGAAGAAAAATAAAAGGCATACTGGGAAGTCTGAAAACTCTGGGAAGAGCTCTCTTTGAATTAGGGTTTGAAGTAGTAAATATATATACTTTGTGGCCTCGCTTATTCAGTTCTTTTTCCAAAGTACGAATAGACGTCACAACACCATTAATTTGTGGATAATAGGTATCGGTAAAAATTCCAATATTCATAAGAACGCTCCTATTCTTTTACATATTTAATATATGTTCGATATGCTGAAGAACTTTTTTTAATATAGGATTTTGTTTTTGGCGATTTTCTATCAATTCTTTTAACTTTAACAATTTATCTTTTTGCTTGGTTTCATTATATAAATCAGATAATAAAATGTAATTTTGACTTAAATCTGAGCCGATCAAAACAGCTTTTTCAAGAACTGCTATAGCATCTTCTATTCGATTGGCCTCCTTTAAATATTTTCCCCAATTTAATAAGGCATTTAGAAGATTTTCATAGTTGTGTTCGTAGTTCATTAAGGTTTCTAAATTTGCAGGACCATATTGAAATTTTAAATCTGTATTGCTTATACCGCTTAAATTGAGCATTGGCTTTGAAGCTAAAGTGAATGCAGATTTTTGATGGTGGTATGCCTGTTTTTCAGCATCAGAAAATAATTCTTCCTCTTTTAAAACAGGAAGATCCTCTAAAGATACTGAAATATACTCCAGGTTATCCAGGGATTTTTTACGCACAAACATGGCTTCCCGCTCTTTTTCCAAAAAGTTCTTTCTGGAATTTGTGATTTCTTTACTTACTTTACGTAATTTAATATTATAAAATACAATAAAAAGAATAAAAAGACTCAGGAAAAATGGGATTTTCATAAATAACCTTCCTTAATATTTATTTTCTGCGCTTATTATAGTATATTTTTTCCATAAAGTCTATGACAAAGGATTATAAATCTTATTTTTTGTTTAAAAATTATCAAGGATAGATAAATTCAATTGCTTCACAGGCGAGAACAATATATTCATATACAAAGTCCATTTCTCCTATGGTATAATGTTTCCCAAGGAGAGATGACTATGAAGAAAAAAGAGCTTATATTTTGGATTCCATCCATAGTTTGGATGATTGTTATTTTTATTTTGTCCTCAATGACTGGGAGTGATTTACAAAGTGCATTTCCTTTTTTTTCTGATTTTAACTGGGGACATTTTGTAGCGTACTTTATTTTGGCCATTACCTATTATATTGCACTGTATAGGAAAGTAAAGCACCCTAAAGTCCTTTATATCATTATTGTTTTATCTATATTGTATGGAGTTACGGATGAATTTCATCAGTATTTTACCCCTACCAGGGTTCCAGATATACAAGATTTAATAGCAGATGCTATAGGAGCTTCAGTAGCTGCAATTTTATTAAATCTATGGTACAAAAAAAGAAGTCATAAACATTAATCATAAAGACATTAGGAGATACTATGTTTAAAGCAGAAGTGATTGAGGAATTTCTAAAAATAAGGGACAACATAATAGAAAAAACTTATGAACATTTAAACGAAAATCAAAGAAAAGCGGTGTTAACAGGTGAGGGCCCTCAGATGGTTATTGCAGGACCAGGATCCGGGAAAACCCATGTGATTATGCACAGGCTGCACTATCTTATATCTTATGGGATTGTTTATAAGTCGCATAAAGTGCCAGAAGGGATTACAAAAGAAGATATTGATATATTAAAAGAAGATATCAATCACCCCAGGGCAAAAGCATTATTAAGTTATTATGCCTTAGATCCCAGAAGTATTTTGGTGATTAGTTTTACAAAAGCTGCTGCAGAAGAAATGAAGCAAAGATTTTACAATATGCAAGATATAAATACAGCTAGAAATCAAGGCATATTCTTTGGAACTTTTCATTCTGTGTTTTTTAGAATCCTTAGAAGTGTCTATGGATATCATATAGATCAAGTGCTTAAAGAAGATGAAAAACGGCAGGTTTTAAAGCAGATTGTAGAGAAGCTGGAAGTAGAGTACCAGGATGAGCAAGAGTTTTTTAATGATTTAGAAAATGAAATCGGTCTTATTAAAAATGATTTAATCGAGTTGTCTTACTATAATTCTATGACTTTGCCTTCGGAACAATTTAGAAAAATAGTGTCTTATTATGAGGAATATA
>JAAYMW010000204.1 GCA_012521175.1 Candidatus Epulonipiscium sp.
ATGATATGCAGAGGGATATTCTTGCTTTTAAAACCCATAGTATCTTGACGCTATCCCTATTTATTGACTTACATAAAATCGTGCGATATAATACAAAAATAGAAGAAATGAAAGTTTTTAAGAAATGAGTTGAAAATCATGATTCGTAGTATGACAGGGTATGGTCTAGGAGAAGCTGTTCTTAATGGGAAAAAATTTACTGTTGAAATTCGCTCTGTCAATCATCGCTACAGCGATATTAATATTCGTATGCCTAGAACCATGAACTACTTAGAAGAAAATGTTAAGAACTTTTTAAAGGATAAAATTTCCAGAGGAAAAATTGATGTTTTTATTACATTTGAAAGCACTGCTGAGGATGATTATGAAATATCGTTAAATGAATCTTTAGCAAATGCATACATTAAAGTTTTAAAAACAATCAAAGAAAAACACGATGTCATTGATGATATTTCTGTATCACTCATTGCTAAATTTCCAGATGTAATAACCATTAATAAAAAAGAAGATGATAAGGATTTTTTGTGGAGCTTACTAGAAAAAGCCCTCATTGAAGCTTTTAACGCTTTTATTTTAATGCGTGAAAAAGAAGGTTATAAGCTCCAAAAAGATCTTTTAGAAAAATCTATGAAACTGGAAGAACACTTATCAGCTATAAAAGAGAGAAGTCCTTATTTGGTACAAGATTATAAAGTTAAATTAGAAAAAAGGCTTCAGGAAATTCTTCCTAACCATACTTTGGATGAAAATAGAATTGCATTAGAAGTTGCACTATTTGCAGATAAATGTAGCATCGACGAGGAAATTGTTCGCTTAGACAGTCATATTACTCAACTTAGAGATATCCTAACCACTGAAGATGTAGTAGGCAGAAAATTAGATTTCCTAGCTCAAGAAATGAATCGTGAGGTTAATACTATAGGGTCTAAAGCTAACGATCTTCAGATTACGCATTCGGTTGTAGAGTTAAAGAGTGAAATAGAAAAAATACGAGAACAGATACAAAATCTTGAATAAACTAAGGAGGAGTATGATGGGCATAAAACTGATAAATATTGGGTTTGGAAATATTGTTTCTGCAAATAGGTTAGTAGCCATTGTAAGCCCTGAATCAGCACCTATTAAGCGTGTGATACAAGAAGCAAGAGAAAGAGGAATGTTAATTGATGCTACATATGGCAGAAGAACTAGGGCCGTAATTATCACAGATAGTGATCATATTATTTTATCTGCAGTACAACCTGAAACAGTAGCCCATAGACTGTCTTTTAAAGAACAAGATAATATACATGATGAAATCGACGAATAATAAAGGGGATTAAAGATGAATAATAATAAGGGGATAATTGTTATTATTTCTGGACCATCAGGATCAGGGAAGGGCACAATTGTAAAAGAAATGATTAAACATGACAGGTATGCTTTATCCATCTCAGTAACTACTCGTTCTCCAAGAGCAGGAGAAAAAGAAGGAATTCATTATTTTTTCAAATCCAAACAAGAGTTTGAAGAGATGATACATAGGGGAGAATTGATAGAGTGGGCAGAATTCTGCGATAATTATTATGGTACCCCTAAAGCTTATGTTGAACAAGTACAGAGTGAAGGAAAAGATGTTATATTGGAGATAGAAGTGCAGGGTGCCCTTAAAGTAAAAGAGTTAAATCCTGAGGCTGTCTTGATTTTTATTGTTCCACCCACTTTAACAGAGCTTAGAAACAGACTTGTCGGTCGTGGTACGGAGAAGGAAGAAATTATTGAAAAACGTCTTAAAAGAGCTTTGGAAGAATTAAATATGATTAAGAAATATGACTATTTAGTAGTCAATGATTCTATAGATGATGCCGTAAAAAAGATTTATACTATTGTGGAAGCAGAACATATGAAAGCAATCAGAAATTTAGATTTAATTGAGAAAATTAAAAAGGAGAGATTTTAATGCTTCAACCATCTTATAGTCAATTAATGGAAAAATTAAATCAGAGTAGTTCTGATGAAGATAAACCTATTGTTTCTAGCCGTTATTCAATAGTTATTGCAACTGCGAAGAGAGCGCGTCAGATTATAGATGGCGATCCAGTTTTAGTAAATACAAAAGTAAATAAGCCGGTTTCAATTGCGGTTGAAGAATTATATCAAGGAAAAGTTGTTATTAAAAATAAAGCCAATCAAGAGATGAATGCAGTGAATAGTGAAAATTCAGATGAAAGTGCTGAAGTAATGGACAATGATCAATATAATGATAATGAACGATAAAATGATAGTGAACGATAAGATGGTAAAATCGCCCCAACGGGCGATTTTCTTCTTAAGAGTCATCATGGTTACAATGGAAAAGATTTTCAAGGAGAGATAGATATGAATAAAAAAACGGTAATCTTAGGCGTTACAGGCGGAATTGCGGCATATAAGGCTTGTGAGATAGCCAGTCGCCTGATCAAGTTGAACATTAATGTTCAAGTCGTAATGACTAAATCTGCTCAAGAATTTGTTAGACCCTTAGTATTTCAGTCTCTCACCAATCAACCGGTTGTAACAGATATGTTTGAAAGGCCTTCTACTTGGGATATTGAACATATTTCCATAGCTCAGAAAGCAGATTTATTTTTAATTGCTCCCGCAACAGCCAATATAATCGGTAAAGTAGCCAATGGCATAGCTGATGATATGCTTTCTACGACCATTATGGCTACGAAAGCTCCTGTAGTTTTTGCCCCTGCAATGAATACAGCTATGTATCAAAATAAAATTGTTCAAAAAAACATAAGCTTTTTAAAAGAATTAGACTATTATTTTATCAATCCTGATGAAGGAAGATTAGCCTGTGGGGATGTAGGAATAGGTAAATTGGCAGACATTGATAGAATTGTTGAAAATGTAATACAAATTCTTAATTCAACGCAAATGGACTATAAAGGTAAGAATCTATTGGTTACTGCAGGGCCAACAAGAGAAGCCATTGACCCTGTAAGATATATCAGTAATTACAGTACAGGGAAAATGGGCTATGCAATCGCAGAAGCAGCTGTAAAAAGAGGTGCGAATGTTACTTTGATTACCGGACCAACGCATTTGACGCCTCCAAAAAACTGCAACGTAATCCATGTCACAACGACAGAAGAAATGTACAACAGGGTATTAGAAAACTTTAATATGTGTGATGTTGTTATTAAAGCTGCTGCTCCTAGTGATTATAAGCCTAAAATAGTAATGCCTTCGAAAATTAAAAAAAGTGACGAAACCATGTCGATAGAATTTGTTTCTAATCCTGATATATTAAAAGAATTGGGAAAGAGAAAAGATGATCAAATATTGGTAGGATTTGCGGCAGAAAGTGATCATGAAATAATATATGGAAAAGAAAAATTAGAAAAAAAGAATCTTGATATGATTTGCATCAATAATATATTAAAGGACAAAGTTGGATTTGGACATGACACAAACCAAGTTGAAATTTTGAAAAAGTCCGGTGAGAAAAAAGTTCTTCCTCTTATGAGTAAAATAGAGTTGGCTCATAAAATATTAGATGAAGTGCTGGATTTAATGAAACACCCATAAGGGTGTTTTTGTTAAAGTAAAGGGTGAAAAAATGATTGTAGAAGTGATTATAGGAATTTCTCATGAAAGTCTCGACAAAGTATTCCACTATATTGTCCCTAAAAATATGGAAAATGAGATTGACATAGGATTAAGGGTGATGGTTCCTTTTGGAAAAGGCAATAAAAAAATAGAAGGTTTTATTGTTGGAGTCTGTAATGCAACGACTATCGATGACCATAAGTTAAAAGAAATCTACGCTATAGTAGATCCCTATCCACTTTTTGATGTGCATTTGCTTGAATTAGCACAATGGATGAAAGAGTATTATGGTTGTAGAATGATAGATTGTCTTCGTTGTATCATGCCATCCAGTATGAAAATAAAAAATGAATATTTTGTGAGAATATCGCCTGAATTAAGAAATACTAATGCATTGGATTTTAAAGGAAGAAACGAAGTTGAAGAGAAAATAATTTTATTCTTATTGAATAAGCAAAAATACGTTCTTTTAGAGGATGTCTACGACATATTTGGGAAGGAATCAAGTAAATATATTAAAAAACTCATTAAAGAAGGAATCATTGATCAACAAGAAAAAGAGAATATCAAAGAATTAAGTTATACTGTTAAGTATATCTCTATCAATAAAGATTTGGCGTTGGAAGAGTTAGAAGAGATTATAGAATCTTATCAAAGCAAGAAAAATTATCATGCACAAGCAAGAATATTGTCCATGCTTATGATGAATGATTGGATACCCGTAAACGAATTAAAAAAAGTTCTTCAGGTTTCGAATTCTTCAATACAATCTTTGTTAAATAAAAATATTGTTCAGATAGATGAAGTAGAAGTCCATAGAGATCCTTACAGTCATATGGATTTTAAAGTAACAAAGCCCTTTCTTCCTACTCAAGAACAAAAAAATGTGATACAATATATAACGAATAAATTAGATAATGGAAAAGGAGATTCTTTTCTGATTCATGGAATCACAGGAAGTGGTAAAACGGAAGTATATCTTCAATTAATTGATGAAGTTATTAAAAGAGGTGCTCAATCTATTGTACTTGTTCCTGAGATTTCATTGACCCCTCAAACTGTTGAAAGATTTAAAGGCCGTTTTGGAGATAAAGTAGCAGTTACCCACAGTAAACTTTCGTTAAGGGAAAGATATGATCAGTGGAAGAAGGCAAAAGAAGGTAAAGTTTTAGTTATGATTGGACCAAGATCGGCTGTATTTACGCCTTTTTCATCTTTAAAGCTTATTATCCTGGATGAAGAACATGAGAATACCTATAAATCGGAAACGTCTCCTAAATTTCATGCTCGAGATATTGCCAGAAAAAGATGTGAAATGGTTGGAGGTATATGTGTAGTAGCTTCTGCAACCCCATCTTTAGATTCGTATTTTGAGTGTGAACAAGGGAAGGCAGAGCTCCTGACTTTAAGTCATCGTGCGAATGACAGTAAGCTTCCATCAATAGAAATCATTGATATGAGAAAGGAACTGGAATTAGGGAACAGATCTATCTTTAGTGTTGCTCTTCAAGAAGAAATTGAAAAAAATCTTAAGAATAAAGAGCAAACCATATTATTTTTGAATAGAAGAGGATTTTCAAATTTTGTTTCCTGCAGAAAATGTGGTTATGTGTTGAAATGCAAGAATTGTAGCATCTCGTACACATATCATGCATACAATCGTTCTATCCAATGTCATTATTGTGGAGATAAGATGAAAGTTCCGTCAACCTGTCCCCAGTGTGGATCATCCCATATAAGATATTTTGGCGTGGGAACAGAAAGAGTGGAGAGCGAAGTTAAAAAACATTTTCCCAATGCTACAGTATTAAGGATGGACTTAGATACGACAAAGGGTAAATATGGATATGAAAGAATATTAGATCAATTTAAATCGCAGAAGGCAGATATTCTGATAGGTACTCAGATGATTGCGAAAGGCCATGATTTCCCTAATGTAACGTTAGTTGGAATATTGGCTGCAGATTTAACGCTTCATCTCCAAGATTTTCGCTCTGCTGAAAGAACTTTTCAGCTTATTACGCAGGTAAGTGGAAGAGCTGGAAGAGGAGAACTTCCAGGAAGAGTTTTAGTACAAACCTATGATCCAAGCCATTATAGCATTGAAACAGCAAAAGATCATGACTATGTGTCTTTTTATCGAAAGGAAATAGAACTTCGAAAACAACTCAATTATCCTCCATTTACCCATATTTTCTTAATTCTTATTACAGGAACAAATGAAAAAAATGTCATTTCTAGTGCTTATAAGCTTATAGAAATCATGAAATACTTGAATAAGAAGAAAAAATTTGAATTGTTTGGACCAGTTCCTGCAATTTTATCGAAGATAAAAAACAAATACCGATGGAGGATTATTGTAAAATGTGATGATAGGGATCTTTTAATGAAGTATGGACTTTATTGTATTAACAAATTTAAAGGCATTTTAAACGATCAGGAAATACAAATTCAAACGGATATTGATCCATTGATCATGTACTGAAATAGAAGTTGGAAGAAAAAAATAAGGAGGAAATGTGATGGCATTAAGACAAATAAGAAAAGATGGGGACGAAATATTAAGAAAGAAATCTAAGATAGTCAAAGAAATTACTCCCTCGATATTAACCTTGTTGGACGATATGGCAGAAACAATGTATGCAGCGGATGGAGTGGGTTTGGCTGCACCTCAGATAGGTATTTTAAAAAGAATTGTTGTCATTGATGTAGGTGATGGAATTATTGAATTAATTAATCCAGAAATTATCGAAGAAGAGGGAGAACAAGTTTGCGCTGAAGGTTGCTTAAGCATTCCGGGGGTATCTGGAGAAGTAAAACGCCCGGAAAAAGTAAAAGTAAAAGCTCTAAACAGACATGGAGAAGAAATTATTTTAGAAGGTGAAGGTCTTCTTGCAGTAGCCTTTTGTCATGAAATTGATCATTTGAATGGAATACTCTTTACAGATAAAGTTATTCGCTATATAAATGAATAATGATAAGGAGGAAAAAGATGAAAGTAGTTTTTATGGGAACACCAGATTTTGCTGTTCCATCTCTGCAAAAATTAATTGATGAAAAATACTATATAGCTGCTGTTGTAACTCAACCCGACAGACCTAAGGGAAGAGGTAAAAAAATGGTGGCTCCTCCAGTAAAAGAATTGGCAGTGAAATATGATATTCCTGTATTTCAACCTGAGAGAGTTAGAAATCCTGAATTTATTGAAACCCTGCGCTCTATTGCACCGGATTTAATTGTTGTGATCGCTTTTGGTCAAATTCTTCCTAAAGAGATTTTAGATATTCCGACATACGGATGCATCAATGTTCATGGATCTTTGCTTCCTAAATATCGTGGAGCAGCGCCCATTCAATGGGCAATTATAAACGGTGAAAAGATTACTGGTGTAACAACAATGTTTATGGACGAAGGAATGGACACAGGAGATATGATTTTAAAGAGAGAAATTCCCATTGAACCAGAATATACAGCAGAAGATCTTCATGACATCATGGCGCCTGTTGGTGCGGAACTTCTAAAAGAGACATTGGATGAGTTGATTAGAGGAAATATAAAACGGGAAAAACAAGATGAAAATGAAGCTACATATGCACCTATGCTAAAAAAAGAGAATGGTTTAATAGACTGGTCTCAGCCTTCCTGCAAAATTATTAATTTGATAAGAGGATTATCTCCTTGGCCCAGTGCCTACACATTTTATAAAGATTTAATGATAAAAATATGGAAAGCAGAGGTTTATAATAAAACATATGAACATAATACCACAGGAGAAATTGTAGAAATTATTAAAAATAAAGGTTTAGTAGTTAAAACGGGCGATTCCAGCCTGCTTATTACTGAAATACAAGCACCAAATGGGAAAAGAATGACAGTGGAAGAATATTTAAGAGGTCATGATATAGAGCAAAATACTATTTTAGGTTCCCATTTTTAGGAGATTTCTGTGGACGTATGGGTAAAACAATTTACTAAAATTCTTGCAGCAACTACAATTTCTTTCTTAGGTATTTTTATTGTTTTATTCGCTGCCTATACATATATTCCGATTTATTTTTATAAGCTGTTATTTTCATTATTAACTTTTTTATTTCTAATAGCAGGAAGTTTATTCATTTCAATATTTTTTTCCTTGTTGCGCTTTATAAAAAAGGAAAGGTTTTTGTATTTTCTCCCAAGTTTCTGCTTGCTATGCTTAAGAGGATGTATCCTCTGATTTTGACAGTAGTTAATTTTTTTCATGGTGATAAAAGTATCGTCAATCAATTTTTTATTCACATGAATAATATTTTTGTTGAATCAATGAATTTAAAGGGAAATTCTAAGGATATACTAATTTTAATACCTCATTGTGTACAAAATTCACAATGCAGCATCAAAATTACGTCAAACCTTTTAGCTTGCAAAGAATGCGGCAAATGCAGGGCATCTGATTTAAAGCATCTCCAAGAACAATACCAATGCAAAATATCTATTGCTACCGGAGGAACTTTGGCAAGAAAGGCAGTAGTGGAAGCTCATCCAAAATATATCATCGCTGTCGCCTGTGAAAGAGACCTGGTGAATGGTATTCTTGATGTGGATACTATACCTGTCTATGGTATTTTAAATCAGCTTCCCAATGGTCCTTGCATCAATACGACTATAAACGTACAAGCGATTAAGGATGTTATAATTAGATATATCGATGCAAATAATAAGGAGTGATCATATGTTTCCAGGAATGTATATTGAACCCTCATATATTTTTCTTGTTATGCCGGCAATACTATTGACGATGTATGCTCAGTCAAAGGTAAATACTACCTTTAATAAATACCAGAGAGCTGGAACTTTAAGAGGTTACACGGGAGCAGAAGTGGCAAGAGCTATATTGCAGCGTGCTGGAATTTATGACGTTCAAGTTGAAATAATTCCCGGGCGATTAACAGATCATTATGATCCCAGAACTAAAACCTTAAGATTGTCAAGCACCGTATATAATAGTCAAAGTATTGCGGCTATTGGCGTAGCTGCCCATGAAGCAGGGCATGCCATCCAACACCACAAGGGATATATGTTTTTAACTTTAAGAAATTCTATTGTTCCTGTTGTAAATATAGGCTCCAGAATGGCGATGCCCTTAATTATGTTAGGTCTTATTTTTTCTTCTTCCCTAGTAAATTTGGGAATACTTTTGTTTTCAGGAGTTGTTCTTTTTCAATTGATTACCTTGCCGGTTGAATTTAATGCTTCCGGCAGAGCAATTCAAATATTAGAAAATGAAGGATTTTTAGCAGGTAATGAAATTGTACCGGCAAAAAAAGTACTGAATGCGGCAGCGCTCACCTATGTTGCATCGGCAGCCGTTGCCATAGCTAACTTATTACACTTAATTGCTGTATTTGGCGGACGAAGAGATGATTAAAGCTTTTAAGGCGTTACTTAGTAACGCCTTAAACTTATGTATCATGACTGAAAAAAATCATCTTCTCAGAACATTTTAAATAAAGGAAGGAATCAAATGACAAAACCAAATCCCAGAGAAATTGCTGTAAATATTATTTCTGACATAAATAATGATAATGCGTATAGCAATATCTCCCTTCAAGAACATTTTTCTGAATATAATTATTTGACTTCATTGGATAAAGCTTTTATTACAGAAATAGTGAACGGAACGATAAGACATATGAATCATATTGATTATATTATTAATCAGTTTTCAACTACAAAAACGAATAAAATGAAGCCGCTGATTTTAAGCATTCTTCGATCGGGAGTTTATCAGATTCTATTTATGTCAAAAGTACCAGTATCAGCTGCTTGTAATGAAGCAGTAAAAATTGCAAAAAAAAGAGGCCTAGATGGATTATCCGGCTTCGTAAATGGAGTTTTGAGAAATATTGCAAGAAATATAAATAATATTTCTTATCCTGATCGAAGCAAAAATCCAGTTGAGTATTTATGTGTAAAATATTCTTACCCAAAATGGGTTGTTAAATACTGGTTAAAATATTATTCTGTCGATTTTGTAGAAGAATTATGCATTGCATCCAACGATACACCTAAAATTACCATTCGATGCAATTCTTTACGTACCAATAAAGATTCTTTGACAGAGTTATTATCTAAAGAGAGTATTGAGGTATCCAATGGAGCATTTTTGCCGGAAGCCTTACATATCTCACAAACTTCAGCAATCAGCGAATTAGCTTCATTCAAACAAGGATTATTTCAAGTACAAGATGAAAGTTCAATGTTAGTTGGACATATTCTTAATCCCAAGCCTGGTGAAAGCATTCTTGACGTGTGTGCAGCTCCAGGGGGAAAAGCAACCCATTTTGGAGAATTAATGAATAATCAAGGTCAGATTTTTGCCAGAGATATTCATGAACATAAGCTGAAATTAATCGAAAGCTCTGCGAAAAGACTGGGTATCGATATTATTACAACAGAACTCCATGATGCAACTTTATTAGATAAAGAAAAAATATCACTGATGGACAGAGTTATGATAGATGCGCCTTGTTCCGGACTTGGCATTATTCGAAAAAAACCCGATATAAAGTGGAAAAAGTCCAATAGGGATATAAATGAATTAGTCGACCTTCAAAGAAAAATACTGTCTGTATGTTCGCAATATGTTAAACCTGGAGGAATTCTGGTATACAGTACATGTACAATTTCAGAAAAAGAAAATATAGATAATATCAATTGGTTTATTCAAAATTTTGATTTTGAGTTAGATAATATTAATTCTTATATTCCTAAAATGCTTCATTGTGATACATCAGAAAAAGGATATATTCAATTATTTCCAAATGTGCACAGCTGTGACGGTTTTTTTATCGCTCGACTGAAACGAAAGAGGTAAGGATAAATGAAAAAAAGAGATCTTGCTTCATTGAAAATGGATGAGTTAAAAGTCCTTATGGAAGAACTTAATGAAAAAAGTTTTCGAGGGGTTCAAATATTTCATTGGATTCATCAAAAGAACGTAGACAGTATAGACGAAATGACGAATCTCTCAAAAGAATTAAGAGAAAAAATAAAAAGTCATTTTGAATTGAATACATTAAAAATCGAAGAGAAATATACTTCTAATATCGATAAAACGACAAAATACTTGTTTGCACTTAAAGATAATAATATAATAGAAAGTGTTTTGATGCATTACAGCTATGGAAATACAGCATGCATTTCATCTCAGGTAGGTTGTAGAATGGGATGTGCTTTTTGTGCCTCAACCTTAGATGGGCTCATTCGAAATTTAACTGCCGGTGAAATGCTGGAACAGGTGTATCAAATTCAAAAAGACAGTAAAGAAAAAGTATCCAATATAGTCATTATGGGCAGCGGAGAACCGTTAGATAACCTGGATAATATACTTTTGTTTATTGAACTTATTAATAGCCCAGAAGGGCAAAATATCGGACAAAGACATATAACATTATCGACTTGTGGCTTAGTTGATAAAATGTATGATTTGGCTGGCAAAAAACTGCAAATTACATTGGCAGTATCTCTGCATGCACCTAATGATGCTATTCGAAGGAAAATGATGCCTATTGCAAAAAGATATTCTATTGATGAACTTCTAGTGGCCTGCCGTCATTACATTGAAGTGACCAACAGAAGAATTACTTTTGAATATGCGTTAATTGATCGTGTCAATGACAAAAAAGAACATGCTCGAGAATTAGGAGAAAAGTTAAAAGGAATGCTTTGTCATGTTAATTTGATTCCTATGAATCCAGTTAAAGAATCTATTTTTAAAGAAAGTACATCCAATTCAGTAAAAGATTTTTTGGATATATTGCAGTCTTATGGAATTCAAACGACGGTGCGAAGAAAGCTTGGAAGTGATATTGATGCTGCTTGTGGTCAG
>JAAYMW010000205.1 GCA_012521175.1 Candidatus Epulonipiscium sp.
GCTTTACTGGAAATTAGATGCGAAATCTCTGTAAAATAATAAATTTTGTTGAAAATTCAAAGAAAATTGATTATAATATTATTTAAAGAATAGTAATTTGTATAAGATAGAAATTTTAGTGATAAATTATTTGAATTAAAAAGTTTCAATACAAATATTCCCAGAGTTTTTTTGAAGTGAAGGCATAAAACTATTCTTTAGAATGGAAAAAGAAACATAGGAGGCTGAGGAAAATGTTAAATCCAGAAGTAGTGAAATTATTAAACGAGCAAATTAACAAAGAGTTTTATTCTGCTTATTTGTATATGGACATGGCAGACTATTACGCAGACCAAGGCTTAGAGGGATTTGAAAACTGGTTTTTCATACAGGCACAGGAAGAGCGGGATCATGCACTCTTATTTAGAAAATATCTTTTAAATAATGGTGAAAAAGTTGTATTAAAAGAAATAGCTGCTCCAAATATAGAGTATGAGAACTTTAGAGAGCCTTTGGTACAATCTTTAGAGCATGAAAGATTTGTGACGGATTCTATTAATAGAATTTATGAAGCTGCTTATAAAATAAATGATTTCAGAACAATGCAGTTTTTGGATTGGTTTATAAAGGAGCAGGGAGAAGAAGAAAAAAATGCGGATGATAATATCAAAAAGTATGATCTCTTTGCCGGTGATTCAAAAGGTTTATATATGTTAGATAACGAAATGAAAGCCAGAGTATATGCTCCTCCTTCTTTAGTTTTAGATTAATTTGATGTATGAGGATTTGTTGATTCACTTTTCCCCTTTTGACTACAAACACCTCCTGTTGATTATGATCAACAGGAGGTGTTTGTTTTAGGAAAAAATAGATTTGAATTTTAAGAATCATGATAATATAATAAATCTAGCATATAAAAATCATTAAAATGCTATAGATTTACATACCAGATTGCAGGTGTTATCATGTTAACTTATAGTTTTGAAAATGTGAAAGAACCCCTTTATGAATACATATATAAATGTATCAAATCTGATATTATAGCCGGTAATTTAAAAGCAGGAGAAAAACTTCCCTCTAAAAGGACTTTTGCCCGTAACAATGGAATTAGTACCATTACAATTCAAAACGCATATGATCAGTTAATGAGTGAAGGGTATATATTTAGTTTGCCAAAGAAAGGGTACTATGTCGCTAATATTGACATTATGTCAAAAATTCCAAAAGAAGCAAGAATCGCATTGGATATTCAGCTGCCAGAAGAAAAGATATCTTATGATATTGATCTATCCAATAATGCAATTAATCCTGACAACTTTCCTTTTTCGATTTGGGCGAAATTATCCAGGGAGACCATATCCAATAGAAAAAAAGAGTTGATGGAAGCATCGCCAACAGGGGGAAAATTTGAAGTTAGGGCTGCGATAGCTGAACATTTGAGATCTTTTAGGGGAATGCTTGTTGATCCTAATCAAATTGTAATCGGGGCTGGAACGGAGTACCTATATGGATTATTAATCCAGCTTTTAGGAAAGGATAAAAGTTATTGTATAGAAAATCCAGGCTATAAGAAACTTGTTCAAATATATAAGCAATACAATGTAGAGTGCAAATTTTCAGATATGGATGATAAGGGAATTACTGTAGATGGATTGTGTCAATCTAAGGCAGAGGTGGCCCATATTACTCCGAATCATCATTTTCCTACTGGCATTACTATGCCGGCCAGCAGAAGATATGAAGTATTGGCCTGGGCAAATGAAAAAAACAATAGGTATATTATTGAAGACGATTATGACAGTGAGTTCAGATACAGCGGGAAGCCTATCCCCACACTTTTCAGTATGGATGTTTGCGAAAAGGTCATTTATATGAATACTTTTTCTAAATCCCTTACCCCCACAATGCGTATTAGTTATATGGTATTGCCTGTTCATCTTGCCAATAAATTTTATGCTCAGCTGTCCTTTTATTCTTGTACAGTTTCAAACTTTGAGCAATATACTTTAGCAGCATTTATTAATAAAGGATATTTTGAAAAACATATTAATAGAATGAGGCTTTATTATACAAGGCAAAGAAGGCAGCTTATGGAGACTATTATTAAAAGCAAATTAGGGAAGAAATGTGAAGTCATAGAGAATGATTCAGGATTACATTTTTTGATTAAGCTTCATACCCATTTATCCGATCAGGAGATCGCAAACAGATTAAAGAAAAAAGGTATTCAAATGAAGGCTTTGTCTGAATACTATCTGGAACCAGCTAAAAGTAAACCCCATTATTTTATTATCAATTATTCCAATATTGATGTGGATAAAGTGGCTGAGGCTTGTGAGGCAATTGATTCTGTTCTGAATAAATAATAGTGTCAGTTTGTACACATTTCCACATTTAAATATACTGCCTCCTGTTGATCATCACTGATCTCAGGAGGTCGTTTTCATGTAAAATATCATGTTTTTTAACGATAGAAAAACTATATTCATTAATCCCTTCAATTAAAACATTTATGGAATAAAAATGAAAAATGTGGAAAAGATTTAGGTAAAAATAAACATGGAGGGATATGCAATGAAAATTACACCGAGTTTAGTTATTGCTGATTTGGAAGAATATTTACGATTATTTCATATTTCATTATCCAAGCAAGCCAGGCAGACTTTACTTGCTGTAGAAGAATTTGCATACAAATGCGATCATCCTGTTAACGAAAATCTTTTCTTTAGTAAAATTATAAGAAACTTTGATACGGTTCGGGATATACTAATGAATCAAGGCATTAACCCTAACTTAGCTGCATTGATTTTAGAAAAAAGTTACTATGACACTATAGAGGATGAAGTAAGATATAGAGAAGAAGATTTTAGTTATTCCCAAATATATAAAAGAAGAGTGAATCCTAAAACGGATATTATAGACAGGGCGTTAGAATACTGTGTGCTGGAAAACAGAAATTTCTTAGAGAATAAAGATATATTATTGGCTGCTATGGATCATTTTGAAGATTCTATTGATGAGGAACATAGCTATTGGAGTGATAAAACCTTAGAGAAATCCCCTGTTACATTATCCCATGTATACGGACAGTATAATGAAAATCTTTGGATTAAATTCGAAGATATTAGAAATGGATTGCAAAATTCTAAAATACCAGAAGATAATATAGAGCTTGACAGAAACGATATTAATATATTCTCGCATTATGATCACGAAGAATTACATAATAGTTCAACCCATACGGCATGATCTCTTTGAAAAATTCATTCCATTTTATTATTGCATAGGAAATCCGGAGGAATTTCCTATGCAATAATAAAATTCTCACTCGACCAGCGAGGGAGAATTTTGGCTTTTCTTAAAGATTATTTAGCATAATTATCAAAGTAACCTTGAATATATACAATAGGCGTTCCTTTGTCTCCGCTTCCTGAAGTGAGGTCACAAAGAGAGCCGATTAAATCTGTTAATCTTCTGGGCGTCGTCCCTTGAGATTCCATAGCGCCGACTAAGTTTGCCTGTTTATTCTGGATATATTCAGAGATTGCTTTTTTAAGTTCTTCTCCTTTTAATCCTGCAAAGTTATTGTCTGCAAGATATTTAAGTTTTACTTCATTGGGCGTTCCTTCCAGTCCTTTGGTATATCCCGGTGAAACCACAGGATCAGCCAACTCCCATATTTTCCCTACAGGATCTTTGAATGCCCCGTCTCCATATACCATAACTTCAACAGTTTTTCCGGTTTTTTCTTTAAGAAGCATTTGAATGTCCTCTACAAGAGGCTGACAATCACGAGGGAAGAGTTTTACGGTTTCTTCTGTAGCTTTGTTTGAACCCAGAAGACCATATTTTTCATTATAGCCAGAACCATCAATGGATGTGGACAAAATATCATCAAGTCCATATATTTTTTCTCCACCATTTGCTTTTAAAATGCGTTTTGTTCTGAATCTTGTATGAATATCACAAGTCAGAACGCTTTTGGTATAGGATAAAATGGTTTTAGGGTTGTTAGAAAATATAATTTCACATTCTACACCGTATTCTTCCACCAGGGATTTATAGTAATCGATATAGTCTACACCGGTAAAGGTATGTTTATTATATCCAAAGAAGTCTCTGAATTGTTTTTCTGATAATACATCAGTCCAAGGATTTACTCCTTTTTCGTCTAGAAGATCAATATCTACAAGATGATTGCCAACTTCATCGGCAGGGTAGCTGAACATCAGGACAATTTTTTTTGCTCCTTTTGCTATTCCTCTAAGACAGATGGCAAAGCGATTGCGACTAAGAATCGGGAATATTACGCCAACCGTATCGTCTCCAAATTTTGAATGAATATCTTTTGCAATAGCGTCAATACTTGCGTAATTGCCCTGGGCACGAGCCACAATAGATTCAGTGATTGCCACGATATCTTTATCCTGAACAGAAAAGGATTCAGACTGTGAAGCTCTTAACACAGTATCTACGACGATTTCTGCTATATTATCCCCTTTATGAACAATTGGGGCACGAAGACCTCTTACGATCGTTCCTACCATTCTTTCCATGTAGTATCTCTCCTTTGGCGTTGAATAGATTTACACTTGTATTATAAATAATTTATCCATGTATGTAAAATAAATCTCTCGAAAATTTAACATACACCCACCTCCTGTTGACCAGTGCTTATCATAGGAGGTGGTTGTGGTGGGGTATATCCTATCATTTAACGAAAAATAGCTAACATTTCCCTTTTTCCCTTACTTGGTCGATTAAACAGAGTTCAACAGAAATGCTTGGAGGTTCTGCCACAGAACTTGGTATATTGATGATGAGTGCTTTGATATCTGATGTGTGCAGAGTGATACCTTGTTTAATTTTCTGTGTTAAGTCCGGCTTGTTAAATCTCTTAATAATGACATTTATTTCTCCTCCTGAAAATGCATCAGGATTAATTGTAATAGATCCTGTGACAGGAATTGTTGACTCCCACAGAAGAAAATCTTCATCAAGAGGGATATTATTATATGTTACAGCTGCTTCGCATTGTAAAGATTCAGGACAGCATTTATCTTTCCATTTACAGTTTGAATCCAATAGTTCTTGAGTGCAATGTCTAAATGTTATGTTTGAGGAGCCGTTTGGGACGTAAATCTCAATTCTTCTGATATTATCTCCAGTGAATACAAAGGATTGGCCAGGCAGTAGGCTGCGGGTAATTATTTTTCCATCAAACAAATAAATTCTGATGGTTGCTGTGGTGGTATTTTGGCTGCCATCAAAGGTAAATGTTCCTTTAACCGGCACATAACTTTCCCATATCGTACCTCTTCTTACTATAAAAAAGTTACCTACACATTCTAAGGGAGCAGGGCAGCATGATTTAGGATTTTTGGTTAACACTTGGAGTGACATAGATTTTCATCTCCTTTCAATGGCAGTTCTTCCTGCATACATATTTCCATAACAACACGTTCTGTTCCTAATTCAGAATTCATATTTATAAAAACATTTTTGATATGATCTACAACCAATATTCTGGAGCTATTAGCGGGAAGGGTTTCTGTAATTGTGTTTTCATTGTATCGTTCGATAATAAGTGTTGCAGGTTCAGTGGCATCCTGGAGAATTTCTATCATTGCCTTTACCGGAAATCCTGCATGCCACAATAAATAATTCTGATTGCTTGGTATACCTGTGGCTTCTGTAGATAAAAACTGGCATATAAGGGGTTGAGGACAGCAAAGATTATTTTTATTTTTTTCTAAAATATTTTGTGTGCAAGATTCAATGACTACCTGACCTTGTGCCTCTGCAATTGTACTGAAAAATCGTACGCTTACTGATACGATTCCCTCATCGGTTATCATAAACCCTTCAGAGGGGCTTAGTGTTCGTGTATCGATGTGTCCATCTTTATATCGAATTTTTACAGTCATATCTACTTCGGCTAGGGAGGTATTGCGTATCGAAAAATTGCCTTTGATCAGTTCAGTAGCCTCCCATAAAACAATGTCCCTGTTCAAAGGTAATTCTACAGTATTTATTATGAGAAGATTAGGATCCAATTCACATTTTACTGGTTCAGGACAACAAAAGGGTTTTTTCCTTTGGGATATTTTCTCCTGTATGCAGAGATTTGTTTCTACTGTATTATTATTAGGGTTGCCGTTATCCAGCCTGAAAAATACTCCCTCCATATTCGTTGTTCTTATTGCAAATATATTTTCTCCTTCAACAACTTTTATAATGTCTGGTTTATTGAAACGTTTGATGATTAATTTTGTTCTTTGCTGTGGTTGGCCTTCTATAGAGAATAGTATTTCTCCGTCTACGGGAGTTTTAGAAATCCATAAAGGGATTGTTTGGCCCTGAGGATTATCGAACGTTTGACATACAATATTACATTGCAAAGGTTTGGTACAGCACAACGACTGACATACTTTTTCCGGATCCATATCCTGTATGCAGTATCGAAATAGCATGAATCCTAATGTAGAGGAAGGGTTTGCTTTTATAGTAATCTCTTTAACATCTTCTGCAGTAATTGCAAAACCTCTTCCCGGTACTAAGGTTTTTTCTAATGGTTTTTGATTATTAAACTGTATATTTAGCATTAATGTCCCATTGAAACCGTTGACTATGGAATACGTTCCTTTTACAGGGATAACAGATTCCCATATTTTTATGTCTGGGGTAGGGGTTGATAGAGGGAAAAAGTAAAAGGAATCTTCACATTTAAAGGGCTCGTGACAACATAAGGTATTGCTTTCTTCCTGATAGCATAATTTTGTATTAACCCATGACTCATTTGGATCTATTCCAGAAGAAGTGATTGTCACTTTTCTGATTTCATCCGCAGTCAGTACGAAAGGTATTTCAGAATAATTATCTGTATTACTTATACTCAGAGGAATGGTTTTTATAATAGTAGGTTTATTAAAACGATCTACTTTAATTGTAGCAGATGGGTTATCTGCCAAATCAAATATAGATGTGAAGTAAAAAAATAGGGTTCCTTTGACAGGAAAGAAGGCTTCCCATGTAAATAAAGGTTCTGTTGTCCATTGAAATATTGGTAAAAGAAATTCGTCACATTCAAGTGGAGGAGAACAGCAATTTCCTGCTTTTGCTTTTATGAGGTTTTGATCACAATAAGCAAATACAACTAAGGCAAACTGATTCGGTGGTCCGTTTTTTGCCTGAACAGTTGCTTCAACGGCTTGATCTACTGTGAGGACATAGGCAGCTCCTCGCTTAATAATTCTTGAGATAATTGTTCCATCACCTTGTTTAATATTAAAGATTACAAATGCCCCTTCAGGCGTTATTTCTGTATTTAAGTTCAAATAAAAGGTTCCTTTGGCAGGTTCTGTTGATTTCCATAAGGTTTCCGTTTTGTTAAAGTTCAATATTCTAACAAGATCTCCGCTGCATCTCGTTGGTTTTGGAGAACAAAATTTTTTTGTAAGCTCTGATGTTGGAAACTGTAACGCCATAGGATTTCACCTCTTTACTTACTATTATTCTTATTATCAATATATGTCGAATAGCATCTAGTTGGACGTAGTAACTTCCCAATTTATCTTTACAGGTTGTTATTATATTTGAAAAATTCCCCAAAAGCTTGATAATTCTTTTCTTTTATGAGGATATCCGCTTCCTTATTAATAATGGTAAAGAGATTTGGAAAATTATTGTTGAATCCTCACTGTAAGTTATTGTATAATGGAACAAAAATGCGAAAGGTGGGGTAATATGTCAGAAATAGCAATGAATACAGGAGTGAATATTAATCAAGGAGAATCCTATTTTGATGGGGGCTTATTATCTCTTATAGGATGGTCTTTATTAGGATGGCTTTTAACAGTCTTTACTCTTGGTATTGCGTATCCTTGGGCATTATGTATGGTTTATGGATGGAAGATCAACCATACGGTGATAGAGGGTAGAAGATTAAAATTCAATGGAACTGGCATTGGATTATTTGGCAACTGGATTAAATGGTTGCTCCTTTGTATTATAACATTAGGCATTTATGGTTTTTGGCTCGGTATTGCATTAGAAAAATGGAAAGTAAAACATACTACATTTGCAGATTAATAATTAGAGCCCTTGATATGTATCGAGGGTATATTTTTTTGGTTAATGGAGAATAAATACTTAGAAGAAGAAAAGTAGAATATGTTGGTAGTATATTTAAGATATATTAAGAAAGGAATATGTGATCGTATGCCAAAGATGCCAGTTGTTTTTGTAGGCCATGGATCACCAATGAATGCTATTGAAGACAATGAGTATTCAAGAACGTGGAAAAGTATTGCAAAAAGGATACCCAAACCAGAGGTCATCCTGTCAATATCGGCCCATTGGTTTACAAAAGGCACAAAAATTATGAATGAGGAATCGCCTAAAATGATTTATGATATGTATGGATTTCCTGATGAACTGTATAAAGTTAGGTACAATCCACCGGGCTCTCCGAGAGTAGCTAAGGTATCAAAGGAACTCATTTCAAAGGAAACGGAATATGATAATTCTTGGGGCATTGACCATGGAACATGGTCCGTATTGGTTCATATGTATCCGGAAAGAGATATACCCGTATTTCAAATCAGTGTAGATGCATATGCTCCTCCGGAAGTCCATTATAAAATCGGCAGTGAGTTAAAAAGTTTAAGAGAACAAGGGGTTCTTATATTTGGTACAGGGAATATCGTTCACAATTTAAGGTTAGTGGATTGGCATATGGGAAGCAAAGGATTTGACTGGGCATATGAATTTGATGAGTATATATACGAGAATATTATCAATAAGAAATATAATCATATTTTAAATTTTAATGATATGTGCAGTGCTGCAAAATATGCAGTTCCAACTCCGGATCATTTTTATCCATTGTTATACACTCTTGGAGCTTCTGATGAAGAAGACAAGGTTAGTGTATTCAATAAATCCTGTGAACTGGGAGCATTAACAATGACAAGTTATCTTTGGGAATCATAATGGACGAGAACATGTTATATGAGAGAGCGCCAGATACAATCTTAAAGTATAATCCAAAAATAAGGAATAAGAAAACCAATAATCATACTAAAAAGTGGAGACCGAATTAAAATAATTCTGCCTCCACTTTTGATTTTCAGACATATGGGTTTTATATTGAAAAAGTGTATAAACATCTAACAATTTTTGCTAAAAAGCTGCTTTAAGATTTATGGTTGTCGATTTATAGATTTTATGATAAATATGAGAGTATAGGTTTTTAAAGTTTTATAGTGATATAAAAGATAGAGGTGATATTATGGCGAGCATAAAAGACGTAGCGAAATTAGCAGGTGTGGGAGTTGGAACAGTATCAAGAGTGATTAATAACAATAAATCTGTTAGCGATGCTACTCGTGAAAAGGTTAAATGGGCAATTGAACAATTAGATTATGTCCCTAACGAAGTAGCCAGAAATTTTAAAAAACAATCGAGCCAACTTGTTGGGATGATGATTCCTACCATTGCGCACCCTTATTTTTCTAAACTGGTTTTCTATGTGGAAAGTGAATTGTATAAACATGGTTATAAACTCTTGATATGTAATTCAGAAACTGAGAAAGAGAAAGAACTGCAATATATAGAAATGCTTAAGA
>JAAYMW010000019.1 GCA_012521175.1 Candidatus Epulonipiscium sp.
CCAGTGTAGTAATTCCTGGTTTAAGTGCATGGGCAAGGAGTTCGTGTGTTTTTGCTAAAATCAAACCTGCTGAGCGAATCTTTTTGATTTCTTCATCAGATTTTATAATTATACCCACTATTGACTCACTTCCAATGCTTCTTTAATCCGATTACTTATTACTTCTACTTCACCAACACCATCTACAGTTGAAAGTATTCCCCTGTTTTGATAGTATTCAATCAACGGTTTTGTTTGTTCGTGATAAATTTCTAATCTTTTTCTGACGGTTTCTTCTTTGTCATCGTCCCTCTGTATTAACTTTGAACCGCACTCATCACAGATATTTTCCTCTGCAGGTTTTTTAAACTCAACGTGATATGAAGCGCCACATTGTGGACATACACGTCTTCCGCTCATTCTTGTAATAATATTTTCATCTGGGACATGAACATTTACCGCTCTATCAAGTTTTATACCCATATGATCCAAAGCTTCATCCAATGCCTTAGCTTGTGGAATCGTCCTTGGAAATCCGTCCAGTATAAAACCATTCTTGCAATCATCCTGGGTAATTCGGTCTTTTACAATTTCAACAACCAATTCATCTGGTACCAAAAGACCTTTATCCATATATTCTTTAGCTTTCTTGCCTAAATCTGTTTCATTCTTTATATTCGCTCTAAGGATATCCCCAGTAGAAATCTGAGGAATATTATATGCCTTGGAAAGAAATTGCGCTTGTGTTCCTTTGCCAGCTCCCGGTGCGCCCAGCATAATCAATCTCATTATGGTCTCCTCCTTACAGGCCTTAGCTTAAAAAGCCTTTGTAATGCCTCATTAGCATTTGAGCTTCCATTTGCTTAACAGTTTCCAACGCTACACCTACTACGATAAGTAATGAAGTTCCTCCGAACCCTACATTCATCTTAAATATCGCCTGTAGTGCTAATGGCATTAATGCAATAATCGCTAAGAAAATCGCTCCAACCAATGTAATTTGGTTAACAACTTTAGTTAAATAATCTGCAGTTGGTTTCCCCGGTCTGATTCCTGGAACGAATCCTCCGTTTTTCTTCATATTGTTTGCAACTTCTACTGGATTAAATGTAATCGTTGAATAGAAGAAGGTGAAGAAAAGGATAAGGAGTGCATAGAGCACTGCTCCAAAGGGATGGGTCCAACGAAGCCAAGCTAAAATTGTCCCCCAAACGCCTGTTGGATTCGCTACAAAGAAGTTGGTTACGATCTCAGGGAATTGAAGTAAAGACATAGCGAAGATAATTGGAATAACTCCTGCTAAGTTTACTTTCACAGGAATATGAGTGGATTGACCTCCATATACCTTTCTTCCTGAGGTTCTTTTAGCATACTGAACAGCAATTCTTCTTTCTCCTTGTTGTACCAAAACAACAAAAGCAATCATAATCACAAAGATTATTACCAAGATTGCTGTTAAAATATAGTTCTTGTAGCTAAGAAGTACATTGATTCCTACAGGTAATCTGGAAACAATGTTTATAAAAATGATTAAAGAGATTCCATTACCAATCCCTTTTTCGGTAATCTGCTCTCCAACCCACATTAAGAAAGCAGTTCCGGCTACAAATGAAAGTATTGCAACAATCCAAGACCATATATTTGGATTAATTAAGATATTTTGCGAACGCATAGCAAAGGTAAATCCCCACGCTTGAATAGCTGCTAATACAACGGTCAAATATCTAGTGTATTTTGCAATTTTCTTTCTTCCTTCTTCGCCTTCTTTAGCTATTTCCTCTATTTTAGGAATAGCAATTTGAAGTAATTGAAGAATAATCGATGCATTAATATAAGGAACAATACCCATTGCAAAAATAGTCATGTTTTGTAATGCTCCACCGGAAATCATGTCAAAAAGCCCTAAAGCTCCTCCCTGCTGTTGTAGTAAATTCTTAATTGCAGAGGCATTAACACCAGGGACAGGAATATGGGCTCCTAAACGAATGACTAGCAGCATCAACAATGTATAGATTAATCTTTTTCTTAAATCAGGTATCTTCCAGGCGTTTCTAAGGGTATTAAGCACCTAAATCACCTCTGCTTTTCCACCGGCAGCTTCGATCTTTTCTACTGCTGATTTACTGTACTGATTTACCATTACAGTTAATTTCTTGGTTAGGTCTCCATTCCCGAGAATTTTTACGCCGTCTTTTGGATTTTTAATAATTCCTGCTTCTTTTAAAGTATCTACAGTAACTACTGTACCATCTTCGAAGATATTCAAACGTTCAACATTGATTGCAATGATTTCTTTGCTGTTTCTATTTGTAAATCCTCTTTTTGGAAGACGTCTGTAAAGAGGCATTTGTCCACCTTCAAAACCAGGTCTTACTCCACCGCCTGAACGTGCTTTTTGACCTTTATGTCCCTTTCCTGCGGTTTTACCTGCACCAGAAGCATGACCTCTTCCTTTTCTGAATCGGTTTTGTTTGGAACCTTCTGCTGGTCTTAACTCACTTAAGTTCATCTTGGCACCTCCTTTAAAATCTTATCTTCTTATATTTCTTCAACCTTTACTAAATGGGAAATTTTATTAATCATTCCACGAATGGCTGCATTGTCCTGATGCTCTACACTCTTATGCATTTTTGTAAGGCCTAAAGCTTGTGCTGTGAGCTTTTGCTTTGGTCTTGCACCAATTGTGGATTTTACTAATGTAATTTTTAATTTATTAGCCATCGCAATTCCTCCTTTATCCCAGAAGTTCTTCTAATGTTTTACCACGTAACTTTGCAACGTCTTCTGGGTTTTTAAGATGCTTTAATGCTTCGATCGTTGCATTAACAACGTTTCTCTTATTATTGGAACCCAAGGATTTTGTTCTAATATTGCGAATTCCTGCTAATTCAAGCACCGCACGAGCTGGTCCTCCTGCAATTACTCCAGTACCTTCAGCAGCTGGTTTTAACAATACTCTTGCACTGCCGAATTCACCGATATATTCATGAGGAATACTATCGTTTTTATCTCTTGGAACATAGATTAAATTTTTCTTTGCATCTTCTATTGCTTTTTTAATTGCATCAGGAATTTCAGTTGATTTGCCCAATCCGGCACCTACATAGCCATTTTCGTCACCAACAACTACTAAAGCAGAGAATCGGAAGTTTCGTCCACCTTTAACTACCTTGGTAACCCTTTTTATTGTAACTACTCTTTCTTTTAAGTCCAAATTGCTAACGTCAACTTTAGTTCTAGGCATCTTTTTCCCTCCTTTACTAGAATTGTAATCCAGCTTCTCTAGCTGCATCCGCTAATGCTTTTACTTTACCGTGATAGATATATCCTCCACGATCGAATACCACTTCAGTAACTCCTTTATCTAAAGCTCTACGAGCAACTATTTCACCAACTACTTTAGCTGCTTGTACATTATTGGTTTTTTCAAGCTGACTTGCTATATCTTTTTCCAGAGTTGATGCTGCAACTAATGTAGTTCCTTTAACATCATCAATGATTTGTGCATAAATATGTTTATCACTTCTAAATACGCATAATCTTGGTCTCTCAGTTGTGCCATGAATTTTCTTACGTATTTTTAAGTGTTTCTTAGCACGTACTTCAGAACGAGATTCTTTTCGAATCATGTGGATTTCACCCCTTTTCTATTACTTACCGGTTTTACCTTCTTTTCTTCTTATCACTTCGTCCGCATATTTGATTCCTTTACCTTTATAAGGTTCTGGAGGACGTTTGAATCGAATTTCAGCTGCATATTGACCAACTTTTTCTTTATCGATTCCACGAACGATGATTTTATTTCCATCTACTGTACTTTCAATTCCTTCAGGATCTTCCATTTCAACTGGATGGGAGTATCCTAAAGATAAAACTAATTTCTTTCCTTGTTTTTGCGCTCTGTATCCTACACCGTTAATTTCCAATACTTTAGAGTAACCATTTGTAACGCCCTCTACCATATTGGCAACCAGTGTTCTTGTTAAACCATGTAATGCTCTATGCTTTTTAAGATCGCTTGGTCTTGTTACTACTACTTGATTATCTTCAACCGCTACAGAGATTTCAGCGGGTAATTTTCTTTCTAAGGATCCTTTTGGTCCTTTTACGGTTACAAGATTTCCATCTCCAACTTTTACTTCTACTCCTGATGGAATTGTAATCGGTAATTTACCAATTCGTGACATGGTTGCACCTCCTTAAGCTTATTACACTCTCATCATTATTCATATTTTATTACCAAATAAATGCAACAACTTCTCCACCAACGCCTAATTTTCTAGCGTCTCTGTCAGTTAATACTCCCTTGCTTGTAGAGATAATTGCTGTACCAAGTCCACCTAATACTCTTGGTAACTCGTCTTTACCAGCAAATACTCTAAGCCCTGGTTTAGAAATTCTTTTTAAACCGGAAATAACTTTTTCATTTTTATCTTTTCCGTATTTTAATGTGATACGAATTGTAGCTTTTGCACCATCTTCAACGATTTCGTATCCTTTGATATAACCTTCGTTTAATAATATATCTGCAATCGCTTTTTTCATTTTTGATGCAGGAACATCCACTGTATCATGTTTTGCGATATTAGCATTTCTGATTCTTGTTAGCATATCTGCAATTGGATCACTCATTGTCATTGAAAGTACCTCCTTCCCCTATTTTACCAGCTAGCTTTCTTAACGCCTGGAATTTGACCTTTATATGCTAGTTCTCTAAAGCAAATACGACATACACCGAATTTTCTCAAGTACGCATGAGGTCTTCCACAGATTCTACAACGATTATAAGCTCTTGTCGAAAACTTCGGCTTACGTTGTTGCTTAACAATCATTGATTTTTTTGCCATTCGTTACCCTCCTTTTTACTTTCTAAATGGCATTCCAAACAATCTCAACAGTTCACGAGCTTCTTCGTCCGTGTTTGCTGTGGTAACAAAGATAACGTCCATACCTCTAATTTTGTCAATCTTATCATAATCTATTTCAGGGAATATCAACTGTTCTTTGATTCCTAATGCATAGTTTCCTCTTCCATCAAATGCATCAGGGTTAACTCCTCTAAAGTCACGAACACGAGGCAAAGCCAAGTTGATTAGACGATCAATAAAATCATACATTCTTTCTCCACGAAGTGTTACTTTACATCCAATAGGCATCCCTTCACGAATTTTGAATGCTGCCACAGACTTTTTCGCTCTTGTTACAATAGGTTTTTGTCCGGAAATAATAGTTAAATCATTTACTGCAGCTTCAAGTACTTTTGGATTGTCTTTTGCTTCTCCAACTCCCATATTGATGATTACTTTTTCAATTTTGGGTACTGCCAATCTATTTTTATATCCGAACTTTTTCATCATTGCATCTACAATTTCATTTTCGTACATTTCTCTTATTCTACTCAATGCTTACCCTCCTTCCGATGCTTAATCAATTACTTCTCCTGTAGATTTAGCTACTCTATAGCGAACGGCTTTCTGACGTCCGTTTCTTTCTTCCATTACTACTTTTACGCCCAATCTTGTAGGCTTTCCGTTATGCACATACATTACATTGGAAACATGGATAGGACCTTCTTGATGGATAATTCCACCTTGTCCCATAGGATTAGCCTTTTTGTGCTTTGTAATCATATTAACGCCTTCTACGATTACACGGCCATTTTCACGATCAACTTGTAATATCTTGCCTTCTTTTCCGGCGTCTTTTCCTGTAATTACACGAACTGTATCGCCTTTTTTAAGTCTAATTTTCACTCAAAACACCTCCTTATAGTACTTCTGGTGCCAAGGATAAAATCTTCATATATTTCTTTTCTCTTAATTCTCTTGCAACAGGTCCGAAAATACGAGTTCCCCTTGGGTTCTTATCTTCTTTGATAATAACTGCTGCGTTATCATCAAATTTAATGTAGGAACCATCTGGTCTTCTAATTTCTTTAACAGTTCTAACAACAACTGCTTTAACAACGTCACCTTTCTTAACAACACCACCGGGTGTTGCATCTTTAACCGAAGCAACGATTACATCTCCAACACTCGCATATCTTACTTTAGATCCTCCTAATACTCGGATACATAAAAGTTCTTTTGCTCCAGTGTTGTCTGCAACGTTTAATCTGCTTTCTTGTTGAATCATAATATACCCTCCTTTCGAGTCGAGACATTATTTTGCTTTTTCTACGATCGAAACTAATCTCCATCTCTTATCTTTGGACAGTGGTCTTGTTTCCATCACTTTTACACGATCACCAATTTTACATTCATTGTTTTCATCATGTGCTTTTAATTTATAAGTTCTCTTCACAATTTTCCCGTATAAAGGATGTTTAACATTATTCTCAACAGCTAC
Source organism: Candidatus Epulonipiscium sp. (assembly GCA_012521175.1). Taxonomy (GTDB): domain Bacteria; phylum Bacillota; class Clostridia; order Lachnospirales; family Defluviitaleaceae; genus Defluviitalea. The sequence goes on from JAAYMW010000019.1 coordinate 6,328, forward strand.
AACTATGGTTTTATCCATTTTGTCACTGACTACTTTTCCGATTAATGTTTTACGAAGATTTCTTTCTCCCACAGTGAATTCCTCCTTCCGTAACAATCATTATGCGTTGGAACGTTGTGTAATGATTGTTTGAATTCTTGCAATGTTTTTTCTCACTTCTCTGATTCTTGCTGTATTGTTTAATTGATTGGTTGCATTTTGAAATCTTAAGTTGAATAATTCCTTTTTAGCAGAAACCAATTCTAACTTTAATTCATCTGACGTTTTATTGCGTAATTCTTCTAAATATGCATTACTCTTCACTACTATCACCGTCCATTTCTTGTTCTGCACGTGATACAATTTTACATTTTACTGGCAATTTGTGCATTGCAAGACGTAAAGCTTCTCTTGCAGTTTCTTCTGCTACTCCTGCAAGTTCAAACATTACTCTGCCTGGTTTTACAACTGCTACCCAATATTCTGGGGAACCTTTCCCCTTACCCATACGAGTTTCTGCTGGTTTTTGTGTAATTGGTTTGTCAGGGAATATTTTAATCCAAACTTTACCGCCACGTTTGATATATCTTGTCATAGCGATACGGGCAGCTTCTATTTGGTTGGAAGTAATCCAGCTTGGTTCTTCTGCTACAAGTCCAAATTCGCCGTAAGTGATTTTATTACCACGGGTAGCCTCGCCTTTCATACGCCCACGGAATTGTTTACGGCGTTTTACTCTTTTAGGCATTAACATTATTCATCGCTCCCTTCCTTTTTAGCTTTTTGAGGAAGAATTTCACCTTTATAAATCCATACTTTTACACCAATCTTACCATAAGTTGTATTTGCTTCTGCAAATCCATAGTCGATATCCGCTCTTAATGTTTGTAGAGGAATAGTTCCTTCATGATAATGTTCTGTACGAGCAATTTCTGCACCGCCTAAACGACCAGAACAAGCTACTTTGATTCCTTGCGCGCCAGCTTTCATTGCTCTTCCCATTACTTGTTTCATTGCTCTTCTGAAAGAAATACGGTTTTCTAATTGAAGTGCAACGTTTTCTGCTACTAATTGTGCATCAATTTCTGGTTTTTTAACTTCAACAATGTTAATCATAACTTTGTTTTCTGTTAGCTTCTGAAGTTCTTTACGTAAATTTTCAATAGAAGCTCCCCCTTTACCAATTACGATACCTGGTTTGGAGGTGTGAATATGCACTTTAACTCTTTCTGCCGCTCTTTCTATTTCAACTTTGGAAATTCCAGCCTCATATAATTTATTTTTAACATAAGTTCTTAACTTATTATCTTCTATCAATAAATCGGCAAAATTCTTCTTTGGTGCGTACCACTTGGCGCTCCAGTCTTTAATAATACCGACTCTTAAGCCGTGGGGATTAACTTTTTGTCCCATACCTAACCTCCTTATCTTTCATTGAGTACAATAGAAATATGACTGGTCTGTTTCTCTATACGATATGCCCTTCCTTGCGCTCTTGGGCGGATTCTCTTCATTTTTGGTCCTTTGTTTGCGTATGCTTCTTCTACATATAATTTGGAAGCATCCATTCCTTGGTTGTTTTCTGCATTGGCTACTGCTGATTTTAATACCTTTTCAATGATTCTTGCAGCAGTTCTTGGAGTGTATGCAAGGATAGCCAATGCTTCTCCTGCTCCCTTACCTTTTATTGTATCAAGAACAATTTTTGCTTTAGATGCAGATACTCTTGCATATCTAACATGTGCTTTAGGTCTTGTATCTTTGTTTTCGTTTCTCGCTCTTTTGATTTGACTTCTATGTCCTTTAGCCATGAAGCAACCCTCCTTCCATCAAAATTAACGTACTTTTGATTTCTTTTCTGCGTCTTTTCCATGTCCTCTGTAAGTTCTTGTTAACGCAAATTCTCCTAATTTATGACCTACCATGTCTTCTGTAATGTATACAGGAACATGTTTTCTTCCATCATGAACAGCAATTGTATGTCCAACCATTTGTGGGAAAATTGTTGAACGACGGGACCAAGTTTTTATAACTTTTTTATCTCCGCTTTTATTCATTGCATCAATTGCTTTTAACAGATGGTCATCTGCAAAAGGTCCTTTTTTAAGGGATCGACCCATAAATGCTCCTCCTTCCGATTTCTAGCTAAACAGCTATAAAAATCTAAATTTACTTTTGACCTCTTCTACGAACAATTAATTTATTTGAAGCTTTATTTTTCTTTCTTGTCTTAAGTCCAAGTGCTGGTTTACCCCATGGTGTAGATGGTCCTGGACGTCCGATAGGTGCTCTTCCTTCTCCACCACCGTGTGGATGGTCGTTAGGGTTCATTACAGATCCACGCACTGTAGGACGAATACCCATGTGACGTTTTCTACCTGCCTTACCTACATTGATAAGTTCATGATCAAGGTTTCCTACTTGTCCTATAGTAGCTCTACAACCAATTGGAATTAATCTTGTTTCTCCAGAAGGTAATTTAATAGTTGCATATTTTCCTTCTTTAGCCATTAATTGCGCAGAAGCTCCTGCAGAACGAACAAGTTGTCCGCCTTTTCCTGGTTTCATTTCAATGTTATGAATGGTTGTACCTACAGGTATAAATTGTAATGGAAGCGCATTACCTACACGAATTTCTGCAGTTTCACCATTCATGATTTTATCTCCAACTTTTAAACCGTTAGGAGCTAATATATATGCTTTTTCACCGTCAGCATAATGTAAAAGTGCAATATTTGCTGTTCTGTTTGGATCGTATTCGATGGATGCTACTCTTGCAGGCACCCCATCCTTATTTCTCTTGAAATCGATGATTCTGTATTTTGTTCTAACTCCGCCTCCACGATGGCGAACAGTAATTTTCCCTTGGTTATTTCTACCTGAATGTTTTTTCAAAGATACCACTAATGATTTTTCGGGAGTGGTCTTTGTGATTTCTTCGAAGGTAGACGAAGTCATATGTCTTCTTGAAGGGGTATATGGATTGTATTTTTTAATACCCATCGTATTCACTCCTTTCAACTTCTTTACACGTTCCCTGGCGTTTCTTCGATTTATTTAACTACATTCCTTCAAAAAAGTCAATATCTTTACTTTCTGCTGTTAATTTAACGATTGCTTTTTTGGTTTTTGCAGTTTTACCGAAGGTCATGCCTCTTCTTCTTGTTTTTCCATCTTGATTGATTGTGTTAACTTTTTCTACTTTTACACCTTCAAACATTCTTTCTACAGCATCTTTAACCTGAGTTTTTGTTGCTGATGGGTGTACAAGGAAGGTGTATTTCTTTTCTGCCATTTGGTTCATACTTTTTTCAGTAATAACTGGTTTTAAAATGACATCATAGTATTTCAAATCTGCCATTATGCATACACCTCCTCGATATTTTGCAATACATCTTTGGAAATAACAAATGCATCGTATTTTAAGATATCGTATACATTAATGTTGTTTACAGAGATGGTTTTTACACCTGGAATATTTCTTGCGGATAAAACAACATTTTTATCGTCGTTTACAATCAATGCTTTAGTTAATTTCAGGTTGTCTAAAACCTTTTTCATTTCTTTAGTTTTGATTGCATCTAATTTTAATTCATCTAAAACGATAAATTTATTTTCTTGTACTTTGCTGGTTAAC
>JAAYMW010000206.1 GCA_012521175.1 Candidatus Epulonipiscium sp.
AATATAGGTTGAAATAAATATAATAACAAATCCCATAAAAAATCCTGAAAATATTTCTCCTAAAGGCATTCTTGATATTGGAACAGGCCCAAAAGTATAGAGAATGCCTACTAAAAAAGAAAGCATTCCAAGTAAAAGGACAACGACATTCGTATTTAAGTACAACATAAAACCTGCGGATACGGCTACAAGCAAAAGAGTAAATATTGTGATAACGACATTGGATTCTTTCAGCTTGTCCCTTACAATCGCATTATGGGATTCATACCCGTACCCATAAGTTTTGTTTGCCTTTTTAAAATCTATATAGTTGTTGATTGCCGTTGTAGCCATATCAAAGGCTATAAGAGATATAAACATTAATATAAAGTTTTTTGCATTAAAATGATTAAAACGATAAACTGCGTAAGCACTTCCAAGTAAAAATGGAATGACACTTGCAACTTTAGTTTGAATTTCTACTAATTTCAAAAAACTACTCACCCTCATTTTCAGTTCCTCCTATTGTTAAAATTTTTTGGCAGCTATTTACTTTTAACTAAGTTATTTTACTATAACCGTTCCTACTATTCAATTACTTTATCAATTGATGATAATACAGAAAAAGAGAATGGATAGTATTTTCAATTGATAATCGATATAATCTTCTTAAAAGAGTATACAAGACAATCTCTTTTTTAATATAATGTTTATTATAATTTCAATTGATAATATGTCAGTAGGCCATATGTCATTGCACAACGGGGTGGATAGGCACAGGTTTCGGTTACGGAACAATAATTCGGGAGGAAAAGTATATGAATGCGTCAAAAAAAGTTAAAAGGGTACTTTGGACAGTTTTGTTCGCCAACATTGCTGTGGCTCTCATAAAAATCACAGCAGGGCAAATCATCAAAAGTACCAGTATGACGGCTGATGGTTTTCATTCTTTTACTGATGGGACTTCTAATATTGTTGGCTTGATAGGAATTCATATTGCCGCAAAACCAAAAGATGAAGAGCATCCTTATGGACATAAAAAATTCGAAAACCTGGCAGGTCTTTTTATATCCGGAATGCTTGGCTTTATAAGTTTTAAAATAACGATAGAAGCATTTTTAAGATTAAAAACTGCTGTTAGCCCATCCATCTCTGTTGAAAGTTTAATTATGCTTGTTTTTACACTGATTATTAATATTTTTGTAACTGTATATGAACACAAACAGGGGAAAAATCTTAAAAACATTGTTTTAATTTCAGATTCCATGCATACCCGAAGCGATATCTTTATTTCCACAGGTGTATTGTTTACACTCATATGTATTCATCTGGGGGTTCCATCTGTCATTGATCCTGTTGTATCAATCATTATCTCTTGCTGTATCATGCATACAGCGTATGAAATATTTCAAACAACCTGTGGCCCCCTGTTAGATCATGCAATCATTGATCCCAATGAAGTAAAGAATATTGTCCTGACTTTTGATGAAGTAAAAGATGTGCATGAAATCAGAAGTCGCGGAAGAGAAGACGATATGTATATCGATCTTCATATATGTATAGATCCCGATACCAGCTTTTTAAAATCTCATGAACTGACAGACGCTATCGAAAAAAAACTAAAAAAATCCATTAATGAAAATATGGAAGTTATCATTCGAACTGAGCCATTTAATAAGCTTCTTTAAAAATATAATAAAAATATGGTTCATTTATTTGATATTTTGAGTTTTATAATTCATAATAATACTATCATTTTACATTAACCTAGGAGGAATTTATATGGAGGGAAAAACACCTAGCGAATCCATGGTTGAAATGACCGAAATGATACTTCCTAATGATGCAAATGCACTTGGCAATTTGCTTGGAGGAAGAATGATGCACTGGATTGATATCTGCGGGGCGATGGCTGCTACAAGACATTGCCTCAAACCTGTTGTTACTGCCTGTGTGGACAGTCTGGATTTCAGACGCCCCATTCGAGTAGGTGAATTAATTATGCTTAAAGCAAAACTTACATGGGTAGGAAGAACTTCTATGGAAGTCAAAGTAAAGGTCTTTGTGGAAAATTTAAAAACTGGTGAACTCATTTTAACCAATAAAGCATACTTAACTTTTGTGGCTTTGGACGAAGAAGGAAAACCCACGCCGGTTCCTCCTCTCTATCCCGAAACCGATGAGGAAAAAAAGGATTATGAAGAAGGAGAAGCAAGGCGAAATGCAAGATTAAATAAAAAGAGGGCGAGATTATAATATCTCGTCCTTAAAATATTTCCAAACCCACAGGACAGTGGTCCGAACCTAATACATCAGAATAGATCATAGCATCTTTCAATTCATCTTTTAAACTTTCCGAAACACAAAAATAGTCAATACGCCATCCAGCATTATTGGCTCTTGCATTAAACATATAAGACCACCATGTATAAGCGTCAGTCTTATCAGGATAAAAATATCTGAAAGTATCTATAAACCCGTTATTTACCACTGCATCGAACTTACTTCTTTCCTGATCCGTAAATCCTGCATTATTTCTATTGGACTTCGGATTTTTAAGATCGATCTCCTTATGGGCTACATTAAGGTCCCCACAGAAAATAACTGGCTTTGTCTCTTCCAATTTTTTTAAATAACTAAGAAATGCATCTTCCCACTCCATACGATAATCCAATCTTGCCAATCCTCTTTGAGAATTAGGAGTATAAACAGTCACTAAAAAAAATTTATCAAATTCTATAGTGATCACTCTTCCCTCTTTGTCATGCTCTTCAATACCTATTCCATAGGATACGCTAATCGGTTTGATTTTTGTAAAAACAGCAGTACCGGAATAGCCCTTTTTTTCTGCATAGTTCCAATACTGATAATATCCCTCTAATTCTAAATCAATTTGGCCTTCCTGCAGCTTTGTTTCCTGAACACAAAAAATATCTGCATTAACTTCATTGAAAAAATCCATAAAACCTTTTTTCATACATGCACGGAGCCCATTGACATTCCATGATATTAACTTCATAAATTCTCTCCTATCTATATCAAAAGTTTTATTCTGTATTTATAACTGCTTGTGTACTTTTATTGTATAGACAATTCTTTAGAATTCCTATTCAATAAAACTTATTATCTATATTATACATATAAAGACCTAATATGCCAAATTTCAATCTTAATCATTGAAGAATAAATTTTAAGATGGAATAAAATTGAATAAATAATTTTGTTAAATATTTAAATAATATATAAGAAAACTATTTTAAATGGAGGCCTAAAGATGGAAAAAGAAAAAGGATTTGCAAGTTTTACTCCTGACCAGGCTAAAGAATTTATGAAACAAGAAAAGAAAAATAAACCTCAGGATCCTTACGCCGGAGAACAAAGACACAAACAAAAGCAACAGGCTATGAATAAAAAACACTGATACAATAAACCCATAGATACTATTCTATGGGTTTATCATCTTAAAGATTTCATGGGGCGTTGCTATGACACCTTCTGGATTAAGCTTAATAAGGTCTTCCCTGCTTCTAAATCCCCAAAGGACCAATACTGACTTCATTCCTGCATTGATGGCTGTCTTATAGTCTACTTCACTGTCGCCAACATAAATACATTCATCGGGCTTAAAACCTCCCTGCGTTGCAATAGCTAAAGCTGCAACAGGATTTGGTTTTCTGGGATAGCCTCCTGCATCACCAATTACTTTAATAAACTTCCATTTGCTTAAAAGTTCTGCCACGATGTATTCAGTTATTCTCTGATCTTTGTTTGTATTAATTGCAATGGTGTATCCCTCTTCTGTCAGCTTATCTAATAAAGATTCAATTCCCGGGTACAAAGCGATTCCTTTAGAATAAAATTGGCTATATACATCTAACATTTCTTTATAGCATAGGTCTATCGTTTCTTCGTCCCTGTACTCCTCGGGAAGAGTCGTTTTAGCAAGATTTCTAAGGCCATTACCGACAAAACCTCTGTAAGCTTCTATCGTATGGGTAGGAAACCCATGTTTCTCCAGTACTTTATTCATGGAAAAACCAATGCCTTCAATAGTATCTACTAAAGTTCCATCTAAGTCAAAAATAATCAGTTTATTTCTCATAGTGTTTCTAACTCCTTTAAAACAGTGTCCCCATTTTGATATACATAACATCAGGAGACATATAATCTGTCTTATAAAACTATAACACATCTGAGGAATTATTACAAATTACTCTATGGCTGCATCCTCAGCAATAAACTGATTTTTCTGTTTTTCATAAACATATCCGATAGTTCTGATAGTATTACGAATAATTTGTTCCTCTACTCCATATCTTTCACATAATTGTTCCAAATCCTTACACTCGTCTCTTAATTTCATATTGACCCAGCTAAGTAATATATAAGGATCTCCTAAAGGTATATAATTGCTGTTCATAATCACGTCTCCTCTGCAACTATCATTTTAAGTTTAATTGTATGCTATGCATTTTCTGTTGACAACATCATAAAGTCCATTGGTTGTTATACGTATCTCAGGAATTACCGGCAAAGCTATGAAAGACAACGTAATAAAAGGATCCATATCATTTGGTACGCCCATTCTATGAGCGTATTGTATCATCGTTTTTAATTTAGAATGCACTTCGCTAAATTCCAAATCGCTAATCAGTCCCATGATGGGCAAAGGCAGCGTTTCAAGTACTTCACCTTTTTCAACAATGGTATAGCCTCCTTGGGTACGAACCAATTCCTGAACTGCCAATAGTATATCATAATCGTTATCGCCAATAACAATAATATTATGAGAATCATGGGAAACGCTGGAGGCTATTGCTCCATTACTGATTCCAAATCCAGTTACTACTGCAAGTCCAATTTTGCCCGTTGCTTTATGCCGCTCAATAACAGCTGCCTTATTATATACTTTGTTAGGAACAAAATACCCATCCTGGCTGGGAACCTCAGCTTTTATATGTTTTGTAATGATTTGTTTGTCTATCATTTGAAGGACTGAAACAGGAGCTTGTGAAGCTCTTATCTTTAACATCTCTTTACTTATTTCTTTGATATTAACGGTATTTTTAATTTTATCTTTAGATTTTGGAATCACAATAGGTGTATTATAATCAATTAATTTACCCTTATGATAAACGGATTCTATTTCTACATTCTCTAAATTTTTCAAAATAACAAAATCTGCCTGATATCCGGGAGCAATGGCTCCTAAATGTTTAAGGCCATAGCATATGGCAGCATTTATTGTTGCCATTTTAATTGCTTTTATTGGACTTAATCCTAGCGAGATGGCTTTTTTAATATTATAACTAATATGCCCCTCTTTTCTAATCTCTTCAATATGCTTATCATCCGTACAAAAAGAAAATCGAGAAACTTCAATATTATTATCTATAATTCCTTTTACAATCGCCTCAAGATTTTTGGCAGCCGATCCCTCTCTGATTAATACCTGCATCCCGTTTCTGCATTCTTTTAAGGCATAATCAAAATCACAACATTCATGGTCTGTCGCTATCCCTGCAAGCGTATAGGCTGCTAACTGTTTGTTACTTAAAAAAGGCGCATGTCCGTCAATGACCTTATTTCTAAATAAATCCAGCTTTTCAAACATAGAAGAATCAGCACTCACTACTGCATTATAATCCATCACTTCCCCCAATCCTAGCACTCTTGGATGATGGATGTATTTTTTCATATCCTCTACAGCAAAGACACATCCATTATCTTCCATTGGTGTCGCCGGTACACAGGAGGGCATCATGACATATACATTGGCCGGAACTTCTTTCGTCTGTTCTAAAATATACTCTATTCCGTCGCAGCCGCTTACATTAACAGATTCGTGGGGATCAACAATAAAAGTAGTTGTTCCCCATAAAACAGCATGGTGTATTAATACTGCCGGTGGAACCAATGTTGATTCTAAATGAAGGTGGGAATCAATAAATCCAGGACACACAAACTTTCCTTCTAAATCAATTTCAACTTTCCCTTTATAATCCCCCAGTCCGACAATCAAACCATTATAAATTGCTATATCCATCTTATAAATTTCTTCAGTAAAAACATTGATGATATACCCATTCTTTAAGACCAAATCTGAATCAACAAGACCTAAGGCCGCCCGGGAAGCTTTTTCATATTCTTGATAGTTCATATAATCCTCCTTTTATGTATAATGCTTATAACAAAAGTCTCTGATTACCTTGATGATAGATAATAGAGACCTAGTATTTAATGTCTAATCTTATTCATTTTTCTAATGCATAAAATCATTTTAATATTCCATTTATAAATAATTTATTATACCACATTCTATTTTATCAGCAAAGGATTTTTGATTTTTTACATCTCACGCATTCTGCCCAAAAGGCTTTTTCAGGTTCTTTGTCAACTGGTGTTGGTGAAGAAAATATTAATTAGTTTTACAACTGAATAAACTTAAGTAAAATACAA
>JAAYMW010000207.1 GCA_012521175.1 Candidatus Epulonipiscium sp.
AAACATTGTATTAGATATCGGTTCCCAAAATATCAGAATCGTTGAAGGTAAAGGTTTTGGTAAAATGTTTACGATCAGTAAGCTATGTAGCATACCAACACCTTTAACCGTTTATGAAGATGGAATGCTGTATGATATCGAAACTTTGGCAAATTATCTGAAAGATGCAATGAAGCATCATAATATAAAAAGTAGATACATTTCATATATTATTGAAAGTACTTCAATATTATCCAGGGAAATAGAAGTTCCGGTCATTCAAAAAAATGAACTTTCCCCCATGATTCATTATGAAATGGAAAACAATCTGCCTAATTCCGTGGATTATTATATATTGCAATTTAAAGTTACAGATAAATTTATTGAAGAAGGGATAAATAGGCTGAAGGTTCTGGTTTCTGCTGTTCCTAAGCATATCGTGGAGAGTTATATTGAATTGTCTAAAATGTTAGAGCTAGAACCCTATGTATTAAATGTAAAACATGATTCGATCATTAATTTATTTAAAAAACAGTGCGAAGAAAATAAAGAAATCATTTTCTTACTTCTTGATATGGGACATAGTTCTATAGATGCTATGATTTATGAAAAATGTAGATACAGATATAAAAGAAGAATTGATTTAGGCGGTAAAAACATCAGCGAAGATATAGCAGCGTTTTATCATCTTCCTATGGCTGAAGCAGAAAAAAGAAAAAAAGAAACTGCCAGAATCAATTTAGAGAACAGGAATGAAAACACGATTGAAAGTATTACCAGAAAACATGTGGATGAGTGGATTGAAGAAATTAATAGAATGATTTTGTATTTTACAAAAAACAATGAGGGACAAGCTATTCATAAAATATGGCTGTATGGTGGAAGTTCGAGAATTCCTAATATGTCCAAATACATTTTGGCAAAAACTGGGATTCCCACAAGTTCAGTACATGATATTGTCAGTACGAATCTTATTAAAATGAATATAAAAAAGTCAGAAACAGATCTAAAAGACTTATATATAGACTATGCCAATGCACTTTCGGGCTGTATAAAAAATAGGGTGATACCATGATGAATCAAGAGTATAATTTTTTCTACCCTTACATACAAAAATCCAGAAGAATGGCTCGAATTCGTTTAGGAATTATTATCGCTTTATTAGTCTTAATAGGAAGTGTATTCATTCTACAGCTTTTTAATTTTATGTATTCTAATGAGATGAAAAATAGGCTCTCAGCATTAGAAAATGAAATATCCATTCTGGAAAGCAATCCCGTTGTTCAACAATATAATGAAACGGTTAGAAAATACGAGATTCTTAGCCAATATGGTGAAATCATTACCAATATAGACCGTTCCATTCAGTCTATAGACGTCATAAATATAGAGCTTTTCAATACTCTTGAAAGATGTTTTCCAGCGAATATTAATATGACATCGTTATCATTAAATATGTATGAACTCTCTATTCAAGGGAATGGGGCTTCGTTAAAGGATGTAGCAGATTTAGAAAATAATCTGAGAAATAGTGAAATGTTTGATAGGGTTCATGTGAGTGTAATCCATCATAATGAGAATATCATCACTTTTTCTGCTTTATGTCTTATTAAGGATGTGAGAAAAAATGAAGCTCAGTAAACGAGAAATCCTCTTGCTTGTTACACTATTTGTCATTTTAATTGGGTATGGATATTATTACTATATTTATAGACCGATTCAAGAGAAAATTAGTGTATTGGAAGAGCAAGTGGCCCATGCCGAGCAAAGTGTTAAAGAATACCAATTGAAAGCAATACCTGAAAATAAACTCTATGAGGATTATGAACATGCTGTACAACATACGACATTGATTAGTAATAGATATTATTCGGATATATTACAATCAGAAATTATTTTAGATATCAAAGATATTATTGAAAGATCGGGGATAGAAGTAAGTAGTATGAAGTTCTCTAATCCGACATATACAACGGTTACTCCAAGAAGCGAAGGAAATGGATCAGTCGGTTTTCTGGAGAATTTGGTTCTATCTTTTAATAATCCTATAAGAGAAGAAAACCAAACCACTCAAGATCATCCTGAGCAAAACGAGCAAGTCAAATATATGAGTATTACATTAAATTTTACTGGAACTTACAATAGCATAAAGAGTTTTATCAATGGAATTAACAATAATAGATATCAATTAATTATTAATAATATTGTATTCAATTCTGCGGGAGAGAATGGAAGGTTTGTTGGCACTGCAGCCATAGACGTTTATAGTATCCCACATATCGTAACAGAAAGAAATCTTGTTTCTTCGCTGCATGTAAGTTAATCATTCGTAATGGATTTCTTTTGGTTGTTAAAGAAGGTGAATAAGAATTGCTTTCTTTTTTAAAATTTCGGTTGTCTTTAGAACAAGGCTTTACCTTGATAGAGGTATTGGTATCATTAACTCTCATTTCTATCATTATCACCGGCGTAATGGGCTTATTTGTGTTTTCAGCCAGAAGCAGCAAAATTTCAAAAGAATCCTTGGATGCAACATATACTGCCAGAAATCATATGGAAATGATTTATGGACTTAGTCAGACCGTTGATTTTGAATCCGGGCTTGAAAGGCTAAGAACAGAAAAAGGTTTTGATAAACTTTCATCTTCTGAAAATTTATTTGGAAAGGCTGTAGATGGACAATATGTGATGATTCAAGTTAAAAAATGGGGAAATCTCGTTGATGTGATTGTTAATGTCTATGAAAACAGTGTTTTAAGAGCCAAAATGGAAACTTTATTAACATGGGCAGAATAGGTGTTTTAAAATGATAAAAAACGAAAAGGGAGTTACCCTAATAGAATTAATCGTTTCCTTAGCAATCTTTTCAGCCATTATATCTTTAACTTTATCGGTCTTATTATTTGGCAGCAGAACTTTTAAAAAACTAACCAATGAAACGAATGATTTATTAAATGTAAGCCATGCAATACAATATTTGACAAAAGAAATTAGAAAAGCAGATAAGATAGAAGCAGACAACGGAAGATTAATTTTAAATGAACGAGATGTTTACACATTAGAAAATAATGTGATTTTGAAAAATAGAACTCCAATGTTTTATAACATAGAGATGCTCACGATTGTAAAATTAAGCTCGAGAATAGAAGTTACCATAAAAGGAGTAGAGGGAGAAAAGGTGGAATCGACCATTTATCTAAGGTGAAGGGATCCAGTATGGTGTTGAATAAAAAATGGTTTAGAAACGAAAAGGGTTTTGCCCTTACTTTTGTTATGCTGGTATTGGTTGTGGTATCGATATTAGGTTTGGCAGTTATAGGGATGTCCACATCTGCCTTTAGAATGACAAGAATCCATTCTGATAGCGAAAGTGCCTATTATATTGCAGAAGCTGGTATTCACTATACGATAGATTTGATTCGTAAGAGGGTTAATGATCTATACAATAGGGTTCATTCTGCAGATGAGTTTTTTTCAAATTTAGAAAGTGATTTGGATAGCACTATCAATTTAGAGCGTTTTGAAAGTAATTTTGGCAGGGGTCCAGAAGTTATTATCACAATCGCCGGTTCCCGCAAAAGTGGGGAAAATAGTGCGGACTATACTTTAACCTCAAAGGGACGCATAGGAAACAGCACAAGAACTGTAACTTCCGCAATTACAGTGAATTGGATTAAGGATGAAGGATTTGCTAATTTAGAAGATATTTTTTTATATGGCTCTAAATTAAAATTTACTGGAAACAATATCAGTGGAGAGGAAGGGACTATTGTATTTGATACAATTGAATTAGAAAGCAATCCCGCCATTATGGTTACCAATATATATGTTAATGGGCCACTTACCCTGGATCATAGTTCTGGAGATATTGGGAACAGAAATATGCCGGGAGAGATTTACATTAATGGGGATTTGAATCTTTTAAGTGGAGCTGTTCGAGATATTTTCGGAGAAATTTATGTGAATGGTGATCTAAAATTAGTAGGAGCTAAAATCCATGGCAATGTCTATGTGAATGGAAATGTTGAATTAGGCTGGACGCCTCAGATTAACGAGAATATATATTATACAGGAAATCTAAAAGTCCCTGAGTATTATGATCAGGATTTAATCAACAAATGTATTAAAGTTGACGATGTACCGTCTTTTAAGATACCTTCCTTGGACTTCAAACTTAAAGAAGATGCATGGTTTTCTGCCAATGGCTACACAATAGAAGGGAATGTAACTCAAAACAATATACCCAATAATGTCAGAATATTGGCTGATAACTATTATTCAGACAGCAGTCAGAGTCCTGGTGGCAATATTATCATCATCAGTAAAGGGGATATTGTTATAAGAGGCTGGCGCCACATCACAGGCGTATTAATAGCCCCCAATGGCCGTGTGACTATAGAAGGAGGTTCTTTTACTGGAACCATCCTGTCAAGAGAAGGCTTGACCACAGAAAGAGGGGGCTGGAATTTGAATATGAAACCAATATCAGACTTTTTTACGGACGACACTCTGCCCATTATTCTAACGAGCAATCAGGATACGGATTCCGGAAATGGCGAAAATCCCGTGAACGAGAAAAATAGAGTCATTATAAAATCTCCTATCCAAGAGAAATGATATGAACCATTTCTTGCGGCAAAGAAATGATCTCTGAATATAAAACATCTCTAAAATCAATATCTGCTTTTTCATCAGTGTTTAAGGATATTGACGATTTTATAGCATAACTCTCCTTTACAAAACGCTCGATATCTTCATTTTTTAAATTGGAATAGAGCTTCTTAGCTAATATATTTCCGTTGGAAATGAAAAAAAGTTTATGACCATTCAGTGTTGGTATTTTTAGCAGGATATCCTTAGACATAAGGTCTTTATAACGCCATATTCCATTATTGATGTGATATAATCCCTGAATGATATCCCTATATTTTGCTGCCGTTTCAAATTTATACTCTGCGGCAGCTTCTTGCATTTTTTCTCCTAATGCATTCATTAAAATATCCATATGATTACTGTCTGAAAAAATTTCTAAAAGTACAGCTTTATTTTTATTAAAGGTATCTTTATCCATAGGTGAGGGCATTATATGGTATTCGAATTCATAACTTCCGCTCTTTTTTATAAGAGGGAAAATAGACTTCAATGCATTGATGATATTTAAAAGGGGATATCTTTTTCTAAAAGGACCAAAGGTGTTTTCTTCTCGGTGATTTACGACAGATAAGGCATTAAACTTATTATAATTTTCTACTTTCAAATAAACATAATTTTGATCGTTTTTCATCAAAGCGTTAAAGCTGGGCTTAATTTTCTTGATTAATTGGCATTCAAGGAGAAGGGCTTCCAAGTGCGTATCCGTAACGACATATTCTATATCATCGATGAATAAAACGAGTTTTTTCACTTTTTCCCATTTTGGATTATCCACAAAATAGGATTTTACTCTTTTTTTAAGACATTTACTTTTTCCGATATATATGATATTTCCTTTTGCGTCCAGCATTTTATAAATGCCTGGAAGCTGTGGCAATTGATTAAGCTTTTCCTTGAGTTTATCTGAAATTTCTATCAAAGCAGTCACCTTTTCTTTAATCTAAAGTCAATTCTTGTAGTACATATTATACACCAAATACAAAATAAATAGCAGAAAAAAAAGATTGATTGAATTTTAACAAATTAAATAGTATAATAATTTTTAGTAGAATGGAATAAATTACTAAGGATAAGGAGGGGCGTTATGGAAAACAAAGGAAAAGCGATATCTGAAGAGACAAAACAATTTATTCTTAAACTTCAACAAAATGAGGTGACAGAACAAGCGATTTATTTAAACTTAGCTAAACGAGTAAAAAAACAATCGGAAAAGGATACCTTGCAGCAAATAGCCAAAGAAGAAGGGATGCATTGTGCCATTTGGGAGAACTATACCAATCAAAAATTATTGCCTCAGAAGTTAAAAGTTTGGTTTTATGCCTTGATAAGCTTTATCTTTGGATATACTTTTGCCATTAAAATTATGGAAAAGGGAGAAGAGGATGTACAACACATCTATTCAAAGCTGGCTTTAGAAGTTCCTGAAGCAGAGCAGATTCTTAAGGACGAAGAAGAGCATGAACAGGCACTGATAGGCTTGTTGGATGAAGAGCGCCTGCAATATGTAGGTTCAATGGTACTGGGTCTTAATGATGCATTGGTAGAATTGACTGGAACATTGGCAGGGTTAAGCTTTGCTTTACAAAATAATAAATTAGTAGCTCTTTCCGGATTGATTACGGGAATTTCTGCAACTT
>JAAYMW010000208.1 GCA_012521175.1 Candidatus Epulonipiscium sp.
TATTTGAATTAATCAATGACTATAAATATTCAGCTCTATATAATTATAAAAATTATTATTACGAACTGATTCTATTATTAAAAGGAATACTGATTACTTGTGATCATTTAGGTTCAGGACATAATCGTATTAAGCATATAGATACGGATATTCTTAATTGGTATAAAGAAAAATTTAATATCGGCTCTAATGGCAATGATTTTCGTAACACACAGAAAGACAGCAATGTTAAGAAGGATGCATTATTGATTGCACCTACCGGAACAGGTAAAACCGAGGCAGCTTTCATATGGGCGAATAATTATCTGAAAGAAAATCCCTATCGCCGTATTTTTTATGTTTTACCATATACAGCATCTATTAATGGGATGTATGAAAGGTTACAAAAAGAGAGATTTGCTATTAATAAAGTCGACATGAAACATGGCAAGTCATTATATGCTTACTATCAGCAGTTACTTTCTCAAATACATGGAGAAAATGATGTCACTACAGAGAGTAAAAAGGATATACAAACAAAAGCTAGATACATGCACCACTTAAGTAAGGAAATATCGAATCCTATCAAAATTGTTACACCTC
This sequence comes from Candidatus Epulonipiscium sp., assembly GCA_012521175.1. GTDB lineage: Bacteria > Bacillota > Clostridia > Lachnospirales > Defluviitaleaceae > Defluviitalea. The sequence continues at coordinate 583 of JAAYMW010000208.1, forward strand.
ACCAAATTATTAAAGCATTTTATAAGGTTAAAGGCTACGAAACATTACTTACAGAGTTTTATGATGCATTATTTATTTTGGATGAGATTCATTGCTATGATATAGAGCTAACGTGCATTCTCATATTAGTGATGAAGTACATAAAAAGACATCTTAATGGCAAACTGTTTTTAATGTCTGCGACCTTTCCGGAAGTTTTAAAGACAGCTATTATGGAACAATTGGATATTGATTACGAAATAACGATGAAAGAAGAAGAATTAAAAAATTATGTCCGTCACCAGCTTCATTTATGTGAAGGAAGTATAGAAATGCAAATGGATACAATTACTGAAGATCTTAAAAATGGCAAAAGAGTATTGGTAGTTTGCAATACCATAAAAAAAGCCCAATATATGTATGATTGTTTAAAAAGCATACCTGAAACTTCTTTAATTCTGCATAGTTATTTTGCTGCAAAAGATAGAAAGTGTATTGAAGAAAGGTTGCTTAAAGGAGAAAAAGGTGAAAGCGGATATGAACCTATACAACTTTTAGTAGGTACTCAAGCTATTGAAGTTTCATTGGATTTAGATTTTGATGTAATATATACAGAATTAGCGCCTATAGATGCACTTATACAAAGATTTGGAAGAGTGTATCGAAATAGAAAAAGGAAAGATGAGGAATATGGGCAGGTATATGTTTGTACAGATATAGATAAGGGCTCTGACTTTATATATAATAAACCAATTAAATTATTGGACAAGACCTTGAAACAATTGGTTTTATATAATGGGAAATGCTTAGAAAATGAAATTATAAAGCAAATGCTGAATGATGTATATGGAGAAGAATATAAAGAAAGATTTCAAAAAACATTTCAAGACCTAGTCAGGAAATTTCAAAACATATGCTTATATCCTTTATTAGATTATTCAAAGGAGGCACAAGAATATTTCAATCAATTTGATGGAATGAAAATGTGCCCAGAAATTTATCTGGAACAATATATGGATTGTATTCAAAATAGACTATATATAGAGGCAGAAAGCTATTTAATGACGGTATCTGGTCGCAAGATATTTTATTATCTATCAAGTGGGAAAATTGATTGGGTAAAGATTAATTATAAACATCAAGTTTTGGTAGCATATTCAATATTTTTTGATTACGATGAAGAAAATGGTTTACAAGAGAAGAATATCAGGGAAGGAGAAGGACTATTTGCAGAATAGGGGGATGCTATGTTTGAAGATACTCGAGTGACTGGTACGGAAGTTAATTACTATTTTGTTTGTACAAAAAAGCTATGGTTTTTTACCCATGGAATTCAGATGGAGCAAACATCGGATAGAGTTTATATGGGAAAGCTGATGCATGAAGACAGTTTTGCAAGAGAAGATAAAGAAATACTGATAGACGGTACCATTAAGCTTGATTTTATTAAGAAATCTTTAGAAGTCCATGAAAGCAAATTAACTAATTCTATGCAGGAAGCTACGCTGTATCAAATATTGTATTATATTTATTACTTAAAGGGAAAAGGTGTTGAGAACATAAAAGGTTTTGTGCACTTTCCAAAAAGCAAGAGAAAAGAAGAAGTTCAATTAACTGAAGAATACGAACAAGAGTTGCAGGAGGTTATACAAAGAATTCTGGAAATCAAACAATCTTCAAAACCACCAAGCGTAGAAGAGAAAAAAATATGTAAAAAATGCAGTTACTATAATCTCTGCTTCTGTTAGGGGGGATGGGAATGAAGCGAAGTTATTACATTATGAAATCCGGAAGAATAAGAAGAAAAGATAATACTGTATTTTTTGAAAGTGATGGAGATAAAAAAGTAATACCCATAAATGATATTGATGATATGTATATCATGGGAGAAGTAGATTTTAATAGTAAAGCACTAAATTTTTTAGGTAAAAACAAAGTTATGATTCATATTTTTGACTACTACGGTAATTATTCTGGAAGTTTTTATCCAAAAGAATATTTGCTTTCTGGATTTACGATAGTTAAGCAAGTAGAAAAATATTTAA
>JAAYMW010000209.1 GCA_012521175.1 Candidatus Epulonipiscium sp.
TAGGACTTCAAGGTTAAAAATCTGTATTAACCTTATATCATGGGGGTGTACTGGTTTCGACGGGAGTCATGTATATTGGGGCAGCCATCCGCAGATTCCGGAGCTGCGTAAAAATCTGGAACTTAAATATAAACGCAGAAGATAATTTTGCATTTGCTGCTTAATTAAAAGCAGCTGTCTCTCTTAGATAACCCACGGTCTAAGAAGAGGCATCGACTAGTGGGCAACTTTCTCTCCTAAGCTTTGCGGAGAAGATCGTATCTATGAAGCTACTGAGGTTTGAAGCCTGTCGTTAGGCGTCTTACCGAGGGAAATCCAAAGTAACGACTATGATGGAAGAGACCACGATATATGGGCTTTCGGACGGGGGTTCGATTCCCCCCACCTCCACCATACATATTCACGTTAATAGAGCCTTACTTGGAGAAAATACTCTCTCGAGGTAAGGTTTTTTTGTTTAGAAAATTATTGATACAATGAAAAAAACGTATAATATATTGTTCTGCTGATTCTTGTTATGCTATAGACGTTTTTATAAGTTCCAATATTTGCTTAGGATGCTCAAGAATATAATTTGCATTGATTCCTGCAGATGATTTGGCACCCCATAAGGCTAATGCGAAGTCAACACCAGCACCGAATGCACATTCCATATCATATTTGGTATCGCCTATATATATTGATTTCGATTTATTTGCGCCTGATTGCTTAAGGAAATGTAAAATCGGGTCTGGATTTGGTTTGTGTTTTTCTGTATCATCTGCACATACTACGAATTTGAAGTACTCATTTAAATCCAATACAGCAAAATCATTTAAAAATTCTTCTCTGGTTTTTGAAGTTACTATGCCAGTTAATATTTTCATTTCATTCAGTTTAATTAAAGTATCCTTAATCCCATCAAAAATTTTCACATGATGCGTATATTCTTTAAAGTATTTATTCCATTTGATACAAGAATCTAAAATATTATTGATCCCCAATTGGCGTAATGAAACTTCGCTTGGGATACCTAAAGAAAATCTTAATTCATCTAAACTCAAATTTTTATTTAGTTCTTCTTGTACTATCCGTTGAAGAGATAAAAGAATGGCAGTTTCGTTGTCTAAAAGCGTACCATCAATATCAAATATAATACAGTTATACATAATATCCTCCCTTGATCAGATTTATAAACATTGTAGTATTATTGCATTTTACCATACCAATTAGATAACTTTTCTAAATCATATTTAGAAAACAAAAAGCAGGTATCCTTAAAATAGGAATATACTTGATTAATTTTAAGGATACCTATCCATATAAAATATCACGCCAGGCATTCACCTGTTACGCTAAATTATATGGAGTTAGAAATAGTATTAGTAATGCATATTACTATTTATTTTTGTTTGTTATTATTTTATATCATTTATTGCTATTATGCAAGTTTTTTTATATCGTTTACTATATTATGTTATAATAATAATTAAAAATGAGAACAAATGATAACGATTGATGAGGTGTTTAAATGTTTACAGAAGAAAGATTGGAGAAGATTTTAGAGCTACTTAATAAAAACGGCAGGGTCAAAGTAAAAGAGTTGAGTGAACTTTTTAATGTTTCAGAAAGCATGATAAGAAAGGACTTACAGAGATTAGAGGCTGAACAGCTTCTGCAAAGAACATATGGTGGAGCCATTTTAAAGAGAAAGTTTTCAGAATGCAGTCCTATTGATACCAGGTTAAAAGAAAATTCAGATTCCAAAGAGTTAATAGCAAAAAAAGCTTTTGAACTGATATCGGATGGAGATGTCATTTTCTTAGAATCCTCCAGTATTAATTATTTTCTTGCGCAATTAATAGCAAATAGTACCAAGAAGATAACGGTAATAACCAATATGTCCATCATACCTTCAGTATTTAATCATAATGAAACTGTAAAATTAATCTGTATAGGCGGTATATATGATAATAGGTCAGGGGGAGTTCTAGGTTCTGAGGTCATTAAAAGTATTTCAAAGTATATTTTTAGTAAGGGTTTTGTAGGAAGTGCAGGAGTTAATTTAACTACAAACAGTGCATATACCTTAACGTTAGAAGATGGTAATGTTAAGGAAGTTATCATTTCTAATAGTAAGGAAGCGTTCTTGCTTGTGGAAAAAGAGAAATTTGATGCGGATAGTACTTACAAATTTGCAGATTTAGAAGAATTTAATGCTATCATTACAGATTCAGATATAAGTGAAAGAATTAGAAATAGGATACAAAAATTATCTGTGAAGCTCATATAAAATGAACAGAGTTGTTAGATTTAATCCCATTGAAGGCGCTTTGTACATGGAGTTGAATTTATTAAGCAAATGCTTTACAAAGTGATTGTGAGTGTTTATACATATTTTGTCGGAAGACAGAGAGTTGTTGCTTTTAGTGAACAAAAGAGATGAAAAAAGTTCAGATGATCTGTTGTTTGCATTAAAGTCTGAAATTGCATTATTAATGAAAATAAATACAAAAGATAAAATTCATCATTACTGAATATATGAATATTAATATTGTGGAGGTGTAATAATGAAAACTAAAAGGCATAACAATGTTGACATCGATATCTGCCATGATTATTAATCAGGCTTTTAAGGGGGTAAAGATGAGTATGGCGGAAGTGCTCATCTTCCCCTTGTTTAATTTAGTTTCGATAATATGTTTGGTACTACTTTTAAAAAATACTAAAAACAAACTGACAATGAGTTAGAGTATGATAGTAAAAAATACAAAAGCGAGGATTGATTATGGAAAAACATCGTATCTATTCAACAAGTGTTGCAAGTGTTTATCCCCATTACGTTGCCAAGGCAGAGAAAAAAGGACGAACTAAGGAAGAAGTGGATGAAATCATCCGCTGGCTGACAGGCTACAGTCAGGAAACTTTGGAACATCATCTGGAAAAACAGACTGATTTTGAAACCTTTTTTACGGAAACACCTCGATTAAATCCTGCACGGACTTTGATTAAAGGAGTGATTTGTGGTGTTCGAATAGAAAATATCGAAGATCCCCTTATGAGGGAAATTCGTTATTTGGACAAGTTGATTGATGAATTAGCAAAAGGCAAGTCAATGGATAAGATTTTGCGGAAAAATAGTAATTAGATTAATAGAATCAGAATACGAAAATACCCGATATCACAAAAAGTTTTGTAATATCGGGTATTTTTGTTATTGTGGTTTGCTTATAAACATTTGAGTGAACATATAGCCATATGGTCCGCCTTTTTTAATACCAATACCGATATGTGTGAAATCCGAACTAAGTATATTTTTACGATGCCCGGGAGAATTCATTAGTGCGTCATGGGCTTTCTGCACATCTTGGTTCCCTGCAATATTTTCTCCAGCTTGTACATAGTTAATCCCAAAGTCTTTCATCATATCGAAAGGACTTCCATAGGTTGGAGAATTATGACTAAAATAGTTATTATCAATCATATCTTGAGATTTGATTCGTGCCACATTGGCAAGTTCAGTATCTAATTTTAAAGCAGGTAAATTATTTTCAGCCCGTGCTTTATTCACCAGTTGAACCATTTGTTGTTCTTGTTCGCTTAAACCGCTTTGATTAGTACTTGTATCTGGAATTTTGGGAGTATTGGTTCCGGGTGTATTTTGTGATGTTGTAGAAGGTGGTGTTTTAGAGGGTTCGGGGGTGTCGCTGGGAGTGGTATTTTTTTCATCTACAACAACGGGCTTTGATTCGTTTTTTTGAATAAATCCAATTTGGTTATTGGTTAATTTAACCGCATACCAATCTGCAACCTCGCTGACCACATCTAAAATGCTGTTTTTAGTTGTATTTTGAATAACCTTACTGTCTGCCGAGCATCCTTGGCTTATACTGGCTTGATCGGCAATAACCTTTACATTTTTGATATCTCCTTTTTCGGAGATAGAAGACTGAACGCCTCCTGTTGCTTGTTGGGCGCAGGAAACATTAAGTAGTAATGCTATACAAACCATACATGCAAATATATATTTTTTCATAATGAGCCTCCTTGTATATGAATGAATATATTTGCATATAGAATTTGTACTTTTCGATAAAAAAATACATTTATTTTAACCTAGAAAACTGTGAGATCTTTATTTTTAAAAAGCTATTTTGTATATAAAGAAGAAATTTTTATAGGTTTGAAAATAATTTTTTAAAAGCAGTGGGGAAAGCATATTTTTTAAGTTGTTCTTGTTTTACCCATTGTATTTCAGGAAATTCTATAGGGTTAATTTCTTCATTTGTACTCTTTAAGTTACATTTAAAAATTTGCATTTCCCAAATTAAATGCGTAAAAATATGCCTGGGGCCTTCCTTTATTTCATTAACCAACACCTCTAAATCAAATTCATCTTTCATATACTGCTTTACTGTAGATTTCGGTGATTCTGGTAAGTATGGAATAGCGGGGAATCCCCACAGATTAGCCATCAATCCGCTGTTTGGCCTTTTAACAATCATCATTTTACCTTGATGTTCCAAAATGATGACTGCCATTTTCATAACCTTTTTTTGGAGCTTTTTTAATTTCACTGGATATTGTTCAGTTGTTTCGTTTTTAAAAGCTTTACATCCTTCCTTTACGGGACATTCTGAACATTTAGGCTGCTTTGGGGTGCAGATTGTTGCACCCAGTTCCATAAGAGCTTGGTTAAATTCTCTGGGGGATCCTCCCATCAGAGCCATGACTTCTTTTTCAAAAATAGACCTGATTTTAGTGTCTGAAATATTGACATCTAACATACGGTATCTGGAAATTACTCTCATGACATTTCCGTCTATTGCTGGGACGGGTTCATTATAGGCGATACTCATAATGGCACCGGCAGTGTAAGGTCCGATACCCGGCAATTTTTTAAGTTTATTTATGTCTTTTGGGAAAATACCATTATATTCTTCTACAATGGTTTTGGCACACCGTATCAGATTTCTTGCCCTTGAATAATATCCTAATCCTTCCCAAAGTTTGAACACATCTTCTTCTTTTGCCTGATTAAGAGCCTCAACATTTGGATAGGATTTTATAAAACGATTAAAATAATCTATTACGGTTGCCACTTGGGTTTGCTGCAACATGATTTCTGAAAGCCAGATCCTGTAGGGATCAGAATTCTCACGCCAGGGCAGTACCCGGCAAAATTTTTTATACCAATTTATTAGTTGTCTATGAAATGAAAATTCATGCATTGATTCATTCTCCTATGTTATTATATACCTACTAAGTATAGCAGATTTATAAGGCGATTGCGATGTAATAAATATACAGGATAGCGTCAAGATACTATGGGTTTTAAAAGCAAGAATATCCCTCTGCATATCA
>JAAYMW010000210.1 GCA_012521175.1 Candidatus Epulonipiscium sp.
CCTTTGATTTCAAGGGTTAGAAATTATGAAATTAACTCATTTATTTATAAAATTATAGCAGCTCTTATTGAACCTATATCGGATAAAAGAATCGTTAATTGTATTTCTGATATGGGAGAAGCTAGTAAAAGATTATTTACATGTGTTATAACCGTTAATATTTTATTTATTATTTCAATTGCTATATTAGTTGGCGTAGGAAGTATGGTTGCAATGATGAGGTAGGTGATGGGATGATTGCATTGTTTGGAGAATGGATAAAAAATATAGCACTTTTTGTTATTTTTTCAGCCCTTATTGAGATGCTGATGCCTGAAAATCATTTTAGAAAATATATTCATATGATACTGGGATTTATTTTAATGCTTATATTGATTAGACCAATCACTTCTATTTTTTTTGAAAACAAGGATATATTTAAACATTTAGTCGAGATTAATCAATTAGAGATGGAACGGCAGAGTATTGCAAAGCGAAGCAGATTTATTGAATCTAAACAAGAGGAGCTTATTTTAGATACCTATAAATCAAATCTGGGAGAACAAATCAAAAAATTGATTGAATGCAATACCAATTTCAGCATAGGTAATGTTGAGGTTTTTATAAACGAAGATAAAAATAATCATGACTATGGAATGATTCAAGGGGTAGATTTAACGCTCATAGAAAATAAAGAATCTAGTTCAAAAATTACAGGAATAGCACCTATTAAACCCATAGAAATCAATACAGCGAATAGTGCTAAACATAGCAAGAAAGAAGTCCATAAAGAAGATGAACTAGAAAAAAACATAAAAAATTTATTAATTAGCTTCTATAATTTGTCCGGTGATAATATACATATTACTGTACAAAAGAAATAGTAGGGGTGAGAACATATGGAAAAAATAAAAGAGTGGCTGAAATCCTTACATAAAGAGAATAAAAAAATAATCTCCAATATACTATTTGTAATAGGAATGGGAATGTTGTTTATTGTTTTAGGGAATACAGTTTTTACAGATATTCCAAAATCCATATCAATCATGGAGAATAAATCCAGTAATACTAGCAAAATAATAAATGAGGAAAGTCAATCATATGAAAAAAGCAAGTCTTACGAAGAAATTATGGAAGAAAGGGTTGAAAAAATTTTTTCTAAGATGGAAGGAGTAGGTAAAGTTCAAGTAATGATTACTACTTCTTATGGAAAAGAAGTACATATCGCTGAAGATATTAATTCTTCATATTCCATGACGAACGAAGAAGATAGTCAAGGAGGTCGCAGGGAAATAAAAAGTGAAGATGTACAAAGCACAATTGTAATGCAAAATACAGGGTCAGGAAGTACCCAGCCTATTGTATTAAAGGAGAAACAACCAGAAATACAAGGGATTTTAATTTTAGCCGAAGGGGGTGACGATCCGAGGATAAAGCAGCAATTAACAGCCGCTTCTGAAACTTTACTTGGTGTTCCTGCACATAAAGTGCAGGTATTTAAAATGAATAATAAATAAGGGGGACTAATTATGTTTGTATTTAAAAGAAATCAAATTATTGTTACAGCTTTGGTGGCTATGATTGCAATTGCAGGGTATCTAAACTACACAGACAGCAGCCGTATGAAGGATGCAGAAATTGTTTATGATGAAGAATTAGATATTTCATCAACCATTCCAGATGATGCTATGATCATGGAAACGATGGAAACAACAGATTCCTCTGAAGGTATTATTGGAGAAGCATTAACAAATGATCCTGAGCTATTAGCATTGGAAGATTCAGAAGAAGCAGGTCTTGAAGTGGCAGAAGGGGAAGAAGTAGTCGATAATGAGGATCCGGGAGCTGCTGTATTTGTAAATAGTACTACTGATACACCTTATTTTGCACAGGCTAAATTAGATAGAGAACAAGCGAGAGCTCAGGAAAAAGAAATTTTAACACAATTATTGAATAATAAAGATTTAGAAAAAGATAAAAAGTCCAAAGCAGCAGAAGAAATGTTAAACCTTCAAAAACGTATAGAAAAAGAATCCGCTACAGAAGCTATGATTGAAGCAAAAGGATTTAAAGAAGTTTATGTAAGAATTAACGATAATGGAGTAGATGTAGTCGTTAATAAAGAAAAATTAACAGAGCAGGAACTTGCTCAAATTGAAAAAATTGTTCGAAGTGCTACAGGATTTGACGTAGATAAAATTCAAATTATTCCGCTAAAATAACAATAAAACTCATTTGCAAAAGTAGATAAATCTGTTATAATGGTTTTAAGAAAAATTCACCATTTGAATTTTA
>JAAYMW010000211.1 GCA_012521175.1 Candidatus Epulonipiscium sp.
TGCGTCTATGGGAAACACCCATACCCATACCGAACATGATGGTTAAGCCATAGACGGCCGATGGTACTTGGCGGGAGACTGCCTGGGAGAGTAGGTGGCTGCCAGATTTTAAATATGGCGCCATAGCCAAGTGGTAAGGCAGAGGTCTGCAAAACCTTTATTCATCGGTTCAAATCCGATTGGCGCCTTATAAAAAATCCCATAGGATTAATAGCCTATGGGATTTTTTGTAGTTTTGTCATTCTGTTTAATAATCTTTTCCTTGTATTTGATGAATTTAGTGATATATTTAAAAATAAAATAAGGACATATTTAAGATCAGGCTTTTATTTGAACACTTCCATAAAAGCCTCTTTTAGTACAAATATCCCAATTCCGATAAACAAGCAGCCGGCAATGAATTTAATAATATGCTGCGGAATATATCTGGATATATACTCTCCAAAGTATACCCCTAGAAATGTTACTAAAATCAGAGCTAAGGAGGCTCCTAAAAAGATTGGTACAGGCTGTTTTTTATCGGCGGTCATACTAAATACAGCAAGTTGAGTTTTATCTCCTAATTCAGCAATAAATAAAGTAAAAAAAGCAGAAAAGAAAAGTTTCCAATTCATTAGAGCCCCCCCATATTTAAAGAGTCTAAAAGTGCTACAATTTATAGTATTGGATTAAAAAAACTTGATTTTATCGTTCTTTCTTTATATATAATACAGTATAGGTTAATTTATTCATTAAAACGATGGAGGTAGGAAAATGAAATTTTATATAGGAGATATCGTGCAAATGAAAAAACCTCATCCCTGTGGCGCAAATCAATGGGAAGTCCTTAGAGTGGGGATAGATTTTAGACTGAGATGTATGGGATGCGATCATTTGGTAATGATTCCTCGGACCAAGTTTGAAAAAAGAGTGAAAAAAATTCTTGAGAGGCCGGAAGGAATAACTGAGGAAAGAACTGGGGAAGATAATTTACAAAAATAGCTTGTATATTTGGTGATTTTATGGTATCATTTTAGATTGTAAGTGTAAATCCTTGCTCTATCTATGATAGGGCCAAAGTCCAAAAGGAGGTGCTTGAGAATGAACAAATACGAATTAGCAGTTGTTTTTGCACCAAATCTTGAAGAAGAAGCAAAAAATGCAGCATTAGAAAAAGTTCAAGGTTATATCACAAGATTTGGCGGAAACGTAGAAAAAGTGGATGAATGGGGTAAAAGAAAATTAGCTTATGAGATTGCTAAATTTAACGAAGGTTTCTATTACTTCATTACTTTCACAGCTGATGCCACTGCACCAGCAGAAATTGAAAGCCGTGTTCGTATTATGGATTCTGTGATTAGATACTTAATCACAAAAGTAGAAGAATAATTGATCCATAAGATTAAACATCGAACGTATTGGAAATAATTTGAGATAGAAGTATTTCAATTCCTCAAAAGACAAAGGGGGTTATTGTATGAATAAAGTGATTTTAATGGGACGACTGACCAAAAACCCGGAAGTAAGATACTCGCAAAGTGCCGACCCGTTGGCAGTAGCTCGATATACCTTGGCTGTAAATAGACGTTTTAAACGTGAAGGTGAGCCAGATGCAGACTTTATTAATGTTGTTGCATTTGGAAAACAGGGAGAGTTTGCGGAGAAATATTTTAGAAAAGGGCAGATGGTTTCTATAGTAGGTCGCCTTCAGGTACGTTCCTGGGATGATCAGGAAGGTAACAGAAGATGGTCTACGGATGTGATTGTTGAAGAGCAGTATTTTGCAGAAAGCAAAGCTTCTTTTGAAGCCCATCAAAGCCATGAACCGTCCCAAGCACAACAATATAAATCAACCCCTTTTAACAGTGAACCGGAAGGATTTTATCCAATCGATGAAAGCTTAGAAGATGAAGACTTACCATTCTAATAGATGGTATTCGTAAAGGAGGGTTAAACGTGGCGATTCAAAAAAGACGTATCCGTAAAAGAAAGAAAGTATGTAATTTCTGCATCGATAAAATGAACGTAATTGATTATAAAGATACAAATAGAATTAAAAAATACATTTCTGAAAGAGGCAAGATTCTTCCAAGAAGAATCACAGGAAACTGTGCGAAGCATCAACGTGCATTAACAGTTGCAATTAAGAGAGCAA
>JAAYMW010000212.1 GCA_012521175.1 Candidatus Epulonipiscium sp.
AATACTTTAGCATCTGAATCTAATCCAATTGCTTCTGGATTATAAACAGGCATATCGGTTACAATTGTTCCAGGGGAAGCAGCAGCTAATTTGTATGCTTCTTTTAAAGATGTCACTTTAACAACATTGTTGCCATAGAATGGGGTTTCAATGGTTGTTCTGATTTGAGAGAAGATTGGATTGCTGGATCCGATCTGATCTCTTGAAAATTTTGCTTGTGTTGCCATAAAAAAGCCTCCTTATTTATTGATTTATGAAATTATAATAGAGAAATCTAAAAATTTTAGATAACTCTAAAATTCTCCCCATTATAATATTACATTTTTTATAGAATTAGTCAAGAAATAATAAACAATTTTAATTAAAGGATAATAATTGGTATATAAATCCTGTAAAACACCAATACTTTATTTAAATAAATTTCGGTATATTTCATAAGTATTTTGCATTTTTCATACAAAGGCGATATAATAATTTTTAGCAAATTTAATTAAACTATACATAATAGTGGAGGGTTAATATGAGTAAAAAAACATATTATATTACAACGCCTATTTATTATCCGAGTGACAAACTACATATAGGTCATTCCTATACTACAGTTGCAGCCGATGCTATGGCAAGGTATAAGAGGCTTAGAGGATATGATGTTAAATTTTTAACAGGAACGGACGAACACGGCCAAAAGATTGAAAGAATAGCCCAACAAAAAGGAATGACTCCAAAAGCTTATGTTGATTCTATTGTAACATGGATTAAAGAATTATGGAAGATAATGAATATTAGTTATGATACATTTATTCGCACAACGGACGATTATCATGAAAAAACCGTTCAAAAAATATTTAAGAAATTATATGAAAAAGGAGACATATACAAAAGCTCCTATGAAGGCTGGTACTGTACTCCTTGTGAAACTTTCTTTACAGAAAGACAGTTAAAAGAAGGAAAGTGTCCGGATTGCGGAAGAGAAGTAGAAAAAGTAAAAGAAGAAAGCTATTTCTTCAAATTATCAAAATATCAAGACAGACTCATCGAGTATATTGAAAGCCACCCAGGATTTATTCAGCCTCAAACCAGACAAAATGAAATGATTAATAATTTCTTAAAACCAGGCCTTGAAGATTTATGTGTATCCAGAACCTCTTTTAAATGGGGAATTCCTGTTGAATTTGACCCCGACCATGTGGTGTATGTATGGGTGGATGCATTATCTAACTACATCAGTGCTTTAGGCTATATGTCTGAAAATGATGAAGAGTATAAAAAGTATTGGCCGGCAGATGTACATTTGGTAGGAAAAGAAATCGTGCGTTTCCATACTATTATATGGCCAGCACTGTTAATGGCATTGGATGAACCCCTTCCAAAACAGGTTTTCGGTCATGGTTGGCTTGTTATTGACGGGGGCAAGATGTCAAAGTCTAAGGGCAATGTGGTAGACCCTAAAGTGTTGGTAGATCGTTATGGCTCTGATGCCATAAGATATTTCCTACTTAGAGAAGTTGCCTTTGGACAGGACGGAAACTTTACCAATGAAGCATTAATCCAAAGAATTAATTCAGACCTTGCCAATGACTTTGGTAATCTTTTATCAAGAACCGTAGCTATGGTGGATAAATACTTTAATGGTACATTGCCGCTAAATAAGAAATCTACTGAATACGATGAAGAACTAAAAAATCTGGCTCGTGAAACCGTTACCAAAGTAGAAGAATACATGGAAAAGCTTCTCTTTAGCGATGCCTTAACAGAAATTTGGAATCTCATTAGAAGAGCCAATAAGTATATCGATGAAACACAGCCATGGGTTTTAGCAAAGGACGAAGACAAAAAAGATATACTCGCGAATGTATTATATAACCTGGGAGAAATTCTTCGTATTGTTTCCATTATTATAGAACCATTTATGCCTACAACTCCAAGAAAAGTATGGGAACAACTCTCACTTGAGGAAGGAGAAAATACCACCTGGGACAGTGCAAAGGTTTGGGGAGGTCTTCCACAAGACTTTACCGTTAGAAAAGGAGAAATCCTCTTCCCAAGAATTGATATGAAAGTGGAATTAGAAAAGTTAGAAGAAGCTCAAAACAAAGCCAGAGAAGAATCCATAGCAAAAGCAGAAGAGAAAAAAGAAGAAAGCCAAGAAGCAGAATTTATATCTATTGATGATTTTGCAAAGCTGGATCTTAGGGTAGGAGAAGTTATTCAGTGCGAAAAAGTGGAAAAAGCAGATAAGCTTCTAAAATCTCAAATTAAAATAGGAAACGAAGTAAGACAAATCGTATCGGGGATTTCCAAATACTATACACCGGAAGAAATGGTAGGCAAGAAAGTTATCGTAGTATGTAATTTAAAACCTGTAAAACTAAGAGGCATCCTGTCAGAAGGGATGATTTTGGCGGCTTCTGACGAAAATGGCAACCTCGTTTTGGCATCTACTGATAAGGACATTGAAAGTGGGGCGAAAGTGAAATAATGTATTTTGAATCCCATGCCCATTACGATGACGAAGCCTATAATGAAGACAGGGATGAGCTCCTTTTAAGCTTAAAAAACTGCGGTGTTGACTATGTTGTTCAAAATGCCGCAAATATTTCCTCTTCTAAAGAGGGAATAGAACTTGCAAAAAAATATGATTTTATCTACTGTACCATAGGCGTTCATCCCCATGATGTAGAAGAATTAGATGAAGATCAGTTTAAGGAGTTAAAGAGGCTTTCCAGAGAACATAAGGTAGTAGCCATAGGAGAAATCGGCCTTGACTATTATTACGACAATGCGCCAAGAAATTTGCAAAAGTATTGGTTTGAGAAGCAAATGGAGTGGTCAAAGGAAGTTAATCTGCCGATAGTCGTTCACAGCAGAGAGGCAAGTCAGGATACCTTTGATTTGATTGAAAAAGTAAATCCCATAGGGGGAGTGATTCATTGCTATTCCGGCAGTGTTGAAATGGCAAAGGAATATGTTAAAAAAGGCTTCTATATAGGAGTAGGAGGAACGGTTACATTTAAAAATGCAAAAAAAGTCATAGAAGTGGTCAATGAAATTCCTTTATCTTCTATTTTAATTGAAACCGATGCACCGTACCTTAGCCCTGTTCCCCTCAGAGGAAAAAGGAATGACTCTAGAAATCTAAAGTATATTGTAGAAAAAATTGCAAAAATTAAAGGCATTACCCCTGAAGAGGTTGCCAGAATCACTATGGAAAACGGAAAGAAATTGTTTAAAATTTGAGAAATATTAAGTTTTGATTACAAAAATGAATATAAACAAACAAAAACCAGAATATGTAAAAAGCTCTCAAAGCTTTATATATTCTGGTTTTTTTAATATGTTAAAAAAGTATAAATTAATATTTACAAAATAATAAAATAAATATGAATAAAATATTAATAGTTTGTCAACACTAGGATTTATAAGGGTTTGAAGGATTTGTTACTAATTTATTAATAAACTTTTAAACAAATTTGACAATCCATACATTTCCATTTATAATACCAAAGTATTCATTTAATACAGGAGGTAAAAAAATGAACCAAAAAACAAGAACCCTATTGCTTATTATAGGTATGTTTTTGTTGGGCTCAAGTAGTGTTACAGCATATCAATTGATGCTAAAAGAAGTAACAGTGATAGATAATAACAAGTTAACACTATATAAAACACCAAAATCTACAGTAGAGACTTTTTTACAGGAACAAAGTATTATACTTAGTGAACACGATGAAATGGATGTCGCTATGGATGACAATATCGTAGAAGGGATGACCATTACCATTCATAGGGCGATTCCTGTTGAAGTAACAGTAGACGGAAATGAAAAAGAAGTTTATACTAAAACAAAGACCATAGAAGATTTTTTAGAAGAACAGAACATTGCATTAGGCAGTAAAGGAAGTATAAACATCTCTTTAGAAGAAAAAATTCGCCCTTATATGGAACTTGAAATTCAAACTTACAAAGAAGAATTTATCACTGAACAAACTGAGATTCCATATAAAACCCGTACAAAAGAGACACCTAATCTTCCTGTAGGACAAAAGAAAGTCATACAGGAAGGGAAAAAGGGAATTATAGAGAAAACAACTAAAGTAGAATATTTTGGTGGAAAGGAACAAAAAAGAGAACTCATTGCAGAAGTCGTTATACAAGAACCCCAGGATGAAATTGTTGAAGTTGGGGCAGAAAATATTATCATAGGGTCAGACGGAAAAACCTATAAGTATAAAAAGGTCCTGACCATGAGTGCTACAGCTTATACTGCAAGTTATAAAGATACAGGAAAATCTCCTGGTCATCCAAAATTCGGAATTACATATACAGGAACCAGAGCAAAAGTTGGAACAGCTGCTGTGGATCCCAGAGTAATTCCTTTAGGAACCAAATTGTATATTGAAGGTTATGGATATGCTGTCGCAGAAGATATCGGCGGAGCTATTAAAGGGAATAAAATCGATTTATACTTTAATACTCAAAAAGAAGCCGCTAATTTCGGCAGACAACAAAGAAAAGTATATATATTGGCAGAACAATAAACTAAAAAATACGGTTTAAAAATAACAGAGGAGAGTCTTATGGAATTAATTGCATCCCCCAGCAAGACAAAAGAGATTTTAAATCAATATCCCTTTGTATTTAGAAAAAAATATGGGCAGAATTTTTTAATTGATTCCCATGTTCTAAATAAAATTATAAAGGGAGCACAAATTACTCAGGACGATTGTGTGCTTGAGATTGGCCCCGGTATAGGAAGCTTAACTCAAGTATTGTCACAACATGCAAAAAAGGTCATAGCAATAGAAATAGACGATCAATTGATTCCAATTTTAAAAGATACTTTAGGAGAATATAGTAATATAAAAATTATTCATAGTGATATATTAAAAATTGATCTAAAAAAACTTATAGAAGAAGAAAATGATAATAACCCCATTAAGGTCGTAGCCAATTTGCCTTATTATATTACGACGCCTATTATTATGGGGCTTTTAGAAAATAAATTGCCTGTAAAAAGCATTACCATTATGGTGCAAAAGGAAGTTGCACAAAGACTTGCAGCTTCTCCGGGCAGTAAAGATTACGGGGCTATTTCTGTTGCGGCACAATATTATTCTAAACCGTATCTTATAGCCAATGTTCCTCACAATTGTTTTATTCCAAGACCGAATGTAGATTCTGCTGTAATCCATTTGGAAGTATTAAATGAGCCCACAGTATCGGTGAAAGACGAAGCATTATTCTTCAAAATCATAAAAGCGGCATTCTCCCAAAGAAGAAAAACCCTTATCAATAGTCTTTTCAATCAAAAAGTGGTTTCCATTTCAAAAGAAGAAATGGCTGAATTATTTAATAAAATTGGGTTAGAAGAAAATATCAGAGGGGAAATGCTTTCTATTGATGATTTTGCTAGACTATCCGATGCTTTAAGTGAATATAGCAAATAAAAAAATCCTATTTTTATAGGATTTTTTTATTTATTGCATATTTTTCGTTTTCCTCCAATATATTATAAAGACAAGGTATGGATTGGGGGAGTTAAATTGAGTAGGGAATATTATAGAGCTTATATCATTTTAAAACAGGATACAAGAGGCTACTCTTTTTCAAACAAAGAACCTTCCGGATACTGTAAAATTGATGCTTATGGAGATAAGGCTAAAATACAAGTATATGTACAAGACTTAAAGCCTATTCCTAAAGAAAAAGGCTATAAACTCTCATTACTTGCGAATTTGCCAACAGGTCCCAGAATAGTACCTCTTGAGTCTTTTTATGTAGATGAAAAGGGAAAAAGAGATATAAAAATAAGTGTTGATAGAAACAATATAGGGGGAAGTAGTCTGTCAATAGAACAATTTGAAGGAGCGGTGATATCGATAGAAGATCCTGCATCTTCTACTGTAACGCCTTTGGTTGGATTTAAAAAACAGCCTTTTGCATGGAGGTCCTTAATAAACACTGTAAAAGAGAATATAAAATTTGAAGCAGAAGAAAAAACAAACAAATCAGATAAAGAAGTGAATAGGACGACTAAAATAGAAGAACCCATCTATGAGTCAATAAAAAAGAGTGCCGCAGCAGAAAAGACAGAAGAAGCTGAAAACATAGATGTAACACAGGAAATAAAAGTAATACAAGAACAAAAAGAAGATAGAGAAATAGAGATAAAAGAAGAACAAGCAGCGGAAATAATAGAACAAATAGAGCCTGTAGAATCCATAGAAACAGTAGAAGTCGATGAACCGATAGAAGCTGTTGAAATGGATGTTGAACCATCTATGGAAGTAGCAGAATCCAATTTAGAAGCCTCAGAAGTCACAGAATTATTATCAACAGAAGAACCTGCCAGGGAAGGATCATCTCCTCAGGAAGAAAACACAGATTTTTTTTCATTTTTTACCCCAGATATTCATAAAGAATTTCCTCGAAGTAAACCTAAAAAAGAAAATTATTTAAATAAAATTCTACGGGAAAATATAAGAATGAATCCTTTTGAACGGAATAAGGAATATATGGAATGGTACAGGATTTCATATGAAGAGCTTCCCATGATTTTAAATTATCCCTGGAGATGGTATAGCAATCCTTATCTTTTAATCGGTGCTAAAAAGTATAATCATCTTTTACTAGGTAGAAATACGCAGCTTAATACCTATTGTTTAGCGGTTCCGGATATTTATTTCCCTGCTGCAAAAGAAAAGGCAAAAGCCTATGGATTTAATTATTTTCTCTGTTGTAGAAATACAAGACCTGCTCCTGGAGAATACGGTTACTGGGTTATGGATTTACCCCCTATTAGTTTTGAAGGGGACTAAAGATTTTAAGCATGTTAGGATTATGGATTAAAAAGAATGTGTTTTTAGCACATTCTTTTTGATTTTTACGCAAAAACTATATTAAAAAAACTAAGCTACCCATCCAAAGGTAAAAGACTGGCGATACAGAACATTTTTTAGAGAAGATTTTAAAAGAATAGGGGAGCTGATAAAAAGGCAAAGAAAAAGCCATAGAAAGGTTTATAGAGAACTTTAATAAAGCCCCCAAAGAGATTCGAGACAGATTAATTTTAGAAAACGATGATAAAAGTTTTACGGCAAAAGAAGTATTATCCATATGTAAAGCCGTTAAAGCCCCTATGGTATTGGACATACACCATCATTTATGCAATAATGAAGGGGAAGAACTTAATTTTGAAGAAATATTTGATACATGGGAAGGAACGTCCCTTCCTCCCAAGATCCATATTTCAAGCCCCAAAGAAGGACCAAAGGACAGAAGACATGCGGACTATATTCATCCCATGGATTTTATTCATTTTATAGAAAAGATAAAAGAATTGAATACAGACATAGACATTATGTTAGAATCAAAGAAAAAAGATTTATCTCTCTTTGCTTTAGTAGAAGATATTAAAGCATTAAGGCCCAAATGGACCTGGGTAGATCAAAGTACCTTAGAAATTTGATACAAAAGGAGAAATACTATGCGTCTTAGAAAGAAAAAAGGGGTGGAGGAATTACTGACCACATTTCCCAATGTTATTACGAACTCTAATGAATATAGGGGGCAGTGGAAAGAACTGTTTTTAAATGATTATCCTATACATCTGGAGATCGGTATGGGAAGAGGGGGATTTTTAGCGGCCTTATCTAAAAAGCATCCCTTGGTTAATTATATTGGAATGGAAAGAGTTGCGACTTTGGTATATGATGCGGTAATAAGACTTGGTGATATTCATCCAGATAACTTAAAATTTATTTGGAATAACGCCCTTAATATTGAAGACATCTTTGCACCTTCAGAAATAGATAGAATCTATCTTAATTTTTCCGACCCTTGGCCAAAGGCAAGACATGCTAAAAAACGACTTACCCATAGAGGCTTTTTAGAAAAATATGAAGAGATTTTAAAACCTCAGGGGGAAATTCATTTTAAAACGGATAATGAAGGACTTTTTTTATTTTCGATAGATGAATTTAAGGAAAAAAATTGGACGCTTAAAAATATCAGCTATGATTTGCATAAGGAAAATATGGAGGATAATATCCTTACAGAGTATGAAAAAAGATTTATAACCCAGGGGAAAAAGATATTTCGTTTGGAAGCTGTTTCTCCAAAAAAATAAGAGGCCAAATTTGGCCTCTTATTTTTTTGCAATATATGCAGCGGCTTCTTTCACTTTATCCTGATGAATTTTTTGCATGGTGTTAGTGCCGTGAGTCCGGCTATTTAAGAAGTGAATATCTACATGACCATCCATACCGTTATTCTTTACGGCATCCAGATTTTGTCCTCTGCCGTATCCGCCGCTTCTATTGTTTACAACCTGCACAGCAGGTTGTGCATCCACTCCGGCATGGGGCATGGCAGTCATAGAACCAGCAATCAGATGTCCGTCTACTTCTACAACAACTGCCCGTCTTTCCCAGCTGTATCCACCCCAGATTTCTTTCATAATTATTGTATCTTCTTTGGTTAAGGTTTCTACATCGGCGTGGTTTGTACCGAAGGTTCTTTTAATCATAAAAGATTTTCCTGTTTTTATGTCAGTTACTTTAGCATTTTTCCCTCGAGGGAATATGTACTGAACCGTTTTGAACCAATCTAAGGCTCCTTTTAAAGAAGTGTTTGTTGAAGCTGTATTTGAAGCAGTTGTATTGGTGCTTCCAAATAAAGCACTGTAAGTTTTATTGCCGACAATTCCATCAACCGCAAGTCCTTTTGCTTTTTGGTATGCTTTAACGGCCTCTTTAGTAATAGAGCCATAGTAGCCAGTTGCTGTATGGTATTTAAAATAACCTAAATTCTTAAGTTCAGTCTGAATCTTTTTAACTTCTGCCCCACTCATTCCTTGTTTAAGAAGAATTGCAGAAGCACTTTGAGGCATTATAAGAATAGAAGCTACTAATAAACCTGTCATCCATTGTTTAATCTTTTTACTCATTTGTTGATCCTCCTTAGCTGTCTAGATTACATAATATATTTACATGTTTATTTTATTACAAAAATATTAATTTGTAAACCCCTTTTTAATAATTTTGTAACAAATAATAAATATTACACAGCAGATCATTAAAAGGCATATAATATTATGAATAGAATGAGGTGTATAGGGATATAGATTGGGGCGAGGCTATGAAATTACATGAAAAAATTCGGTTTAAGGCAAGATTATACGGATATGGGCATAAGCATATTAAAGCCTTCTCACGGGAAATGATTAAAAAAATAGATGAGGTAGATCAATATTTAGACGAGAATATCAATGTACCTGGAAAGAAGAAAAAGAAGAAAAAAGAAAAAAAGAAAGAAGTATAAAAAATCAACCCTGGGGGTTGATTTTTAAGTGTTTTTAATTACTTAGAATAGATACTCTAAAACTAAAGTAAATAGCATGAAAGTAATATAGAGTACAATAGATACCCATACCGGCCAATTAAAGACCTTTTGATTAGAGGACTTTAGAGGTTCTATAATACTTTCTTGAGATGCTTCTTCTGAATCAATAAAGACATTTTGATTGGATGTTTCAAAAGATTCTATGATATTTTCTTGCCCTGGACTTTTTTTAGAGTAAAGATTTCTAAGAGCGTATATTAAAACTCCGGCAATGGGGGTTATAATCAGTGCAAGAATAGAGATGGCACCTAAACTTATAAGTTTTTCGATAAAGCTGGGCTCATAAGTCATGGCAGATAGATCCTGATTGAGTGTTTTACTCATAAACATAAGGAATTTTTGCATAAGAACCTGTGAGCCATTAATCGTAAAGTGGGCAACCATTGAAGGAATAATAGAATTTGTTAGTCTAACCATATAGGCAAAGAGTGCTCCAAGTGCAAAGGCGTATAAAAATTGTTGCAGATTTAAGTGAAGCATTCCAAAAAACAGCCCGTTTAGAAGCATTGCCTTTTTAATATCAATATCATCATATCCGGAGAGAAGAATTCCTCTCATGGTTATTTCCTCGCATATAGCAGGGGTCAGGGCAACAACCCCAAGCATTAAAAGAGTAGGATAAGAGTCCATTTGATTGATTAATTCTGCAACATCATTTGTAAAAAATAAGCTACTGATTGCCGATAAAACCATCATTAAAGGCTGAATAAAAATAGCTATAAGAAATGAAAATAAAACAGTAAGCCATCCTGGCCAGTTAAGCCTTAGGGTTTTTTTAATAGGGTCTTTTGTTATGATAAAGTAAAAACAAGCAGGAATAAGCAGTAGAATAATTTGACCCAGCAGAAGTATTCCGGGAAGAGGCACATTTAGGATGGAAAATATCAAAGATAAAAACAGACCTCCAAATATTCCAATGATAATTAATATTCCTGCAAATAGATTAGATTTTAGAGTTGAATTCATTCTTACACCTCTTTTAAGATATATCTTTTATTAATCCTTTTTTCTTTAATCGTTTTTCTACCCATCGGTTATACAATGTACGAATCACTGCAAAAGTAGGTACACCGATTAACATGCCTAATACGCCTAAAAGGGCACCTCCAACCATGATAGAGAAAATCACCCAGAAAGGGCTAAGCCCTGTGGAATCACCTAAGATTTTTGGTCCCAGAATAATTCCATCAAATTGCTGCAAAATAAAGATGAACAAGCTTACCCAAAGGGCATCGATGGGACTGACCAAAAGGGTAATTAAAATCGCAGGAATGGCACCGATAAAAGGACCAAAATAAGGAATCATATTTGTAATACCAACAATGACGGAAAGAAGCAGGGCATAGGGATTTTTTAAAAACAACATACCGATAAAACATAAAATACCAATGATAAAGGAATCAATAAATTTACCTACAAAAAACCTATTAAACATCATATGACTTTCTTTTGCAATAGAAAGTATTTTATCTGCGGTTTCCAAATTAAAAATAGCATAGATGGAATCTTTAATCTTTCTAATAAAACTTTCTTTTTCATTTAATAAATAGAATCCTATCATAAGACCAAGAAGAATATTTAAGAAACCTGAGGTAATGCCCAGAGCACTATTAAGAATATATGTGAAAACTTGATTTAATATTAAACTGGATTTTTGAATCAAAGGATCTATATTGCTATCAATAATGGATTTAAAATCATAATACTCAAGAGAATTGTAACTGATCAAAAGTTGTTCGAGATTTTTTTCTAAAATAGCTAAGTTGCCAGGCATTCTTTGAAATAGATCTACGATGCTTTGATAGATTTGAGGAATGACATAAATAAATACAAGACTTAAGAAACCAAATACAGTGATATAAACAATTAAAATGGATAAAATACGTCTTAGCCTGGAATGCCCTTTACGCTTGTCTAATTTTTGAAGCCATAGCTCTACCTGATTAATTGACGGACTTAGAATATATGCTATAAAAAAACCGTAAATGAACGGAGTTAATATGCGATAGGCTTTTTCTAAAACATAAGATACATATTTGGCGATGATATCTATATTGCCAATAACCTTTTCGAACAAGACCGTCATGGATAAAACCAGAAAAGCATATAATCCTATTTTAAAATAATTCGCATCCCAAGGCATTTTTTTCAAGTTGACCACTTCCTCATCTACTGGTACTATAAATACAGTATCATAGGATATTTTTTTGGTCAATGGAACATTTTTTTAAAATGGGTATTGCAAAAATTAATGATACATGTTATAATACTTTTCGCTTGGTAAATTTAATGGTATGCGCTATTAGCTCAGTTGGTAGAGCACCTGACTCTTAATCAGGGTGTCCGGGGTTCGAGCCCCCGATGGCGTATCATGCGATTGTGGCGGAATTGGCATACGCGCTAGACTAAGGATCTAGTGGTCCTAGACCTTGGGGGTTCGAGTCCCCCCAATCGCACTAAATAAAAAAGATATCTCCTGATCAGGAGATATCTTTTTTGCTATATAGCAAATTCTTTAGGATTTCCTATACAATAAAAAGATGTTCTCTTGATCTTGACAATGTACTTTGAATCAAAAGTGATCTTAAGATTCATGTCGTCGACCCTCGGTGATGCAAAATACCCAGGGGGTCGACGACTTTTTATTGCATTTAAAAG
>JAAYMW010000020.1 GCA_012521175.1 Candidatus Epulonipiscium sp.
CATACAAAGACGATAAGGGAGCAATACATTTAGTAGACCTTACTTGCAGCCACATGGGCTGTGAATTAAAATGGAACGATGCTGAGAAGACATGGGATTGTCCTTGTCATGGTTCAAGATTTACCTACAATGGAGAGGTTATAGAAGGTCCGGCAGTTAATGCTCTGCAAAGACTCAAAATACAAGAATAATATAGAAATATCTCTATTTTATTTTACTAAAACAATATCAATGTGATATAATGATACAATTGGAATGGAAGAAAGAAGTTAAGGGGGAACATCAATGACTGATAGACTCAAATCTTTAATTATACCTGAAGAATATTGCTCGGCATTATCTGTCAGAGAAACTGAAGCAGCGATTAAAAAATTAAAAGATTACTTTGAAAATAAATTGGCAGAAGCATTAAATTTATCGAGGGTATCTGCACCTTTATTTGTTAAAACTGAAACGGGATTAAATGATAATTTAAATGGAGTTGAAAGACCGGTTTCCTTTGATGTCTACGGCATTGGAGGAAAAACTGTTGAGATCGTACATTCCCTGGCTAAGTGGAAGAGAATGGCATTAAAGCAATATGGTTTTGCTGTTGGTGAAGGACTATATACCGATATGAATGCTATAAGAAGGGATGAAGATTTAGACAATTTACATTCTGTTTATGTGGATCAGTGGGACTGGGAAAAAATTATCACAAAAGAGCAGAGAAATCTTGAAACCTTGAAAGAAATCGTCAGAAAGATATATAATGTATTCAAAGAAACCGAAAACTATGTAGCAAATTTATATCCCGTTATTAAGCCCATTTTACCGGAGGATATTGCGTTCATTTCGACACAAGAATTAGAAGACAGATTCCCTGATTTGACCCCTAAGGAAAGAGAAGATGCTATTGCGAAAGAAAAAGGCGCAGTCTTTATTATTGGTATCGGAGGAAAACTCAATTCAGGGGAAAAACATGATGGGCGTTCTCCCGACTATGATGATTGGTCCTTAAATGGAGACATACTTTTTTGGTATCCCGTATTAGATCGAGCTGTTGAACTATCTTCTATGGGCATTAGAGTAGATGAAGAAACCCTTTTAAAACAGCTTCAAATTGCTGGTTGTGAAGAGCGAAAAGAGCTGGATTTTCATAAAAAACTTCTTAATGGTGAATTGCCTTACACAGTAGGTGGAGGTATTGGCCAGTCCAGGCTTTGTATGTTCTTTTTAAGAAAAGCTCATATTGGAGAAGTACAGGCCTCCGTATGGTCGGAAGAAATGATAGAATGCTGTGAGAAAGCTAATATTTATTTATTATAAAAGATTAAAAAGATGTACTTAGAGAGGAGAAAAGTAAAGTGAAGTATATAATGGTAAAAGATTTATACAGGAAAACAGAAGAATATGCGGACAAGAAAGTTACCGTGGGAGGATGGGTAAGAACAGTTCGTTCTTCTAAAACTTTTGGCTTTATAGAACTCAATGATGGGTCATTTTTTAAAAGCGTTCAAGTTGTATTTGAGAATAGTCTGGATAATTATCAAGAAATTTCAAAACTCAATGTTGGCTCTGCAATTATCGTGGAAGGTGTTCTTGTTAAAACTCCCGAAGCAAAGCAGCCTTTTGAGATTAAAGCAACTTCTATTGTGATAGAGGGCGCATCCGCTCCGGATTATCCCCTTCAGAAAAAGCGACATTCTTTTGAATTTTTAAGAACGATTGCGCATCTACGTCCCAGAACCAATACTTTCTCCGCAGTATTTAGAGTAAGATCTTTGGCGGCATATGCCATTCATCAATTCTTCCAAGAAAGAGGATTTGTTTACGTACATACGCCCATTATCACAGGAAGCGATGCAGAAGGCGCGGGCGAGATGTTCCGAGTTTCCACACTGGATTTAAATAATCTTCCAAAGGATCAAGACGGAA
>JAAYMW010000021.1 GCA_012521175.1 Candidatus Epulonipiscium sp.
AAAAACCCATTGACGTGTATACAGTATTCATATATAATATAGATAAACAATAAAATAATATTACAAGTATGTTAAAAAAATAACATTTAAATTTATAAATAAATAAGGAGGATGCCCTATGTTTGAACAATGGAAAGGTTTTACTGAAGGTAACTGGACTAAGGCGATAGATGTTAGAGACTTTATTCAAAGGAATTACACTCCTTATGAAGGAGATGACTCCTTCCTTGCCGGTCCAACAGACAGAACCAAAAAACTTTGGGATGAAGTGATGGAATTAACAAAGGAAGAAAGAAAAAAAGGTATCTTGGATGTTGAAACAAAAATTCCATCCAGTATTACTTCCCATGGCCCCGGCTACCTTGATAAAGAATTGGAACAAATCGTAGGTTTCCAAACAGACAAGCCTTTAAAAAGAGGTATTATGCCCTTTGGTGGAATCCGCGTCGTAGAAAAAGCATTAGATTCCTATGGTTATGAGTTAGACCCTACAACCCGTGAAATTTTTAAGAAATATAGAAAAACTCATAACGACGGTGTATTTGATGCTTATACAGAAGATATGAGAAAAGCAAGACACACTGGAATTATCACTGGTCTTCCAGATGCTTACGGGAGAGGCCGTATCATAGGAGATTACAGAAGAGTTGCTTTATACGGTGTTGACAGATTAATTGAAGCAAAACAAGAAGAAAAAAAACAACTTGAAATGGAATACATGGAAAGTCCAATTATCCGCCTTCGTGAAGAAATCTCTGAACAAATAAGAGCTCTTCAGGATTTAAAAGAAATGGCAAAAAGTTATGGCTTTGATATTAGTAAACCGGCATCCAATGCAAGAGAAGCTATCCAATGGACCTATTTTGCATATTTAGGTGCCGTAAAAGAACAAGACGGTGCTGCCATGTCTTTAGGCCGTGTATCTACTTTCTTTGACATATACATTGAAAGAGATTTAAAAGCAGGTATTTTAACAGAAGAAGAAGCACAAGAATTAATGGATCACTTCGTTATGAAATTAAGAATGGTTCGCTTCCTCAGAACTCCTGCTTACAATGAATTATTCTCCGGAGACCCAACCTGGGTAACCGAATCCATTGGAGGTATGGGCGAAGACGGAAGAACCTTAGTAACCAAATCCAGTTTCCGTATTCTTCATACTTTAAATAATTTAGGTCCTGCACCAGAACCAAACTTAACCGTTTTATGGTCTGAAAGAATGCCTGAAAACTTTAAAAAGTTCTGTGCTAAGGTATCTATTAACACCAGCTCCATCCAATACGAAAATGACGACTTAATGAGAAGATGGTATGGAGACGACTACGGTATTGCTTGTTGCGTATCTGCTATGAGAATCGGTAAACAAATGCAGTTCTTCGGAGCCCGTGCAAACCTTGCAAAAGCACTTTTATATGCAATCAACGGCGGTAAAGATGAAAAGAGCGGAGAACAAATCGCTCCTCAATTCGCACCAATTACTTCTGATTATCTGGATTATGATGAAGTAATGGAAAAATTCGATCAAATTATGGATTGGCTGTCCCAGCTTTACATCAATACCTTAAATATTATCCACTATATGCATGATAAGTACGCCTATGAAAAACTCCAAATGGCTCTTCATGATAAGGACATCCTTCGTACTTCCGCCTGTGGTATTGCTGGATTATCCGTTGTAGTAGATTCTTTATCTGCTATTAAATACGCGAAAGTAAAAGTGATAAGAAACGAAGATGGCTTAGCAGTTGACTACGAAGTAGAAGGAGATTACCCTGCATTCGGAAACAATGATGACAGAGTGGACTCTATTGCCGTTGAACTTGTAGAAAAGTTCATGAATAAATTAAGAAAACACAAAACTTACCGTGATTCTGTTCCAACATTATCTATCTTAACAATTACTTCCAATGTGGTATACGGTAAGAAAACAGGAAATACACCTGACGGAAGAAAAGCCGGAGAACCTTTTGCACCAGGAGCTAACCCAATGCATGGAAGAGATAAAAAAGGCGCTATCGCTTCTATGGCATCTGTTGCAAAGCTTCCTTATCAACATGCTGAAGACGGTATCTCTTACACCTTCTCTATCGTTCCTAAAGCTTTAGGAAAATCTGAAGATGAAAGAGTATCAAACCTAGTAGGTATGCTTGATGGATACTTCCATGATGAAGGGCACCATATCAATGTGAATGTATTCGATAAAGAAACTTTACTGGATGCAATGGATCACCCTGAAAAATATCCTCAATTAACCATTCGTGTTTCCGGATATGCTGTTAACTTTATTAAACTTACAAGAGAACAACAATTAGACGTTATTAATAGAACATTCCACGATAGATTCTAAGAAATATGTTATAATAAATAAGAGAAAAAACTTTAGTTTCTTCTCTTGCACTCTAAATGAAAGGAGCCTTATTATGAGTATAACTGGAAGAATTCATTCGATTGAAACTTGTGGTACCGTAGACGGTCCCGGCATTCGATTTGTCGTGTTTACTCAAGGCTGTCCTCTTAGATGCCAGTACTGTCACAACCCTGATACCTGGAATATTGCACACGGAGAAGAAACTACTGTTGACGAACTTATAAAAGAAATAGAAAAATATAAGTCTTATATGAAATTTTCTGGCGGAGGGGTTACTTTAACCGGCGGTGAACCCCTCATGCAACCTAAGTTTGCAGCAGAATTATTTCGCCAATGTAAGGAACGAGGTATTCATACTGCTCTGGATACTTCCGGATACATCCCCCTTGAACACGCAAAAGAAGTCATAGACTATACAGATTTGGTTCTTTTAGACATTAAGTCTTTTGATCCAGATATATATAAAGATTTAACAGGCGTTTCAAATGAACCTACCTTAAAGTTGGCAAAGTATCTCTCAGAGATTAATAAACCGATGTGGGTACGCTATGTGCTTGTTCCTAATTTAACGGATGACCCCAAAAATATAGAGGGATTAGCCTCCTTCTTATCCACCCTGAATAATATTGAAAAAATAGAACTCCTCCCTTTTCATAAAATGGGTGAGTACAAATGGGAACAACTTGGCTACCCCTACCGTTTAAAAGACACCCCAACGCCCTCAGAAGAAGCCATTAAAAATGCAAAAGAAATATTTAAAAAATATGGGTTAAAAATTTAAAGCCGCATAAATCTGCGGCTTTAAATTTTGTTACTGTTGCATATTCATCGGGTAATCATTGGATCTTTCATTTATCTTGTTTTTTATGGTAATATAAGAGGGCTTAACAAAGTACCTAAACTCCAAGTAAAGAGGGATGTAAAAATGAAAATACGACTTGCTTCTCCACTCACTCGAGATAGTATTGTAGATGGTCCGGGCCTCAGAACAGTCCTTTGGACCCAAGGGTGCATACATCATTGCAAGGGATGCCATAACCCTGATACCCATCCTTTAAATGGTGGGTTTGAAACAAGCACTGAAGAAATCATAGAAAACTTAAAAACAATAAAGCTCCAAAAAGGAATTACTATTTCTGGCGGAGATCCTTTTTTGCAGCCAAAAGCCTGTGCAGAAATAGCCAGGTTCTGCCATACACTTCATTGGGATGTATGGGTTTATACTGGTTATACATACGAAGACATACTGAAAAAAAACGATCCTTTATGGAATAAATTTTTAGAAGAAATTGATGTATTGGTGGATGGCCCTTTTATTCTAGAAAAAAAAGATTTAAACCTATTATTCAGAGGTTCTTCCAACCAAAGAATCATTGACATAAACCTGTCAAAAAAGAATAATAAAATAGTATTTTGGGAACAATAAGAAATTAACATTTTACTTGTAAAATAAAAGCAATTAGTATACAATATGCTTGTATCGAATATTCTGAGGAGGTGTAAATCATGGCTTATGTAATAAATGATGATTGTATCAGCTGCGGCGCTTGTGAATCAGAATGCCCTGTTTCCTGTATCTCTGAAGGAGATGGAAAATACGAAATCAATGCTGATGAATGTATTGAATGTGGTGCTTGTGCAGACGTTTGTCCAGTAGACGCGCCAAATCCAGCTTAAAAAACAATTTAAAACCCAGCAAAAAATCGCCTCCAGAGGCGATTTTTATTTGCCAAAAATATGCTTGTACCAAGGAACTTTTCTGTTAATACTGACTGCTGTTTCCTTTCTCATATTTTGAATTTCTCTTAACACTTCATCCAATCTTTTGTATCGTTCTTTATCTCTTTGTTCATATTCTCTTTCTAATAGTTTAATTTGGGCTGATACTTCTTCCTTTAAATCCTGCTTTATTTCTTCCTTTAATTCTTTTTCGATGATGTGATTATGTTCAATTAAAGCTTCTTTAAATAAATTTTTCATCATCATTTGAAATTGTTTTACCTTTTCGTCACTAGGATTTGTTATGTCTACTTGATTTTCATGACTAAGCTTAAGCGCATAATCTTCTCTTTCATCTTTATTTGAAATGGCAGCTTTAATTGCTTTAAGCTGAAGACCCTGTTCTTTAAGGTCCTTAATCTTCTCAAATGTTTTTATTTCTTCAATGGTATAATATCTATGGCCCATTTCATTTCTTGGAATCTCAAGGCTTAATTCTTCTTCCCAGTACCGAAGTACATGCGTTTCTAAATTTAGTATCTCAGATGCTTCTGAAATACTATATCTTTTTTCTTCCATAGTTTCACCCCATCATCAAAAAATTTCCAGTTATACTCATAGTATACCATATATTTACATATAATCAATAAAAAAATAGGATGAATTTACTTTAAGCGCTAAGATTTTCAAAAAATTTAGAGTGATAGATAAAAGAAGCAAAAAAATAGTAAATAATATTTCTACCCTTCAATATATCAAAATCTTCCCTTAAAAACTGTCCGCTGCATGAAACATGTTTTTTACATGAAAATACAGTGTCGAATCTTAAATGATTATGATAAAATACAAAGAAGAAACGGAGGAATTTTTATGATACAGTTTGCAGTCTGCGACGACAATATTAACGAGCTGTCTAATATTGTTCAGCTCATCAATTTATATAGAATATCCAAAAATTTTAGCTGTGAATACGTCGTTTTTCATAACGGACTTGATTTAATTTCGGCTTTAGAAAAAGGAAAGAGGTTTGATATATACTTCTTAACAAAATCACACCAATCTTATTTTTCACCTCATCCACCGAGTTTGCTTTAGAAAGCTATTCGGTAAAAGCCCTCAACTATGTGTTAAAGCCCATTACAAAAGAAAAATTTTTCTTTGTCTTGGACGAAGTGCTAGAGAAAATAAAAATGGAAGAAAATGAAGATTCAATGATTGTAAAAAGCAATGAAGGTATTCAGAGGATTCTGATCTCCAACCTGGTGTTTGTTGAAGTTATCAGTAGAAATGTGCTATATCATTTACGCTCCGGCAAAGTAATCCAATGTACCGAACCTTTTTCCTCCGTCTGCGATCAACTTATGAACTACGGGTGCTTTATCAAACCTCATCGCTCCTATATTGTGAATATGCGATTTATAGATACTATCGAAAATCATCAGATAACCTTACAGACTCTCGATACAATTCCTGTTGCTCAGGGAAAGGCAAAGGATACTAAGCAGAAGTATCTACATTATCAAATGGAGGAATAACTTACGAATGATAGAAATCATTATTGAATTCTCTCGCTATTTTGTTGCCCTGCTCTTCGGCACAGGAGTTGCAGTTACTTTTGCCGGAATGCCGCGCACAAGAAAAAATTACCTGGTTTATGGAATTTTTGCCGTTATTGTCTTCATGTTTCAGCTTCTCTCTATGGACATGGGGTATGGATATAACATTTAAAATGTACCCCCTAATTACCCATTTACCTGAAGTTATTTTTATCGTTCTTTACTTAAAACGTCCATGGCTGATTGCAATTACCAGTATGTGTCTTTCCTTTCTATGCTATCAGTTCCCCCGATACATCGGTACTCTTTTAGGGGCTGCTTTTGGCAATGTGACTATGAACCATATTGGTTATATTGTAGGTGCATTTCTGATGTCCTATTTTCTTCATAAATATGTGATAAAGTCTGTTCGGCATCTTATGGAGCGTTCTGTTAAATCCTGTCTGCTGCTTGGAGCCATGCCAACTTTTTACTATGCCTCCGAGCATATCTGTACAGTTTACACCGATTTTATGTACAGTGGCGCACGGATAGCTGTACAATTTATGCCCTTTGTAACATCGACATTCTACATTGTCTTTATCCTCTCTTACTATGCCGAAACGCAAAAACAGGCAAACATCCAAAGAGAACGGGATATGTTAGCCACACAGTTTAAACAGGCACAAACAGAGTTTGCTTCTTTAAAACGGCTTCAACAAACTGCCGCAGCCTATCGGCACGATATGCGTCACCATTTCTCCCTTTTACAGGGATTAGCCTCTAAAGGTCTTATAGAGGAAATCAAAGAATATTTAAAAATAGCCCAGTCCGATATAGATGCCATCACAACTATGCGCTTTTGCGAAAACGAAACCGTCAATCTGATTTTAT
>JAAYMW010000213.1 GCA_012521175.1 Candidatus Epulonipiscium sp.
CTTAAATTCTCAAGAATCCAATTTACCCCGGATTTAATGCCGGCGGATGTGATTGGAACCAATATTATTATGAAAAAGCAGGACGGAAGCAGTGAGTTTCAATTTCAGACAGGCCCTGTTTTTTCAAATATTGTATTGGCTGATGAAATCAATCGTGCGACTCCAAAGACTCAAAGTGCTTTGTTGGAGGCCATGCAGGAAAAAACCGTTACAGTAGGCAATAAAACCTATAGTCTTCCAAGCCCATTTTTTGTGATGGCAACCCAAAATCCCTTAGAGATGGAAGGAACATATCCTCTTCCGGAAGCTCAGATGGATAGATTTATGTTCAAATTAGACG
The DNA here is from genome assembly GCA_012521175.1 of Candidatus Epulonipiscium sp. Classification (GTDB taxonomy): domain Bacteria; phylum Bacillota; class Clostridia; order Lachnospirales; family Defluviitaleaceae; genus Defluviitalea. Next base: position 341 of record JAAYMW010000213.1, read on the forward strand.
TTCAATTTCCAAATGAAGAGGAATTGGCTCAAATTGTAGGCTTAACAACGGGAGTCAATGCTTCTGAACCAAGAACTGTATGCGGTAAAGAAGAGTTGCTTCAAATGGGAGAAATTTCAAAACATGTACCTATTGCTAAACCGGTAATGGATTACGCCATGCAGCTTATTTTAAAACTCCATCCGGAATCGGAAGATGCCTCTGAAACAACGAGAAAATATATACGATACGGTCCAAGTCCAAGGGGTGCTCAGGCAATTATTGTTGCTGCAAGAATTTATGCTCTGCTTGAAGGTAGATATAATGTCTCTTTTGATGATGTAAAAGCAGCGGCTCTTCCTACTTTAAGGCACCGTATTTTCTTGAATTTTGAGGCTTTGGCAGATAAGATAACAGGAGATGACTTGATTTTACAAGCCTTAAAGGAAGGAAAATAATTATGCCAAAATTAACGGAAGTTATCACAAAAGACTTTTTATCTCAACTGGATCATTTTGCTGTAAAGATGGACTCGCTTCTTATCAATGGTTATAGCGGTTTAAGAAAATCAAGAGCTAAGGGGATGTCCTTGGAGTTTTCCGATTTTCGTCCCTATTCCCTTGGAGATGATTTAAGAAGAATCGATTGGAACAGCTATGGTCGCTTTGATAAACTGTTTGTAAAACTTTTTATGGAAGAAAAACAAGGAAATATTAATATTTTTTTAGACAATAGCTTGTCCATGGATGATGGAAAGATAAAAAAATTTTTTTATGGAAAGCACTTATCGGCTGCAATTTCATATATTGGATTAAGAAATATGGATGTGGTGAATCTATTTGCCTGTGGTAAAACCATTAATGCCGAGAAGAAAAATATAAAATCTAAAAATCTATTTTTTGATATTGTAAAATTCTTAGATGAAATCCCTCTTGATTATGAAACCACTTTAACACAGTCTATTATGGGTCTTAAAAATTATCCTATGGCAAAGGGGATATCCTTTATTATTTCTGATTTCTTTTCACAGGATGGATACGAAGAAGCAGTGAAGCTTCTTCAATATAAAAAACAACAGGTTATACTCGTTCAGATTTTATCCCCGGAAGAAATGAATCCAAGCCTTAGAGGGAATTTCAGGCTTATCGATAAAGAAAGCGGACAGTTTAAAGATATAGAATTAACAGAGGATAAAATCGAAGCGTATAAAAAGGCTCTTAAAAACTTCCAGGCTCAAATTCAATCCTTTTGTATGCAAAGAGGGCAACAATATATCTGTCTATCAACAGATATACCTATTTTAGAAGGCCTCAAACAATGTTTAGGAGAATGAAAAAGGAAGAAGAGTGTCGTCATGAAAGAAAGTCCTAAAGTTGAATTTATAATTTATTCAACCTTATTAGCCATAGGCGTTTTTTTAGGCGCAATACTTTTTTATGTATACACTTATATTTCCAATGGCACGGCAATTTTAATCCTTATAGGGGATGTTTTTTTAGTACTTGCTTTTTCTTTTATATCCTGCTGGAAGTATAGAAGGGATGTTTATGGACAGCTGGATGAGTTAGTGAAAAACATCGAAAGCCTTTCTAAAGGGGAAGCCGTACATTATACCCCCTCCAAAGCCTTCGCCAGGATATACAATGCCCTGGAGTCCTTAAGAGTTCATTTAAAACGTCAAAGTAGGATAAAATCCAGGATCTTTAATATCATTGATGCCTTAGCAGTCAATATTCAGTTAGAAAAACTCTTAGAAGCCCTCCTTCCGAAGGTTATTGAGGCTACGAGAAGCAATTGGGGAGCCTTTTACATTGTTAGTTCTGTTACAAATAAGTTAGAGATAAAGGCCTCCCTTGGATTTTCTAAAAACGTATATAAAGAATTTGATATTTCCATTGGAGAAGGGTTTATCGGGAAAGCAGCACAAAGTAATGAAATTCAAATCATTTCAGATATTCCTGAAGATACGGCCTATTGTACCCGGACCTTCTTGGGAAAGGTTAAGCCAAAGTCCATGATGATTGTTCCTATTTCTACACAACATGAATTGGTAGGGTTATTGGTACTGGCCAGTATCAAAGAGTATCAAGAAGAACAAATAGAGGTGATAGAATCCATTCGCTCTTACCTTGGAATGTCTGTTTCTAATGCAGTGACTTATGAAAGAACGGAAAAACTTTCAAAAGAACTGCAATTTCAAAATCAGCTGATACAAAATATGAATGACGAATTAGAAGAAAAAGTAAGAGAAAGAACAGATTTTTTAAACAATATCATAAACAGTATTAAAGATTATGCCATTGTTTCTATAGATAAGGAAGGTTTTATCACTACCTGGAACAAAGGGGCAGAGTGCTTAAAAGGCTATAAAGCAGAAGAAGTTATAGGCAGCCATATCTCTATGTTTTACCAGGAAGAAGATATAAAATCCGGAAGAGTAGAAAGGGAACTTGAAATTGCCAAAGCAGAAGGCAAATATGTTGAATATGGTTGGAGGACTAAGAAAAACGGAGAAAAGTTTTTTGCCGATGTCACCATTATTCCAATGTATAATAAAAACAATGACCTTATTGGATTTACCAATATTACAAAGGATATTACCGTAATGAAAACTATGGAGCAGACTTTGATTCATGCAAAAAACTTTAACCAGAAACTTCTTGAAAGCAGTACGAGGGCTCTTCTACTGATTGATATGGAAGGAATTGTTCTACAAAGCAATGATCAACTAACTTCTCTTTTAGGCTTTACAAAGGAAGAAATGAAAGGAAAATATTTTCCAAATTATTTTGATGACCCGGAAATGGTGGATAAGAGTTTAAAGGATATGATAAGAAGGGGCAGACACGGAGAGTGGAAATGGAATATCAGGGATAAAGAAAATAACCCTCACCCAGTGGTCATCAATGCCTATGAAATTATGGATTATGAAGGAAAAGTACAGGAACTTTTATTGTATTTAAAGAGCCAGACGATATAAAAGAAGTTGAAAGTCTTTTTACTTTCAACTTCTTTTATATTTTACATATAATAATGCTTACATCATCGGTTTCATATTTTGATGCATCATCCAGATAATAAAACTGATTTAAAATAGACTCCATGATTTCTTCTGAAGGCTGATTTTTATAATCCAGAAGAAGCTCTTTTAATTTCTGTATAAACTCTTCCGGGTTGTCTTTGTAAAGGGAATCACATAATCCATCGGTATAAAATAAAATTAAATCTCCTTTTTCAAAAACAGTTGATTTTAAATCATAGGAAGAGTCCTCCATAAGGCCAATGGGAAGTCCATGGATACTTAGTTCTTCTGTTGTATTATCGCAGGATCTGACAAACAGAGGCAGGGCTTGTCCCGCATTGGAATAATATATGATTCTATTTTTGGTATCAATTTTGGCATAAAAGGCGGATGCGTACACATCGGTGATTTTATTGGCGAATACATTGATAAATTCATGGTTCATCTGGGATAGAAGTTTATCCGGTTCAGGATAGGCCGATACCAGATTTCTAAACAACATCTTTACCATGGATGTAAGAAGAGCAGCCGAAATCCCATGACCCGAAACATCTGCAATAAATACGCCTACGGAATCTTCATCTAGTTTAATGATATCGTACACATCGCCCCCGACATCCAGAGCAGGCATATAACGGCTTGTAAACTTTACATCGTTCACTGAAAAGTTGGCTTCCTGAATTAAAGATTTTTGAACTTGCTTAGCCAGTTTAAGTTGATAATCCATAATTTTATTTTTCTCTTGTAGTTCTGCGTATTGTTCTTTTAATTGATCGCTTAGATGTTTAATACGAAGAAGAGCTTTTACTTTTGACAAGAGGGTCATTTTATCAAAGGATTTGGTAATAACATCATCAGCCCCTACCTCAAATGCCCTTACCTTCGTATCCTTCGAATCTAGTGCCGTTATCACCAATATAGAAATATATTTTGTGTCTTCATTACTTTTTAGGATTTTACATACATCATAGCCACTTACATTAGGCATCATTATATCTAATATAATCAGATCAGGCTGAAGCATTTTGGCTTTTTTGATTGCCATGGAGCCACTATTGGCTGCAATGACATTATACCCTGCATTGATTAAATATCGGCTTATTAATTCCACATTTTGCTCTATATCATCTACAACTAAAATTTTGTCCATTTCGATTCATCCTTTTATAAAAACATATTTGTTTTCCAGAACGTTCATAATGTAATTCATTGGTTAGAGACTGTACCAGCTGGATGCCGCGGCCGCTTTCTAAAAGAAGCCGGTCTTTATTTTCTATTTCTTTTAGCATATGATTGTAGTCAAATCCATTTCCCTCATCTGTAATCGTCGAGTAGATACTATCCTCATCAATCACTTCGATAGTAACAGATACCGTTTTGTTTTTGTCATTTTCGTTTCCGTGGATTATAGCATTTATTAAAAGCTCATTATAGATTAATTTACAGTCAAAATAATCTTCTGAGGATAAAGAAGGAAAGACGTAGCATAAATAATCCATAATTTCTCTTATAACGGTTCTAATAAATTTAAGTTCACTTGGAAAGGTCTTTTTGAAAAGTTGAGTTTTCATAAAACCACCTTCATCCATTTTAATCTTGCCATAGCCAACACTTTATACGAGACATGTTGTATTATATATATTAATTCGACATAAAGGAATATTATACCTTTTTAAATAAACAATTTCTAGAAAAATAAAAAAGTGGTCTAAAGCGCCACTTTTAAAAATCTATGAGTTTTTTAGTTTTTTCATCATTACGATATGAGTATCTATTTCGTCTTTATTAGAGATAGAGATGTAATCCATTAATGCTTCGAGCATTAGAATGCCTAAACCATCTTCTTCACGGTCAGAATCTTTATTAAATTTACGGGTGGTTAATTGAATTTCCAAACCTTCATCTTTTATCATAAACTGTATTTTGAAGGTGCTTTGAGCATTTTTATCTAATTGGTATTGTTTGATTAAATATGTACAAGCTTCTGATACAGCAGCTTTAATATCTTCAATCTCTTCAATGTCAAATCCCATGCGGTTTGCAATAGAAGAGGCAGTTAGCCTTGCAGCGGAAACATAGGCAGGATTTAAGGGAAGTCCAAGCTCAATAATATCTTGATTCATAGATGTACTCTTAGGATTATTCATGGGCAGCACCTTCTATCAAAAATACTTTATTTAAATCGGTAATTTTAAATATTTTTGCTACGTTGGGCTTTAATTGTGATAAATGAATATTTCCATTAAATTGTTTTACTTTTTTAAGCACCGATACCAAAGCACCTAAACCTGTACTGTCAATGTATTCTAAGTCTTTACAGTTGATATATAAATCGGCTTGTTTTTCCTCAAGGAGTTCATATAATTTTCTTTTTAGTTGTTCAGAATTATAAATATCAATTTCACCTTCAATAGAAATATGCCATTGATTCCTTAATTCCTTAAATTTATGTCTAATTTTAAAATTCATCTCAGAACCTCCTTTATTTAGAAACCTATAACCATAGTATAGCACAGGTTAAGTATAAATGCCATAGATTTAAAAAAATGTATGTGTTAGAATAAAAGAGCTTATATTTCTAAAGAAAGTGGGGAAGCTATGTTACTTGCAGGATACTTAGGACCAAGTGGAACTTTTTCGGAACAGGCCGCTCTTTCATATTTTAGTCATTTCAATGAATATGAACTTGTTCCTTTTCCAACGATTCAGGATTTATTGTTGGCTATAGACAGAGGAAAAGTTTTAAAAGGTGTTGTACCTATAGAGAACTCTATTGAAGGAGCTGTCAATACAACCGTTGATATGCTTACCTTTGAAGTGAATTTAAAAATCCAGGCAGAAATCGTAATACCCATTAGACATTATCTTCTTGGGTTTAAGGACTTTGAATTGGGTGAAATTAAAGAAGTATTATCCCATCCTCAGGCAATTGCCCAATGCAGAAACTATTTACATACCCATATGCCAAAAGCAGAGATTGTCTTTACCAGTTCAACTGCTGAAGCAGTAAGAGAAGTTGCAACTAAAAAGTTACCCAGAGTAGCAGTAGGAACTTTACTTGCTGCAGAAAAATATGGTCTTTCTGTTTTAGACTCGGATATTCAAGATACCAAACAGAATGAAACCAGATTTGTAGTCTTAGGAAAAGAAGAGGGTAAAAAGGGAGATAAATGTAAAACCAGCCTGGTCTTTTCTACAGAAAACAAGCCAGGAGAACTTTATAGGGTTTTAAATATATTTTCGCTATGGGATATCAATATGACAAAAATCCTGTCCAGGCCATCTAAAACAAAACTCGGGGAATACGTATTTTTTGTCGACCTAGAAGGACATATTCTGGAAGAAGATATGAAGAATGCTTTGATGATGGTACAGAGAAAAACTTCTTTTTATAAATTATTAGGCTCCTATGAGATTATTGAATAGGCTTTTCATTAAAACAAAAGAATGATATAATAAAAAGACGGTTTCAATGGGAGAATGGGGTGGTATTATGGCAATTCACGATAAAGAGTTTGATATTACACGCTCTTTAAAGATTATTGAAAAGCTAAAAGCACAGCTTCTTTCTGATGTGGCAAATTTGTTTTCAGGAATGCTGGATTATGGAAAGCAAACCTATGGGGACAGAGGAGATATATTAGCTAATATTATTATTCTTACTTATCTACTGTCAAAAAGATTAGGAATACCATACAATACATTAGATATGAAGATTCGAAACAAATTAAAGTTAGGTGTATTAGAAAATACCGATGAACAAGAATGGTTTTCAGATTTGACAGCCTTACTTAGACATTTGGATGGGAGCTTACGAGAAAAATAGGAGGTCCTGAAATGAAATTGACAATAAAAGATATTCTATGGCTTTTAGCTATGGGATTATTTTATACGGGTGTTGGAATACTGGGTTATCTGTTTCCAGTCGTATATATTTTAACATGCTTTTTTGGAATTCCATACAGTTTGTATGTATACAAAAGAGGATTTAAGGCTTCTGCCTTTTTGATGCCCGTATCCGTAATGATTGTATTAATATTTGTAAGTGGTACAAGAGCTTCTATACTGCTCTTATTGCTTCTTTTCATGCCGTCTTTTGTATGTGGTTTTTATTATCATCACCAAAAAAATCTTCCTAAAAATATTATTATGCTTTCTATTGCCTATTTGTCCGGATGGATTGGCGTTCTGATCATATGGAACTTTGTGTATAAAATAGGAATCATATCTGAGTTCTATTCTTTCACCAGCTTAATAGAAAGTCACTATCTTAAAGAAATGTCCAGACAATATGAGATGATATTAAATAATTTTCAAGAGACAGGTAAGCTTTCTTTATATACTTTAGGAGAAGATCCTAAAAAATTTGCAGAAAACTATTCTCTTTATAGATTGACAGTTAAACAATCCTTTTTTTTAATACAGTATTTATTTCCAGCCTTTATTTTTATTGGTGGATTTTTTTCTTCACTTGTTCAAGTCTTGTTTGCAAAGCTCATTTTAAAAGCTTTAAAATGGAAATCTCCGAAAATCAAAGAGATTACGAATATTGGATTTACCCCTTTAACGGTAGGACTTTTAGGATTAACCTGGCTTCTTAGAGGAAGTATGGATGACAGATTGTATCCGCAGCTGACAATGGCGATGGACAATGTTTTGGTTATATTTTCCTTTTTCATGTTTATTGTTGGGGTTTTATTCACCATTCATGTGATTAAAAATGCGAAAGCCGGTGCAGGATTTAAAACATTTATTGGGATTTTAAGTTTTTTAAGCATTATTTTAAGTCCGTTCTTGTTTGTAGTCCTTGGATTTTTTGAAGGCATCTTTAATTTTAGAAAAACAGAGAGATTTCTATAATAGACAGAGAGATGTATATGTGGAGGCTAAACCATGAATAAAAGTGATTTAAAAATGTTGATCAATAGAGTTTTTCTACAGCCTCATTTCTATATAGTTGTCTTATTTGTTTTTGGAGTCATATTTCTATTCTATGAGCCCGTTATAGGCTTTATTGCAATGCTGCTATGCGTGGCATCATCGTTTTTTACTTTTCTATGGGGCAAAAAAAGAAGTCAATCAAAAGAAGGTATTCAAGATAAGATTAATGATCTCCAATCCATTCAAAAAAATATATTATCTTATTTCCCTTTTCCATTTATCATGGTCGATGTACATGGATGGATAAAATGGTATAATTCTAAAATTGAAGAAGTGATAAAAGAAAAGAATATTGTCAACAAAAATATCCATAGTCTATTTTCGGATATTACTGCAGAGCAATTTCCAAAGGGCAAAGAACAGACTATAAAAACGATTACGGTAGAAAATAGGCATTATAAAGTGTATATAGATCGGATTTATTTATCCCATGCCAATGAAAAGCAGCGCAATATGTACGGGCTTTACTTTATTGACAACACAAACCATATTATTTTAAAGGAAGAAAATTTAAAACAAAAGGTATCCATAGGGCTAATTTTCATTGATAATTATGAAGAAGTCATGCAAAGTGTAGAGGATGTCAGAAGGCCTCTGTTGATTGCGCTGATTGATAGAAAATTAAATGCATGGGCGCAGCAGGGAGCAGGGATTGTTAAAAAATTAGAAAAAGACCAGTACCTTGCGCTTTTTAACAATGAGCATCTGGAAGAGTTCAGGCAAAAGAAATTTGAGATTTTAGATGAGATAAGACAAATTCACATCGGTAATGAGCTTCCCGTAACGCTAAGCATTGGTTTTGGGGTTAATGGAAAGACCCTTCCTCAATCGATGGAATATGCAAAAGCAGCCATTGATTTAGCCCTGGGAAGAGGCGGAGACCAGGCAGTTATTAAGAATGTCGATAAGTATTTATTTTACGGGGGAAAAACTAAGGAAGTTGAAAAAAGTACCCGTGTAAAGGCAAGAATGAAAGCCTATGCTTTTCGTGAGATCATTGAAGAATCCGATGAAGTTCTTATCATGGGCCATAAAAATCCTGATGTAGACTGTTTCGGAGCAGCTATCGGCGTTTATCGGGCAGCCCAGTTATTAGGCAAAAAAGCTTATATTGTATTAAATGAGCCAACCAGTGCCATCAAAACAGTATATGAGAGAATCCTGGCATCTGGAGAATATGAGGAAAAGATATTTTTAAACAGTATTGAAGCTATAGGGCATACGGGAGAAAGAACCCTTGTGGTGGTTGTAGACGTTCATAGACCGAGCTATACGGAATGCCCAGAGCTCTTAGAATTAAGTAAAAACATTGTGGTATTTGATCATCATAGAAAAAGTGCCGAGTTCATCGAAAATGCGGTATTAACCTATTTAGAACCGTATATTTCTTCCACTTGCGAAATGATTGCTGAGATATTACAGTATATTGTAGATAAAGTGAAGCTAAAGCCCATAGAGGCGGATATACTCCTTGCAGGGATTACCATTGATACGAAGAATTTTGTATTTAAAACAGGGGTTAGAACCTTTGAGGCTGCAGCATTCCTTAGAAGAAACGGTGCTGATAGTACAAGGGTTCGTATGCTTTTCCAAAATGATATGGAATCCTACAGAGCAAGGGCAGCGGCTGTTAAAGACGCACAGATTTATAGAAATAATATGGCAATTTCCATTGCCCCTTCTGATATCAAAAATGGGGCAGTGATTGCGGCTCAGGCAGCCGATGAACTACTTAATATATCAGGTATTATAGCATCCTTTGTGATGTGTTCTATACAAAATGATGTTATGCTTAGTGCAAGGTCCTTAGGGGACATTAATGTTCAACTCATCATGGAAAAATTAGGGGGCGGTGGCCATCAGACAGTGGCAGGAGCTCAGTTTAGCAATACTTCCATTGATGAGGTATACGACAAATTAATAGAAGCCATAGATGAATACTTAGAGGAAGGAGCGGAAAGACGATGAAAGTTATATTAACTCAAGATGTTAAAAAACATGGTAAAAAAGGTGATATTATAAATGTTAGCGATGGTTATGCAAGAAACTATTTAATTCCTCAGGGATTAGCAATAGAAGCAACCAAAGCTTCTCTAAATGATTTAAACTTAAAAAAGAAAGCAGAAGATAAAAGAAAACAAGAAGAATTAGACGCAGCACAAAAGATGAAAGAAGAATTAAAGGATAAAATTGTTACTATCAGTGTTAAGGCAGGAGAAGGCGGAAGATTATTCGGTTCCGTAACAGCCAAAGAAATTGCAGCTGCAGCAAAAAAACAATTTAATTTCAATCTAGATAAGAAAAAAATTCAATTGGATGAACCGATTAGATCCTTAGGCAATCACATGGTGCCTATTAAACTTCACCCGCAAGTAACTGCAGAGTTAACGGTTAAAGTAACTGAAGAATAAAAAATTAAAGGGGGCTAATTATGGAGGAATCAAGATTGCAAAGAATTCCCCCCCATAATATTGAAGCAGAACAATCCGTATTGGGTTCTATGATCATTGACAGGGAAGCTATAGCCTCTGCAGCAGAAATTTTAAGAGGGGATGATTTTTACAGGCCCGATCATAAGATGATTTTTGAGGCCTGTATCGAACTGTTTAATCAAGGGGCCCCTGTTGATTTGGTAACCCTTAAAAGCCGTATTGAAGAAAAAGGATTGTTAGAGCAAATTGGGGGCATAGCGTACTTATCAGAATTAGCTTCCAGTGTTCCGACATCAGCCCATATCAAGCAATATGCTAAAATTGTTGAAAGCAAATCGGTTTTAAGAAGATTGATTAAAGCCAGTCAAGATATCATGGGCCTTAGTTATGAAGCTAAGGAAGATGTGAATACGATTTTAAACCAGGCAGAACAAAGTATTTTTCATATTTTACAAAACAAGCATACAGAAGACTTTTCTTCTATGCGGGAAGTACTGTTGTCTGCATTTGAAAAAATAGAACAAATCTATAGAAATCAAGGAAAGGTAACAGGCATTTCTACTGGTTTTATTGATTTGGATTATAAAACCGCAGGACTTCAGCCTTCAGATTTGATTTTAGTAGCTGCAAGACCTTCTATGGGAAAGACGGCGTTTGCTCTTAATATTGCTCAATACGCTGCGGTACGGGAAAAAGTACCGATTGCTATTTTTAGTCTGGAAATGTCAAAGGAGCAGCTGGTCAATCGTATGCTTTGTGCTGAAGCCATGATAGATGCACAGAAACTCAGAACAGGTGCGATGAACCAGGAAGATTGGGTAAAAATCGCAAGAGCCATGGGAACACTTGCGGAGGCACCTATTTTTATAGATGATACACCAGGGATTTCTGTCATGGAAATGAGAGCAAAGTGTAGAAGACTTAAATTAGAAAAGGGTCTTGGGCTCATTTTAATAGACTATCTGCAGCTTATGAGCGGCAGTGGCAAAACGGACTCCAGACAACAGGAAATTTCCGAAATTTCCAGATCCTTAAAGGCATTGGCTAGGGAAATGGAAGCTCCTGTGATTGCTTTGTCCCAGCTTAGCCGGGCCTGTGAAACAAGGGCGGACCATAGACCGATGCTTTCAGATTTAAGAGAATCCGGAGCCATAGAGCAGGATGCCGATGTGGTAATGTTTTTATACAGGGATGAATATTATCATCCGGACACTGAAAAGAAAAACCAGGCAGAAGTGATTATAGCAAAGCAAAGAAATGGTCCAACCGGGACTGTAGACTTAATTTGGTTAGGACAATATACGAAATTTGCAAATATGCAAAAAGCCGATTCTATATGATAGTTTAAAATCCAGTTTTCCTTCCATTTAGGAATGGAGAACTGGATTTTTATGTTTAAAAAGAATTATATCGTTGCCTGAAAGATAAACCAACCATCCTTGACCATAAATCGAAATATGCCCTCATACTTTTCTACAATATGGATCATGCTTTTTGTACCAAAGCCATGATCCCGTTCTTTTGACATAGGTAAGCCCTTATGAAATATCGGCTCTGTTTGGTAGGTGTTTTGGATATCAAAGCAGAGCTTTTTATTTTTAGAATACATACGCAGTTTGATAAATCGTTTGCTGCTTTCTTCGATCTCTTTACAGGCATGTATGGCGTTTTCCAAAGTATTTGAGAGTAATGAGCAAAGCTCTGTATCGCTAAAAGGGAGAGAATCCGAAAGATTTACATCGATGCTTAGAAGGATTTCCGATTGTTTTGCCTTAGAGACAAAAGAGGATAAAATCAGATTGACGGTTTCGTTTTCGCAAAAGCGCATAGTTGTGATGGCATCTATATCGGACTGGGCTATTTTTAAATATTCTTTGATTTCCTCTATAAGACCTTTAGA
>JAAYMW010000214.1 GCA_012521175.1 Candidatus Epulonipiscium sp.
TCCATGCCTTTTTTAATGGCATCCTGATGGGAACCGGAAAATGCCGTATATACCAAATCTCCCACATATGGATGTCTCGGAGATACGTCCATCCTTACAGTTTCTTTGTAAATATTTACAATTGCATTGGCATCACTGAAATCCAGTGCTGGATCTATGCCTTGTGAGAATAAATTCATTCCAAGCGTAATAATATCTGCATTTCCCGTTCTTTCTCCATTTCCAAATAAAGTTCCTTCTACCCTTTCAGCTCCAGCAAGCATTGCCAGTTCAGTAGCAGCTACAGCAGTTCCTCTGTCATTATGGGCGTGAACGCTTATAATAATAGAGTCTCTGCCTTTAATATGGTCTCCAAAATATTCGATTTGGTCCGCATAAATATTTGGAGTAGACATTTCTACCGTAGCAGGCAAATTAATAATGGCTTTATACTCAGGAGTAGGCTGCCATACATCCATAACTGCTTCACAGACTTCTATGGCATAGTCGAGTTCTGTTCCTGTAAAGCTTTCCGGTGAATACTCTAAAATAATACTTCCTTTTTCTCTTTCATCAGCCAATGCTTTTACGATTTTTGTCCCTTCAACAGCTAATGCCTTTATTTCTTCTTTATTCTTTTTAAATACAACTTCCCTTTGAAGAACAGAGGTAGAATTGTACAAATGTACGATTGCTCTTTTTGCTCCCTCTAAAGCTTCAAAAGTTCTTCTTATGATATGTTCTCTCGCCTGGGTTAATACCTGTATCGTTACATCCTCTGGAATTAAATCATCTTCAATAAGTTTTCTTAAAAATTTAAATTCTGTTTCTGATGCCGCCGGAAATCCCACTTCAATTTCTTTAAACCCCATCTTTACAAGGAAGCGAAATAATTTTAATTTTTGTTCCAGATTCATAGGAATTTCTAATGCCTGATTTCCGTCTCTAAGGTCTACACTGCACCAAATAGGCGCCTTAGTAATGGTATGATCAGGCCATCTTCTGTTTTTCAAATGAACTGGTGGATAAGGTTTATACTTTTGATAATTCATAGTTTTCATGCTTTTTCCTCCTCTATATGATTTAATAAAATCTAAAAAATAAAAGGTCTATCATCTCCAAAACAGAGACGAAAGACCTTCTTCCGCGGTACCACTCTTTTTCATTCCATAAAATGGAATGCGCCTTGAAAGATACAAGCAGTTATAAAAGCTATATTTTCATATATAAATAAAAAATCTTTCATCTCAAAAGAGACGAAAGAATTCGCAACCACTCTTTATCACAAATACATCTCTCCGGATACGAGCTATGAAAATATACTTTTACTGCTGATATCCTGTCATAGTAACGGTTGACAGCCGTCTCCACCTACTTTATTTTCAGCGAGAAACTCCGAGGCGAGTTCAGTTTTCTTTTGACGCTGTTTCGCACCATCCAACAGCTCTCTGAAATCATCCAAAAACTTACTACTCCTCTTCATAGTCTTTAAACCTTTAAGTTGTAAAATAATATATCACGGATGTTTCATAAAGTCAATCATTATTTTTACTTTTTTAAAAATTTGTATTATTACCATTTAAAAATTGAAGACTTTTAAAATATTTTTTATAAATCTCTTGTATGATTCTATAATTAATGGGGACACTACACTATATAATAAATTTTATGTAGCTCTACTTAAGATATTACTACTCAAGCAAAAATTTTTTGAAACATTGGAGGGAAAAAAATGGCTGATGAAACACGTAACAGAACCAATAATGAGGGTAATTTTAGTATTGGACATGTAATCATGCGGTTATTAGGAACAGCAATCGTTTTAGCAATCACCGCATTTTTTACACCAGGTTTTAGAATCGCAAATTTGTGGTCACTCATTGTTGCTTCTATTGTTATTACAGCAATAGACTATTTAATTGAAAAGATTACTGGAATTGATGCTTCTCCATTTGGAAGAGGTATTGTAGGATTTATTGTATCCGTTGCGATTATCTTTTTTACAAGATACCTCGTTGCAGGTTTTGATGTAACGCTTTGGGGTGCTATCATTGGTGCTATAGTCATCGGAATCATCAATGCCCTCACTCCTGGAAGAACACTATAATTTCAAAAACTTGTTAATGTGAACAGATCATATGAATGATAAACCTCCAAGTTTCTAACCTGGAGGTTTTTATTTTTATAAAGTCCTCTTAATTATCTGTCAATATACTCTGTCTTACCGATAAATTCTAATAGTTGAGGATAAGTTGGAAGCCCTTCCATATCTCCACTCACTAATGTTGCCATAGCCCCTACGCCATTGGCATATTGTGCACATTCTGTTATGGATAAATTTCTTAAAATACCTGATAAAAATCCTGCTGCATATCCATCTCCTGCTCCTACAGTATCTTCTACTTCCTCCACAGGGTATCCGGCAACATATTCTGCTTTATCTTCGTTGGCTACATAGCATCCCTCTTTACCCAGTTTAACCGCTACTATTTTACATCCCATATCTATGAATGATTTTGCAATTTCCTCTGGATTTTTCAATCCCAGTAAGAGTTTACCTTCGTCAATCCCTGGAAAGATAATGTCTGCAGATTCTGCAATCTTTAACAACACTGGCTTTGCCTCTTGAACACTCCAAAGTTTTAATCTTATGTTAGGATCAAAAGATATTAAAACACCATTATCCTTAGCAATTTTAATGGCTTTATATACAGTTTCCCTTGCGGATTTGGAAAGGGCTGGAGTAATTCCTGTTAAATGCAGTATTTTTGCACTCTTTATATATTCCTCGTCCAAATCCTCTGGAGTCATATTCGCGGCAGCAGAATTTTTACGATAATAATATACATTAGGATTAACATGGGCAAATCTTTCTTTAAATATTAATCCCGTATTATGTTCAGAATCTACCCTTACTCTGGATACATCCACACCTTCTCCCCTAATCGTTGCTTTGATATACCTCCCGAATTCGTCATCTCCTAATTTTGAAAACCATCCTACTTCATGGCCAAGTCTTGCAAGTCCTATGGCCACATTGGACTCTGCTCCTGCTATAGTTTTTTTGAAATCATTCACATAACGAAGAGGCCCTTTGGAACCCGGATTAAATAGTACCATTGATTCTCCAAACGTAATTAACTCCATGTCCTTCATCTCCTTTTCATTTATACTGCATCCTCCCTGGAGGATTTTTATTACATAGGAATCAGAATGAATTTCTTATGTAATAAAAAAAGAGAGTATGCTGTTTAGACATACTCTTACAGGAAAGGTAATAATACCATGAGCAAGTTTTACTAAATTATCGTTGAACCCTACCAGAAGCATCCCCTTTAACAAGGGTCATAACTTCATCCAATGTAGCATGGTTAAAGTCTCCTGGGATGGTATGTTTAAGTGCAGAAGCTGCAACTGCAAATTCTAATGCATCTTTGAAGTTTTGACCAGTAACTAAACCATAGATCAATCCTCCTGCAAAAGAATCGCCACCACCTACACGGTCAACAATACGAATATCATACTTTCTGGAACGATAGAATTCGTTTCCATCATATATTAAAGCACTCCATCCATTATCGGATGCAGAGTAACTTTCCCTTAAAGTTGTTGCCACATATTTAAAACCGAATTTTTCTTTCATTGCCTTAAATATCGTTTTGTATCCTTCTAATTCTAATTCACCTTTTGTGACATCAGTTTCTCCAGGTTTGAATCCTAATACTTTTTCTGCATCTTCTTCATTTCCAATACATACATCTACATATTGCATCAAATTAGTCATTACCTTTTGTGCTTTTTCTGGAGTCCATAATTTTTTTCTGTAGTTTAAGTCTACACTTACAGTAACTCCATGTTTTTTAGCTGCTTTTAAAGCTGCTTCTGTAAGTTCTGCTGCTTTATCGCTAATTGCAGGAGTAATTCCACTAAAATGGAACCAGTCTGCACCTTCGAAAATTTTATCAAAATCAAAGTCGGAAACATCTGCTTCTGCGATAGCGGAATGCGCTCTGTCATAAACAACTTTAGAAGGACGCATAGACGCTCCAGTTTCTAAATAATAGATCCCTATTCTATCTCCACCGCGAACAATATAATCTGTATGAACGCCAAACTGTCTTAAACTATTTACTGCAGATTGTCCGATTGGGTTATTTGGAAGTTTTGTTACAAAGTAAGCATCAAGTCCATAGTTTGCTACGGATACAGCAACATTCGCTTCTCCGCCACCATATACAACATCAAAAGAATTAGCCTGTTCGAATTTTAAATAACCAGGTGTTGAAAGACGGAGCATGATCTCTCCCATAGTAACGATTTTCTTACTCATCTTCAATTCACTCCTTAATTTCTAGCTTGTTTTATTTTTTCTATAAATTTCTTTGCGGTTTCTGTAATCAATTCGTAATTTCCAGTTTTTGCACCAGCAGTTAATTCTCCGCCAACTCCTACTGCAACACATCCATTTTTAATCCATTGATCTACATTATCCAAACTTACGCCGCCAGTAGGCATCAATACCGCTTGTGGAAGTGGTCCTTTTATCGCTTTGATAATGTCTGGTCCAAATGCACTGCCAGGGAATACTTTAATAACATCTGCCCCGGCTTCCATTGCACGAATTATTTCAGTAATGGTCATGCATCCAGGCATATAAGGGATTTGATATCTGTTGCATAATTTTGCGGTTTCTAAATCAAATCCTGGACTAACTATGTATTCTGCTCCGGCTAAAATTGCAACTCTTGCAGTCTCACTATCCAATACTGTTCCTGCACCAACAATTAATTCATCTTTTGTAAATTTAGATTTTAAAGATTCTATCACTCTATCTGCTCTAGGAACGGTAAAAGTAACTTCGATCGCTGGAATACCACCTTCAATACAAGCTTGAGCAATTTTTTCAGCTTTTTCTTCATTTTCGGCTCTAACGACTGCTACAATACCCACATCCATAATTCTTTTTAAAGTTTCAATTTTAGGAATCATAGTTAACTTCAACCCTTTCTCGTTTCACAATATGAACTTTAGTTCCATTATACGAAATCTTTTCGTATTATGCAAGATATTAAATTCGGCCTTATACTTCAATTATCTCTCATTTAATTAAAATTATTCCCTCATTCTCTGCCATACTTATTATCTCGTATTTTTAAATAAAAATACTAAAAATAAAAAACCAGGCTACTATATTTTATAGCCTAGTTCTTTAGAAATCTCTAATGTATAATGTATGAGCCATTTTGAAAACTGCTCAATTCTTTCATCTGTCATTCTTGTAATAGGGCCTGATATACTAATAGCTGCACAAGGTTTGCCCGTATAATCAAAAATTGAAGCACCTATACACCTAACCTCTAATTCATTTTCTTGATCATCCATGGCAAATCCTCTTTGCTTAATAAGCTTCAATTCTTTTTTCATATCCTCTAAATTTACAATAGTAAATGGTGTATACTGATGTATATCGCTTTTATTCCAAATATCTTCTACTTCTTTTTCATGAAGCCATGCCATCATAGCTTTGCCTACAGCAGTGCAATACATAGGACTTCTTCTTCCAATCCTTGAGTGCATTCTAATCGTTGTTTCGGATTCAACTTTGTCTATATAAATAATATCTGTATTTTCCCTTATTACTAAGTGGACAACTTCATTGGTCTTTTCCATTAACTCTTTTAAATATGGCTTAGCAATTTCTAAAATATCCATATTTGCAATGCGTTTACTGCCTAATTCGAATAATTTTAACGTAATCTTGTATTTATTGGTTACAGCGTTTTGCTCCACATATCCCATTACAATCAATGTAGATAACAATCTGTGTACTGTACTCTTATGTAGATCTAATTTTATACTTAATTCCGCAAGCCCTAACCCATCTTCATAATCTGATAACACTTCCAATATGGATAATGTCCTGGCTACAGACTGAACGACATCCTGCATCTTTATCTTCCTTTCTAAATAAACTCAATCGATCTTGTTATTGTCAGTCTATATCAATTATATTACTTATTCCCCCAATAAAAATACAATGCTCATTATAATTTCTCAAAAAATATTAATATCTAAGTATATTTATCTTTAATACTACAAGCGGCCAGAAGCTGTATTTAAATCATAGATTTTAAAGAAGCTGACCAAAAAAATTAAAACAGCAAATTACCAACATAGTTTAACATACTTTTTAAATTTAGAAAATATGATTTCTTCCAAAAACTGAAGAACAAACAGAAATTATGAACAAACTCAAGTAAATCAATATGAAAGGTTCAAAAGAAAGAACGAGAATCATTTAGATTTGTTCAAAACAATAAAAAAGAGGCATTTGCCTCTTTTTTATTACATATTAAAATATGCTTTTGCATTATTAAAGCAGATATTTTGAACAATTTCTCCTAATAAGTTCATATCATTTGGGAACTCTCCATTTTCCACCCATGTACCAATTAAATTACATAGGATTCTTCTAAAGTACTCATGTCTTGGATAAGAAAGGAAACTTCTAGAGTCAGTAAGCATACCAACAAATCGGCTGAGTAATCCTAAATTTGCCAGGGCTTTCATTTGCTCTTCCATACCATCTCTTTGGTCATTGAACCACCATCCTGAACCAAACTGGATTTTCCCTGGAATACCGCCTCCCTGGAAATTACCCAACATAGTACCTAATACATAATTATCCTTTGGATTTAGAGTATATAGGATAGTTTTTGGAAGTTTATCTTCTTTATCTAAGGAATCCAGGAATCTGGATAATGGATAAGCAATATTCAAGTCATTGATAGAGTCAAAACCGGTATCCGGTCCTAACTTTTTAAACATACGGGTATTATTATTGCGCATAGCACCAATATGAAGCTGCATAGTCCATCCTAGTTTTGCAAATGCTTTTCCAAAGAATTGCATAAGTGCAGTCTTATATTTTTCTTCTTCTTCTAAACTGATTTTTTCGCCTTTTAATCCTTTTTCAAAGATATTTGCTACTTCTTCTTTTGAGGCTTCACGATAAGGAACATAGTCAAACGCATGGTCTGAAAGTCTGCATCCTTCTTCATGGAAGAAGTTTATTCTCTCTTCTAATGCAGCTAAAAATTCATCGTAATTCGTAATTTCTTTACCGCATACTTCTCCTAATGTTTTTACCCATCCAATAAATGTATCCTTTTCAATATTTACAGCTTTATCAGGTCTAAGAGTCGGAAGCACTTTGGTTTTCATTTTGCCTTCTTCACGAATAAGCTTATGATATCTTAAATCATCAATCGCATCATCTGTTGTGCAAATATATGCAACATTGGATTTTTCAATTAAATCACGAACTCTGAATCCTTCCTGATTAAGCTTTTCGTTCGCTTTCTTCCAAATGATATCGGCAGTTTTTTCGCTGAGTAAATCATAGATTCCAAAAAATCTTTGTAATTCTAAGTGAGTCCAGTGATAAAGAGGATTTCCAATGGTATAAGGAACTGTCTTTGCCCAAGCCATAAATTTATCGTAGTCACTGGCACTTCCTGTTATATATTCTTCATCAATGCCATTAGAACGCATCGCTCTCCATTTATAATGATCCCCATACAGCCATACTTCTGTTATATTTTTAAATTGTTTGTTTTCCCATATTTCTTTAGGATTAATATGGCAGTGATAATCATAAATAGGCATGTGTTTTGCATAATTGTGATAAAGTTTTACTGCAGTTTCATTTTGAAGCATAAAATTTTCATCTAAAAACTTTTTCATTTGTTCCTCTCCTTTACCTTTTATATAAATATATAAAATATTACAGTGTTACCCCTGATTTAAAGATAGCTATTTCTTTAAAATGTCCTTTTTCGTTATTCGTTCTTTCTCCACTCGCTACGGAGATAACATATTGAATCAATTCTTCCAATAATTCATCTATCGTTTTATCTTCCACTAAACCACCGGCATTAAAGTCAATCCAATGACGTTTTTTATTATATATTTGACTGTTTGTAGATATCTTAACTGTTGGAACAAAGGTTCCAAAAGGCGTTCCTCTGCCAGTACTAAATAAAATCATATGTGCACCACTGGAAGCCATAGCAGTACAGGACACCAAATCATTTCCCGGAGCACTTAAGAGATTAAGTCCATGTTTTCTAATTCTTTCTCCATACTTTAATACATCTACCACTGTAGCTTTTCCGCCCTTTTGAGTACATCCTAAAGATTTTTCTTCTAAGGTAGTAATGCCTCCTGCTTTATTTCCTGGAGAAGGATTTTCATAAATAGGCTGATTGTGACTTGTAAAGTATTCTTTAAAGTCATTGATTAGATGAACCACGTTTTCAAATACTTCTTCATTTTCAGCTCTTTCCATTAATATTGTTTCAGCACCAAACATTTCAGGTACTTCTGTTAATACAGTAGTTCCTCCCTGAGCAATTAAAAAGTCAGAAAACGCTCCAATAAGGGGATTCGCTGTAATACCTGAAAATCCATCAGAACCTCCGCATTTTAAACCTACTCTAAGCTCTGATAGAGGAATATCTTCTCTTTTATCCTTTTTCATAACTTCATATAACTCTTTAAGATAAGCAACCCCTGCCTCAACTTCATCTTCTACTTGTTGAGCCTGTAAAAATCTTACTCTATTGGCATTATAATCGCCTAAAGATTCTCTAAATTCATCAAGCGTATTGTTTTCACATCCAAGGCTGAATACCAATACACCCCCTGCATTAGGATGTTTTACTATATCCTGGAGAATTGTTCTGGTATTCATATGGTCATCTCCTAATTGGGAACAACCATAATTATGCTTATATACTTCTATCGCATCTATGCCTTCTGGATTAACTTCTCGCTTAAAAGTTTCAATAATGGTATCTGAAATCGCATTAACACACCCTACAGTTGGTACAATCCATAGTTCGTTTCTAATGCCTACCTCACCATTTTCTCTTCTGTATCCTTTAAAAGTAAGATTTCTATTTGGAATCTCAAGAGTATTGGTTTTTCTATTATAAGCATAAGTTTGCATACCTTCTAAGCCAGTTCTTAAATTGTGAGTATGCACATGCTCTCCAACAGTAATATCTTCCTTTGCTATTCCAATGGAAAAACCGTATTTAACTACTGTTTCTCCTTTATTGATATTTTTAATAGCAATTTTATGACCTCTGGGCACATCATTTAAAAGTTTAATGTTTGTATCGTCAATATGAATCACTTCATCTTTTTTGAAATCTTTTAATGCAACAACTACGTTGTCTTGTTCAGTAATTTGTAAAAATTCTTTCATTATAACACCTCTTCTAAGGCTTTTTTTATTCCAAGTTTTTCTATTTGCATCAAGTAATGGGTTACCAAATCCGTTAAACCTTTCACTTCATTTAAGTCCATTTTCCAATTGTTTTTATATCCTAATATTGTTTTTACAAGATTTTTGTAAGATTCTTCAGAGCCATCTACTTTACTCCACGCCTCTTTATAAAGCTCTAATATATCCTGGTTATCATTTAACTCAATAGGTTCTCCATTTCTGTCTCCCTTATAAAATGCCATCAATGCTGCCAAGGAGAATACCAACTTTTTAGGCAATTCATTTTTTCTCTTAATATATTCCAATATAGAAGGCAGAACTCTTGTTTCAAATTTAGACATTGAATTTAAAGCTATGCTCATTAAATAATGTTTAATAAACGGATTTCTGAAGCGGTCTAAAACATCCGCTGCAAATCCTTCTAATTCTTCTTTTGGTAAATCTAAAGTCGGAACAATTTCTTCGTATAATGCATCTCTGACAAATTCACCCATTACTTCATCTTCTACCGTTTCACGAACTGTCTCCAGTCCATATAAATAACTAACGGGTACCATGGTCGTATGTGCTCCATTTAAGATACGTACTTTTCTTGTACGGTAAGGCGTCATATCATCTACGAAAAGTACATTAAGTCCCACTTTGTCTGTTGGGAATTCTTTTTGTATCCATTTAGGACCTTCAATAACCCAAAGATGGAACTGTTCTCCTTCAACAACCAAATTATCTTCATATCCTAATTCTTTATGAATTTCAGCAATTCTATCTTTAGGATATCCTGGAACAATTCTGTCTACTAAAGTATTGCAGAATGTATTGGATTCATTAATCCAACGAATAAATCCTTCTCCTAATTTCCACAACTCAGCATATTTAAGGATTATTGATTTTAAATTATCTCCGTTACGGTCAATCAATTCACAAGGAATAATAATCAATCCTTTATCCGCTGAGCCGTTAAAAGCAGTATAACGCTTATATAAAAGAGCTGTTAGTTTTCCTGGGAAACTATTTTGAGGACGATCTTCCAATTTATCATTTTCATTAAAAGCAATTCCCGCCTCAGTAGTATTGGATATAATAAAACGAAGTTCTGGGTTTTCTGCTGTCTTCATGTACTCATCATAATCTGCATAAGGATTAATACCTCTGCTAATGCTTTCAATCAAAAAATGTTCACTTACAGCTTCATTATTTTTAATGCCTCTTAAATATAGGGTATACAATCCATCTTGTTCATTTAGTAAATGCACCAATCCATTCGCAATAGGCTGAACTGCTACAACGCTACCGTTAAAGTCAGCTTCTTTATTCATTTTATCAATAATCCAGTCTACAAAAGCTCTTAAAAAGTTGCCTTCGCCAAATTGCAATACTTTTTCAGGGTGTTTAACTCTACTTTTTACAACTTCATTATTTAGCTTCATACTTCATCAACCTCTTTCTTGTCAATATTCATGAGCTTTTATACTATTGCTTTTATAATATTTCTTTTATAACTTCTTTAAGATGTTTTTCCATTTCATCTTTTGCAAGTTCTGAATCTTTATTTTTAATTGCCCTAAAGATTCTTTCATGCCTTACTACTGCTTTTTCAAAACTTCCTGGAATATTAACGGTCTCTTTATAGCCTTGAATAATAGAATCGTTGATAAGCGGAAGAATTCTATCCAGTATTTCATTTTGGGTGGATTCTGCTATGGCATTATGAAACTGAATATCTATTTCGCTATAATTAATGCCTTCTGCTTTTGCATTATGAAATTCATTCATGAGTTTCTCCAGCTTCTCTAAATTCTCTTTAGTTGCTCTCTGTGCTGCCAAATAAGCAATA
Organism: Candidatus Epulonipiscium sp.; assembly: GCA_012521175.1. GTDB lineage: Bacteria > Bacillota > Clostridia > Lachnospirales > Defluviitaleaceae > Defluviitalea. The sequence continues at coordinate 11,109 of JAAYMW010000214.1, forward strand.
TTAGGTTCAATAATTAAACGGGTTTCAAATAAATTAAAAAGCATATTTTTTTTCGCCATAAAATTGACCCCTAAAGGATCTTGCACCATTCCGGGCTGCCTGGTAACAAATGTTCCTTTTCCTCTTTTAATTTCTACAATATTTTCAGCAATCAAAATTTTTATGGCTTCTCTAACCGTTGATCTACTAATTCCCAATATTTCACACAGTTCTGCTTCACTAGGCAATTTATCGCCCGGCATTAATTCCTGGCTTACAATCATCTCTTTAATCATCTTAGAAATTTCTTGAGGTAAATTTATTCTTTGCGTAAGCTTAATATTGATAATTACACCCCCTTATTTGACTTATGACTTAAGACTTTAGACGTCAGACGTCTTATGTCAATACTATATCATAAGACCCTTAGAGGAGCAATATGCTTACGAATTTATTTTTTAATTCATGTAAAGATACGTTCAAATACAATAATGGAGCGGAATTTGAGCAAATCCCACCCCAACAATTCAACATTGACAAAGAGCCGAAAAATAAAGCTGAAAAGAATTATTTTTAGACACGACTTTAGTTTGATATATATAAGAACAAATTATACTTGTTTTTGAATTTTTGAATTCACATACTCATAAAAAGCTTCTTTTTGCTTTCCTAATACTTTGTTGGTTAATACAAAACCATGTTTAGCAGTCGAAAATATAATAATCATACCAGGTTTTTTTGATATTCCTTTTATTGTCTTCCATTTTAAATCGGAAGTTTGATTTGGCGTTTTCACATGAACCCCATAATCATCAAAACTTATCTCCATATCCTGAGGAATCAAGGACACTTGTTTTTTTGCCCGCATATAAACCACTGCTGGTTGAATGACCGTAAACAAACAGATTCCCAGTATCAAAAGTATTTTTATAAAGATGTTTACTTCTCCCCAAAACTTCCCTGTCAACAATACCATGGCAATGGTAAAGATAGTATTACATACCCCTACCATTGAACCATAAATACTGTATATAGATAATTGCCAAAGAGCAAAGGCTGTGGTTCTATACGTAAACTGATATTTCATATCTCTCTTTACCTGAATAATGATGGAAGCCATAAGCTGATTGCTGGGAAGAAAGTAATCAGTAAAAGCGTAATAATCATGCATAAATAAAATGGCAATGTAGCTTTTACAAGACGTTCTATAGATACTTTACTTACCGCAGAACCAATAAACAGTACGGCACCAACCGGTGGGGTTAAAAGTCCTATACCACAGTTAAGAACAACGATGATACCAAACTGAATAGGATCAATACCAATAGAGGTTGCAATTGGCAATAAAATAGGAGTCGCAATCAGTATAATCGGAGCCATGTCCATAATACATCCCAAAACTAAAAGAATTACATTTAGAAGTATTGCTAAAAGAATTGGATTGTCCGTAATGCCGATAATTGCTTTTGCTGCTAATTCTGGAACGTGTAAACGGGTTAAAACATATCCAAAAATACTGGAAGTTGCAATCAGGATAAGCACGATAGAAAGTGTATTCACACAGTCTTCAAGAGCTTTCCAAACACCCTTCCAGTCAAGACCTTTATAAATAAATACACTGACAATTAAACTGTAGATAACTGCAATAGCTGCGGATTCTGTTGCTGTAAAAATACCGCCTACTACCCCTACAACAACGATTAAAACTGCTGCCAGCGCCCAAAAGGAAACACTAAGTTGCTTTAATAAATTCTTCATGCTGAATTTTTCACCTTTTGGGTAGTTTCTTTTGACTGAAATAATATAAGAACCTATCATCAGAGATACTGCTAAGAGTGCGCCAGGTAAATATCCAGCAAGGAAAAGGCTTCCTACGGAAATACCTCCTGCAGTGGTTGCATAAATTACCATGTTGTGACTTGGAGGAACCAAAAGTCCTTCACAGGATGAAGTAATGGTAACTGCAGTTGAAAAGTCATCATCGTATCCTTCTTCTACCATCATAGGAATCAGGATACTGCCAAGGGATGCAGTATCTGCTGCAGCAGAACCAGAAATTCCTCCAAAGAAGTATGACGCAACAATATTAACCATTGCCATACCGCCTCGCATCCAACCCACACAGGCATTCGCCAAGGCAATCAACTTCTCAGAAATTCCTCCGGAGCCCATCAGAACTCCCATTACGATAAAGAAAGGTACTGCCATAAGACTAAAAGAACTAATCCCTTTTACCATCTGCTGAGCAATAATTGCCAGGGGAAGACCTTGATACAACAGAGTAAACAAGGATGAAAGCGCTACTGCATAAGCAATAGGAAATCTTAAAAATACCATTATGAAAAAGCTGACTAATAAAATCAGTATTGCCATGCTTTCAGGACTCATGCTATCCCCTCCTCTTTTACAAAAATACTTTTAATATGGGTATATATAGCTTCCAATTCGAAAACTAACATCGCTATACCTGCCAAAGGAATCGGAAGGTACATCCAGAATCTTGAAACACTTGGCATACTTACATATGTTCCTTTGGAACCAATTTGTACTGCATATTTCCAGCCTACTACAATCATAACCACAGCAAGGGCCAAAACGGCAATATCTGCAAGAATATCCAAAACTATTATCAATCTTTTAGGCAAATATTTATCAAATGCAGTCATACGAATATGAGCATTTCTTCTAATCGCTAAAGCCGCAGACAGAACTGCCATATATGCCATGCAAGTTAAAACGATTTCTTCACTCCATGCCGGGTCTGGAATAAATGGAATGTATCTTCCGGCCACCGCCATAGAGGTAATAAGGATATCAACGATTAAAAGCAGCTTACATATAAAAAGAACGATCTTATAAACCACATCATATGCTGGTTTAATCTTGTCAATGGCATCAAAAATTTTAGGCATGATTTCCCTCCTTAAAAATGAGGCACAGAGGATATACTCCTCCTCTGTGCCTATAAAATTTAATAATCTATGAAAATCTTATTTCATATCAAGGATTTTTTGATAAAGTTCAGCTTGATCTTTTGTATTTTCTTCAATAACTTTTTTACATGCTTCTTGCCAAGGTGTTATGTCATTAACTTCTACAACAGTAACGCCTTGTGCTTTCAATTCTTCCAATATTTTTTGTTCTTGTTCTTCAGAAATCTTTCTGTTATATTCTGATGCATATTTACCAGCTTCTATAAGAATATTTTGTTGTTCTTCTGTAAGTTTGTTCCAAGCTTCATCTGTAATAACTACTTGAATTGCACCAAGTGTATGGCCATCAAGGATTAAATATGGTGCAACTTCTTGGAATGCATTGGATTTGTAGTTAGCAATGGGTTGCTCAGCACCATCAACTACGCCAGTTTGTAATGCAGAATAAAGTTCTCCGAAAGCAATAACTGTAGGAGAAGCACCAAGTCCTTCTACCATTCCTTGCATAACAGGGTCATTGGATACTCTTAATTTCATACCTTTTAAATCTTCTATACCTTTAACTTCTTTAGTTGTGAAGAAATGACGGAACCCTTCTTCTCCGTAGAATAACCCTCTGATACCTGTCCCTTTTTCATAAGGTTCCATAAGGAATTCAGGTGCTAAATCAGATGTTGCAAAGTTCCAGAAATGTTCACGGTTTACAAATGTAAATGGAACAGAGAGAAGCTTTGATTTTTCTCCACCATAAGGTGTCAGAGCGAATGCGGAAATACGGGACATGTCAATTGTTCCGCCTCCACCAAGCATTGTATCAAGAACGTCATTTTCTGATCCTAAAACACCACTTGCTTGAAGGTCAATTTTAATTTTTCCACCGGAAAGTTCTTCAACTTTTTCTTTAAAAGCTAAGTCTGTTTGACCAACAATAGTATCCAGAGGATTAACTTCTGCAAATACAAGAGTAACTTCTGGTTCTACTGCTGATGTTTCTTCTTGCTTTGTTCCTTCCTGTTGTGCTTCTTCTTGTTTTGGTTGTTCTGAAGGTGTTTCTGGAGCCTTCAATCCACAACCCGCAACTGAAAATAACAATGAAAAACTTAAAAGAGCTGCTAATATTTTCTTACTCATTTTCTTACCCCCTATAAGTTTGTTGTTTGACTTTTAAATTATATAATGGTTTTTGTAAGAAATAAACAGTACATTTTTGCTTTTTTAGCACTTTTTTGAGTATAAACACTAAAAGCAATATCTCTTAACTCTAGTGTAAAAAATCATCCAAAAATTATACATACTTTTTAATTGTAGCTCTAACTGCAGCGGGACCACTGATCAGCTCACTAAAATAAGATTCAACAAGCTCACCAAGTCCGCATTCATATAAATTAACACCAAAAATGGTTGCATCTGAAAGCAGTGGCTGTAATATTTTATGAACATCCACTTTGTCTCCCAGTTGAATGCCCGCTACAATCGGACATACCTTGTCAAGCATTGGGTCCGGACTTAATTCAAACTTATTGCCGTTATCGTCAATTCCCATAAGGTAACGACACCATCCTGCCAGAACAAGTGGGATGGCTTTTAAACTCTTAACATCCAGATTTGGATCTTTTACATATGCCTTAATGGTTTCTCCAAAACGAATAGCTAATTTTTGTGATGTATCACATGCAATACGCTGAGGCGTATCCGGCATAAACGGATTAGGAATTCTTACATTGACAACAGTATCAATGAATTCCTTAGGATTAATAATTCCTGGGTCTGTTACTACCGGCAATCCTTCAACATAGCCGACTCTTTCAACCAATCTTTTAAGATCAACATCTTTCATTTCATCAGATATTTTCGTATAAGATAATAAGCATCCAAATATTGCAAGAGTTGTGTGCAGCGGATTCAAGCAGGTACAAACTTTCATTTTTTCAACTTTATCCACAGTCTCTCGATCTGTAAAAATTACTCCAGCCAAGTCAATTGGGGGATGCCCATTAGGGAATGCATCTTCAATAACAAGGTATTCCGCTTCTTCTGCATTTACAAAAGGAGCGACATACGTATTTTTAGAAGTAACGACAGGTTCCATATCTTCTAAACCATCATTGATTAAAATTTCTTTTACCTTGTCATCTGGTCTGGGTGTAATTTTATCAATCATGGACCATGGAAAAGTCACTTTGCCAGGATTGTTGACATATGCTTCAAATCCTGCATCTGCAACGCCATTTTGAACCCACTTGCTTACAATTGTAGTAATGGCATTTTTCAGCTTATCTCCATTATGAGAACAATTATCCATGCTAACCATAGCAATCGGCAGCTGACCTGCTTGATATCTTTCATATAACAAAGCAGTAACTTTTCCCAGGTAGCTGGATACCTTTTCAGGGCCCTCTTTCATGTCTTGGGCTATTTCATGGAAAATTTCCCCTTTTCCATTAACCAGACTATAACCCTTTTCTGTAATGGTGAAACTTGCCATCTGCAGAGACGGTTTTCTGAAAATTTCTTTCAACCTTTCAAAATCCTTTTTATTAGCAGAGTCTAATTTTAAAGATTCCACTACGCTGCCAATAACAGTTTTATCGATAGAACCATCTCCGTTAAGTTTAACGTAAATTCCCAAATTATCTTGCTTTTGATATGCAACATCGATAATTTCATAATCATATCCTTCAGCAACAATCAAACCAACATCTGTTTTTCCTGCATTCAAAAGATCATTTAAATTATTCGCTTGAAAGGCGCGAAAAATATTACCCGCACCAAAATGAATCCAATTGGGTCTTTCTTTTGTGTTTGCAGCAATCACTTCAAGATCATATTTGGGAAGGTTATAGCCTTTCCAATCCTCTTTGTTTTTAATAGATTCACGATTGAGTTTCATAATTGCTACTTCTCCCCTTTAATTTTATCCAGAATATCCCAGATACCAAGAATGTACATAATGCCAAGAGCACGGTCATATAACCCATAACCAGGGCGGCATTGTTCATTCCAAATATGACGACCGTGATCAGGGCGAATATACCCTTTAAATCCGCAGTCATAATATGCTTTAACAATATCTAAAATGCCGACATCGCCATCACAGTCACGGTGGGATACTTCTGAAAAATCTCCGTTTTCATAATGTTTTACATTTCTAATATGTGCAAAATAAATACGATCATGATATTTACGAATAATATCTGCAATATTGTTTTCTCGGTTAGCACCTAGAGAGCCAGAGCAAAGGGTAAGTCCATTGTATGGGTCGTCTACCATAGACAAAAATCTTGAGATAGCTGCTTCATCTACAAGTAAGCGAGGTAGTCCAAAAATATCCCATGGTGGATCATCCGGATGAATAGCCATTTTGATGTCACATTCATGGCAAGTTGGCATAATTGCTTCAAGGAAATATTTTAAATTCTCCCAGAGTTTTTCTTTTGTAACTGGTTTGTAAGCTTCGAATAATTCCTGAAGTTTTGCCATACGTTCTGGTTCCCATCCTGGCATGGTATAACCTTTACATTCTTTAAGAATGTATTCTGCCATTTCCTTCGGATCTTCTTTAATTAAATTCTTTTCATAATATAAAGCAGTGGATCCATCTGGAAGTTTGTGATATAAATCTGTACGGGTCCAGTCAAATACTGGCATAAAATTGTAGCAAACAACCTTAACACCAAACTTTGCTAAATTGCGTAAAGTGGTTTTGTAGTTTTCAATGTACTGATCTCTTGAAGGCAATCCTATCTTAATATCATCATGTACATTCACCGATTCAACAACATCCATGTTGAATCCGTATTGATCCAATTGTTTTTTAACTTCTGCAATCTCTTCCTCGTACCAGATTTCACCTGGTTGCTTGTGGTGAAGCGCCCAAACAATTCCGGTTACTCCTGGAATTTGTTTGATCTGTTCCAGTGTTACTGAGTCATTGCCTTCTCCATACCAGCGAAATGTCATCTGCATGTCGTATTGTTACAAACTATTTACTAACTAACTTAGTAAATCTGTAACATGTTCACCTACCTTTCATATTTTATTTTTGATGTTTTTTTAATTTTGCTTTGCTTTCATTAAATAATCTTATAGACCTATTTAATGTCTGCATAAAGCTATCTTTTTATACTCCTACAACCATTTATATTTGTTTCACTTAAAATGAACCTGTTGAATAACATTTTAGCTACAAAACAAAGAGCTTTTGTTTAAAATGGCTATAGGCTGTACTAACATGCTAACATGTCAGTTTAGAAATGTCAATAAATAATATTAAGAAGTTCTCTCTTTTATCATATTTTCAGTCTTGAGAAATCAAATAATGGTTGCTTCTGAGTCATCTCAAAATATTCAGGATATTGCTCCGTAAGGAGATCTATTTCTGCAAGTAATTTCCCTAAATGATATTTCATCTCTTTTTGTACCAATCTTATATCTCTTTTTTCTAACGCATTAATAATATTTTCATGCTGCTGAATGGCATTCGTAATAATCTCTTCGGACCACATCGTCATTAAACGAATTCGATTATAATGTCCATTAGCGTTTTTAACAGTTTCCCATGCTAATTGTTGTTTGGAAATTTCATAAAATATTTTATGAAATTGGATATCTGCATCCAAAAAACCAGCAGAATCTTTTGATTTGCAAAGATCTTTTTGCACTTGAATATTCTTTCTTAAATTCGCAATATCTTCTGTGGTACAATTTTGTACCACTAAACTCATTACTGCAATTTCTATACTTTCACGAATAAATCTCTCTTGCCTGACACGATCTAAATTAATTTTTGACACGACTGTTTCTTTTTGTGGGAAAATATCCACTAACCCTTCTCTCTGCAAACGAATGAAGGCTTCTCGCACAGGAGTTCTGCTCACATTGAGCATTGTAGCTATTTCCTGAGTACTCATCACTGTACCAGGCTTTAGCTGCAAATTCATAATGCTATTTCTTAGTGTATAATACACTGCTCCTTGAACTGTATTCTCATTGTCTCTATACCTTGGTGACATATTTCCCTCCATCACTATTTTATGAGTCTTAAACCTCTAAAATGTATTCCTAAAAACCCATTTAATTTTATTATGATCAGCCTATCTTTTTATTATCAGAAAATTTAATTGTGCAAAAAATGCAAATGAACTTCTTTAGATAAACTAATTATATATCATATAGGATTCAACATAAATAATCAATATAATAATTTGTATCAAAGAACAGTTTTTTATCTTCATAAAATCAACATATTTATTTTGTATACTTGTTAGAGGGACTGAATTATGGATTTTTATGGAGGGAATATATGAGTATCAGAAAAGAGAAAATAGAGATTTACGATATGACCTGCACATCCTGTGAGCATACAATTGAAAGAAATGTAAAAAAGTTAAACGGGATACGATATGTTAAAGCCAATTACACCGAGCAATGTGCAGAAATTGAATATGACGATGCACTATGTGATTTATCCCAAATAAAAGCTGCTATAAAAGCTACTGGGTACAGTACGGAATATTCTAATCCTTTTAAATTTATAGGAATTCTAGTTATCGCAGCTGCTGTCATTCTACTGGGACTCAATACCGCTGGATTTGACATGGAGACTAAAATAACCAATGCTTCCTATGCCATTCTTTTCGTGGTTGGAATACTCACCTCCATTCATTGTGTCGGCATGTGTGGTGGTATCTTGCTCTCACAAAGCTTATCAACCTACAGCAACAATAAATTTGAGGCCGTTAAACCATCTCTCTTATACAATTTAGGAAGAGTCATCTCTTATACGGCATTAGGTGGACTTATCGGCGCCCTGGGTTCTGTCATTTCTCTATCCATTATGGTAAAATCGGCACTCCAAATCTTTGCAGGATTATTCATGATTACAATGGGACTTAATATGCTAGGTTTAACCGCATTCAGGAAAATTCATATTCGTTTACCCCATTCCCTATGCAAAATAAAAAATAAATCCAGTTCTCCCTTATTGGTAGGGTTATTTAATGGTCTAATGCCCTGCGGTCCTCTTCAAACGATGCAACTTTATGCTCTTGGGACTGGAAGCGCTATAAAAGGTGCCCTCTCCATGTTTATGTTTTCTGTAGGAACCGTTCCTCTTATGCTAGTTTTTGGAGCTTTATCCGGTTTGCTCAGCAAAAATTATACAAAGAAAATGCTTAAATTCAGTGGGATTCTTATAATTGTTCTCGGCTTAATGATGGGTAATCGAGGCTTTGCCCTTGCAGGAATCAATCTAAATCCTATGGCCGTATTGGCTGATAATAATAATATATCCAATCCAAATTCTGAAAAAGCTATACTAAAAAACGGCGTTCAAGTGATTAAAATGACTGCTGATAATAGAGGATATACGCCCAATGCATTTTATGTTCAAAAAGATATCCCGGTTAAGTGGATTATTGATGGGCAGCAGCTCAATTCCTGCAACAATGCAATTGTTTCACGAGCATTGAATCTCCAAACAAAAATTGAGAAAGGTGAAAATATCATAGAATTTACTCCTGGAAATGAGGACATTAACTTTAGCTGTTGGATGGGTATGATTAGAGGGGTTATAAAAGTTGTGGATAATCTGAGTGCCGTAGACACCTCAAAGCCAGATCCTTCTCTGCCTCCTGCAAGTACGGGCCCCAGCTGTTGTGCTGTTCCGATTGATGAAGGCTCTAACTCCACCGCATATAATAAACCGAGTATTTACGGAAATGATTTAACAAAAGTGCCTACAGAACTCTTAATCAATAAAGCTGAAAGTTCAAAAGAATATCTAACTGCTAAATTTGACGGTATCGTCTATGAATTGCAGCCTTTAATTCTTGTTACAGGAAATCATCTGACAACCAAGATAACCTTTGATTTAACTGCATTTGATAATGCAGAAGGGGAATATTTGATAATCGATGGAACTACCGGCGGCATCATTACTTCATTTACTGGTGTAAAAGGACTTAATGAAATAGAATTTCCTGCTGGTCAGTCCGGTACTTACGGCATCATAAAAGGTTCTCAGATTTTAGGACTCATTGATGTTGTTGATGATTTAGAAACAACAAATTTAGAAATCGTTAGAGAAAAATATTTTAAATAGTAAGAAAGAACTTTGATGTATAACATCAAAGTTCTTTCTTACTATTACTTATTTTTTTCACTGGTTTTCTTGCTATTATTATTGGATTTATTTAAGTCACAGCAGTCTAATCTGCTGCTGCCAAAAGTTTTATTGTTTTCCTCAGCTAAATTCTTTATAAATTTCTTTAATAATTTTATCATTATTTTTCACTCCTATAAATTTGAGTTTAAATGTCGTTCCCAGGCCTTCCTGGCTTTCTACATCAATGTTTGCAGAATGAAAATCTAAAATATTTTTTACAATGGTTAATCCAATTCCGCTGCCTGGAGTCTGATGTCTGCTCTTATCTCCTCTATAAAATCTCTCAAAGACAAAAGGCAAATCTTCTTTTTTTATCCCAATTCCATTGTCTTTAATTTCTATGATGACATATGGATTCTCTCTATATAAATAAATTAAGATTTTTCCATTGCGGCCTGTAAATTTCAAAGCGTTGGATAGGAGATTAATAAAGACTTGTTTTAACTTATCTCTATCTCCGGCTATTTTATAATCTTTATTAGGTTGTATAATACATTCAAATGTAATGTCATTATTTTCCGCTTTCATACGAAAATCATTGTATATAGACTTTATTAATTCGTCTAAAGAAAGGATTTCGAAATTAAATTTGATACTTTCCGATTCAAATTGCTTTAGAATCTCTAAATGATTTAATAATTTGCCAAATCTCACTACTTCCTCATTTAAATGACCTAATCTTTCTGTAGTAATGGGGATAATGCCATCTAACATTGCCTCCAAATTATTCTGCAATACATTTAAAGGCGTTCTTATTTCATGGGAAATGTCTGAAATCAATCGTTTTCTAAGCATATCCTGATATTTAAGTTTTTCAACCAAAATATTGGTGCTTCTCCTTAAATCTTCCAATTCTTTAATATTGCTTTTTATACTGGATTTGATATTAAAATTGCCCTTTGAAAGGTCTACTGATATACTGCATATCTCCCTGATGGGAGCAGAAAATTGATTTGAAAAATAAAGACTGATACTAATGATGATCATTAAAGTTACAATTCCACTAATAATAATACTTTTATTAATAGAAAGCTTAAAGTTCACATCTTCCTCAGATAATAAGATAGGGCTATATTGGCCAATATCTATATATCCGACTATATTGTTATCAACAATAATCTCAAATCTTTTAGAACGATATACGCCTCCTTCTTCCTCCAACATATTATTGAAGTGAGTCTTGTATCTAATATCCCCTGGATTCATTCCCCATACAAATTCTTTGTTGGCATCAAGAAGGGTTAAACAATAATTCCCCATATAGGCTTCGTGAATTAATTCTATGCCGGAATCTTTATCCCATTTCCCTTCCCGCTTATATAATTCCTGAAAATAATTTACAATTCTTTCATCCCTTTTATCCTGGATTTTTAACATATATTCGTTAAATTTATTATTAATCGTAATATTAACAAACATCATGGTAAGCCCTACAGCTGTAATGGAACATACAGCAAATAAAATATTTAATCTTTTTCTAATGGTATGCAATTAATTTTCACCACCAAATTTATATCCTGCTTTGGTCACAGTGATAATATATTTAGGATTCTTAGTATCTTTTTCAATCTTTTTTCGTATGTTTTTAATATGTACATCAATGGTTCTGTCATATCCATCAAAATCCATGCCGAATACTTTGTCTATCAGCCATTCTCTTGACAATACCTTTCCTTTATTAACAGCCAGTTCATAGAGTATATTAAATTCATTGGGCGTAAAAGGCACCTCTTGCCCATTTACTTTAACAATTCTCTGATCATAATTAATCACCAAATTACCTTGATCAAAAGATAAATCCGAACTTGTATGATTTGCGGATATTCTTCTGAATAAAGCATTCACCCTTGCTGTTAATTCTCTGGGACTGAAAGGCTTGACAAGATATTCATCTGCCCCAATCTGAAACCCTTCTATCCTGTCCTCCAAAGCCCCTTTGGCTGTAAGCATAAATATATGAACATCAGAAATTTCTCTTATTCTTTTACATACTTCCTCTCCACTTATATCTGGAAGCATTAAATCAAGAATGATTAATTGAAAATCATTGCCTTTAAATAATTCAATTCCCGATAGTCCTTTATTAGCACAGTACACTTTATATCCTTCTTTTTCCAGATAAAGTTTTAATACTTCCGATACTCTTTCATCATCTTCAATCATTAAAATATTGAACATATCTCATCGCCTCTTAAATAACTTAGTCTATATACTTATACTGATTATATCAATTCTTTTTAAAGATATTATGAAGATTGATTTCGCTTAAATAAAGAAAAATATTTACAAAAAACATCTTTGATATTACTACAAATGGATTGATAGTACTATCATTTTCTATTTTCTCTGCATATATTGAAATAATAGGACAGCTTTTTATTGGAGCGCCCATATATGGAGGTGGCAAAGTGAGTAAACAACATAAAACAAAAAACGAGTTAATTCAAGAAATTACAAAAATGCAAAGAGAAATTCAAGGATTAAAGAAAACTCACGAGAATCTGCAAACATTATTTAACGTAGCTCCAATCGGTCTTTCCATTGTAAACGAAGAGGGCTTATATGAATATGTCAATGAATTTTACTGTAAATTATATGGCTATGCACCAGAAGAATTAATAGGGAACCATTTTTCTATGATCATTCCTCCTGAAAATAAAGCCCTACTTATTAAGCAACATAAAGAATTTATGAAGAACCGCACCAATACAACCAAAGAATTTAAAGTGATCAATAAAAAACAAGAACAATTTACAGTGCTCGTTACCTCCGTTTATTTTGTAGACTCCGATTCCCTGCCTAAAAAGGCATCATATGTTATTGATATTACTGAGCAAAAAAAAATAGAGGATATTTTTCGTTATCAAGCCTATCATGATTCCCTTACTGGATTGCCAAACAGAAAATTTTTTATAGAAAATTTAAATGTCGCTCTTGAAAAATGCTCTAAACATAATCATATGTTGGCTATCATGTTTTTAGATTTAGATAGATTTAAAAATATTAATGATGTATTAGGGCATTCTGCAGGAGATTTACTGCTTCAATCCGTTGCTGACCGGTTAAGAAAGTCTCTGGAGGGAAATTATATCGTGTCTCGTTTTGGAGGGGATGAATTCGTTATCCTTCTTCCAGAAGTATACTACATCGATAGTATTACAAAAACTGCTGAAAAAATTATAAAACTCTTTGATACGCCATTCTTGATTCATGGAAAGGAATTGTTTATCACCTCCAGTATGGGAATAGGGATTTATCCTTGTGACGGCAGAGATCCTGAAACCCTAATTAAAAATGCAGATACAGCCATGTATAGGGCTAAAGCGGATGCACGGGGAAATTACCAGCTATACTCTTCTTCAATCGATTTATCTGCTTTTTCCAGTCTTACATTAGAAAACGATTTATATCATGCCTTAGAAGAAAACCAATTGGTATTATATTATCAACCTCAAGTCA
>JAAYMW010000215.1 GCA_012521175.1 Candidatus Epulonipiscium sp.
AAAGTAATTACTTTAATATCCTTTTCGTGCAGAATTTTATATGCATAATCCTCATCAAAACCCAAAGGCGTTCCATTTTTCATTACTGTAATACTTCCAGCTTCAGAAAGAAATTGAATGGTTACTTTACTGGTGTCAAATTGTACACCTGAATATCCCATGGCACAAAGAATTCTTCCCCAGTTGGCGTCTTCTCCAAAGAATGCTGTCTTTACCAAATTGGAAGTAATAATGGATTTTGCAAGGGTACGGGCATCTGATTTTTTCTTTGTGCCTTTTACATATACTTCAATAAATTTCCCTGCCCCTTCACCGTCTCTTACAATCTGCTTTGCCAAATAAGTATTTATATAGTGTAAAACTTTTTTGAATTGTTCATAATACTCATTTTCCGTATCAATGAGTGTATTTTCTGCCGCTCCATTAGCCAATACCAACACCATATCATTTGTACTGGTATCTCCATCCACCGAAATCATATTATAGGAATCCACAATGCTCTCTTTTAATGCTTTATCCAAAAGTTCTCTGGAAATGTTGATATCTGTTGTTATAAAGGAAAGCATTGTTGCCATATTGGGATGAATCATCCCGGAACCTTTTGCCATGCCTCCGATGGTAATTATCTTTCCATCCAATTCAAAAGTAACTGCTATTTCTTTTGAAAAAGTATCCGTAGTCATAATGGCTTCAGCGGCTTCTTTGGCAGATTCTCTTGATGTGTTTAATTTAAGGGCAGTTTTTTCTATCCCCGGGCAAATAATATGCATCGGCAGGGGGACACCTATAACACCAGTAGAAGCAACCAGTACTTCTTCTCTTTTTAATCCCAGGCAATCTGCCATTGTTTGAGCCATTTGCTGCGTATCTCTCATTCCCTGTTCACCGGTACAGGCATTCGCATTTCCACTGTTTATAACAATTGCCTGGATATTCCCTTTTTCATTAATAATCTGTTGATTCCATAACACAGGTGCTGCCTTTACGACATTCGTTGTAAAAGTTGCTGCACCTCTTGCAGGGACTTCACTGTAAACAATCGCTAAATCTTTTCTTTTCTTTTTAATGCCTATATAATTTCCTGCGGCTTTAAATCCTTTCGGACTGGTAATTCCTCCATCAATGATCTTCATATTTATCTCTCCTCCCGATTCTTATGGAAACATCGGTATCTGGTTAAGCCCCGTATTTTCCTCTAATCCAAATAAAATATTCATATTTTGTACCGCTTGACCTGCTGCACCTTTGACCAAATTATCAATTGCACCTATTACAATAATCCTTCCGGTTCTTTCATCCAAAGAAAATCCTATGTCACAATAATTTGAGCCTTTGACCCATCGTGTTTCCGGATAGACATCTTTACGCATAAGACGAATGAATTGTTCTTTTTCATAATATTTTTTATAAATATTCATAACATCTTCCCAGCTGATCTGCTTCTTAAGTTTTCCGTAGCAAGTTGCCAGAATTCCTCTATTCATAGGAACAAGGTGCGGCGTAAAGGATATTTTAATCTCTTTCTGATAAGCTTCACCAAGTTCCTGTTCAATCTCGGGAGTATGTCTGTGGGAAGCAATTTTGTAAGCTTTTATAGATTCCGTACATTCTATATAATGAGTACCTAAACTAAGGGCTCTACCTGCACCTGATACACCTGACTTTGCATCCACTACAATACTCTCTTCGTCAATTAAGTTCTCTTTTAGCAGGGGATATAAACTTAAAATACTACAAGTCGTATAACATCCCGGATTTGCAATTAAATTGCTCTTTTTAATTTGTTCTCTTTTGATTTCACATAGTCCATAAACTGCTTCTTCTAATAACTCCGGGCTAAAATGTTTTGAATGATACCACTGCTCATATACCCCTACATTCTTTAATCTAAAATCCGCACCTAAATCGATAATTTTTGTATTGGTTAATATGGAAGCATTGACTTTCTTAGACGCAATTCCATGGGGAAGAGCTAAAAAAATAACATCAGCTTCTTTACTTAACTTCTCAATATCTTCTTCACATATATGAGCGCAAATTTCTTCAAAGTTTTGGTAGATTTCGTTATAGCTTTTTCCAACATAACTTTGAGAAGTTAAATTAATAATCTTACTTTGAGGGTGTTGCATAAGAATACGTACCAATTCTTCACCTACATATCCCGTTGCCCCTACAATACCTACTTTAATCATCCTTTTCCTCCTATCTATAGCAAAAGTGAGTATAAAATTATTTTTAATAATTATACATTTATATGAAAGTTTATGCAAGTGTTTTTTAAAATATACTTGCATAAATAATACTCAAAGTGTATAATTATAAAAAACAATCATTGAATTAGGAGGATTGAGTATGAGTAAAAAAGTTGTTTTGGCATATTCCGGTGGGTTAGATACAACCGTTATATTACATTGGTTAAAAGAGAACTATGACTATGAAGTTATTGCAGTTTGTGTAGATGTTGGCCAAGGGAAAGAATTGGATGGTATGGAAGAAAAGGCTCTTAAAAATGGCGCAAGTAAGCTTTACATAGTAGATGCAAAAGAAGAATTTATGAAAGATTATGTATTTCCAATGGTTAAAGCCGGTGCCGTATATGAATCCAAATATTATCTTGGCACTTCCATTGCAAGACCTCTTATTGCAAAGAAATTTGTAGAGATTGCC
>JAAYMW010000216.1 GCA_012521175.1 Candidatus Epulonipiscium sp.
TGTCAACGATATGGTCTTCTGCAGGATTGTAATCTCCTTCGTTTACTCCCATAACGATGGATTTTGTTCCTTTTCCAGGAGCGGAGATGATAACTTTTTTTGCACCTGCATCAATATGTAATTGAGCTTGTTCTTTCTTTCTGAAGATACCTGTAGATTCGATTACGATATCTACACCTAATTCTCCCCAAGGAAGTTTAGCAGGATCTCTTTCAGCGATTACTTTGATTTCTTTTCCATTAACAATTAAAGCACCTTCTTTAGCTTCAACTGTACCGTCGAATTTACCAAAGCAAGTATCATATTTTAATAAATGAGCTAATGTTTGAGGATCAGTTAAGTCATTGATTGCTACAATATCCAATCCTTGTGCGATAGCTACTTTAAAAGCATTACGTCCAATACGTCCAAAACCATTAATTGCAATTTTTGCCATTGTTGCATTCCTCCTAATAATTATAAATTTTATTTTAGGTTATAGAGACATAAAATTTGCCTCTATAACATAATAACACAAATTATCATTTTGCACACCTTATAATTTCATTGGCAGCACCCTCATCCATCACAATACATCCATTTCTAAGCAGATGTCCTGCTGCCATAATGGCTTGAGCCTTAGAAGTTCCTCCTGCCAATGCAATCATATAAGGAATTTTTTTAATATCGTCTAGTTTGATTCCTACAGTTCGGGAAGCATAGACAATATTACCACTGGGATTAAAATAGTATCCAAATGCCTCTGCAACAGCTTCTTTTCTTCTTAAAAAATCTAAAATCGGCTCTTGAAGACCTCTTTTTTCCGCCATTTTTAGAGCATTCCCAATTCCAAAAATTAATATGTCTGTTTGAGAAACTTTTTTTAAAGTATCTTGAATTTCTGGCTCTTTAGTAATACTCTCTAAAGATTTTTTGCTTAAGTGGTCGGGAATATTCAACAATTTATATTCTGCACCTAACTTTTGAGCTAATTCAGAAGCTAAAGTATTCGATTGGTATTCTACTTTATGCCCTACACTTCCTCTGGCGGGTAAAACAAATACATCTTCAAATGTACTGCTTAAGGGCTGAATCGCCTTAACCATACAATTTACCGTACTTCCACCGGTAATTGCAATAGTATTTCCTGGTCGAATAATACTCATCAAAAGTCTGGCTGCTGCTTTTCCGATATCTTTTTTAAACATCTCATTCTC
Organism: Candidatus Epulonipiscium sp.; assembly: GCA_012521175.1. Classification (GTDB taxonomy): domain Bacteria; phylum Bacillota; class Clostridia; order Lachnospirales; family Defluviitaleaceae; genus Defluviitalea. The sequence goes on from JAAYMW010000216.1 coordinate 1,197, forward strand.
ATCGGAATTTCCTGGGACAATAATCACTTTATTAATATTTAATATCTTTGAAACTTTTTTTTCTAGTTCTGTAAGGCCTTTTAATTTATAAATTAAGTCTTCCAAGTCTCGAACAATCATGTACCCTTCTGAAGTTATTTCCATTCCTAAAGAAGTAACTTTAAGAAAATCATTTTGTCTTAAAAAATCAACTTCAGCTCTAACAACTCTTTCAGAAAGATTCAAATTGGCTGCTAAAGCTCTTCTTCCAATAGGAGCAGAGTATAGAACTGTTTTTAAAATTTCATATCTTCTTTCTAAAGCTAAGATTCCTTCAGGAATTATCTTTTGCAGTGTCACATGTAAATTTGTCATATGAACGCCCCTTGGGTACATTGTTGTCCCGCTGTACGATTTAAGTCCCACATAACTTAAAATAAAATATGCAAAAGCAATAAGCATCTGCAAACCAATAAATTTAATCCCTTACAAGCAAGACAAACTTTCTAATTCATAAAAAAAAGATATTTTGTATCTTCGTTTATATTGTAACGAATATAATACAAAATATCAAGAATAATTTCAAAAAATATGGTACAAACTTACTCTATCAAGTCATTATTTTTTTATCTTTATACCATGCTCGTCCAAAACTGAAAGAGCAATATTTGAGGCGTGGTCTGAAATTCTTTCCAGATTACTGATTACATCTAGAAATACTATCCCCGAAGTAGCGCTACAGGCATTTTTAGAAAGCCTATCTATATGTCTTTGTCGAAGTTCTTTTTCCATCTTATCCACAATATCTTCATGAGGTTCTATAGTCTTAGCCAATTCTGGATTGCTCTCTTCTCGTGCTCTAATTGCATCTTCAAAGCACTCAATACATTTTTCAGCCATTGTTTTTAATTCCAATACTGCAGAATCCGATAACTGTACCTTTTCTTCGATTGCAAACTGAGCAAGTTCTGCAATATTTTCAGCGTGATCCCCTACTCTTTCAATATCTCCGACAATGTGAAGCAGTCCCGTAACAAGGGCACCCTGTTTTTCGTTTATAGGAGAATTTGAAATCTTTACAAGGTATGGTGTAATGGTTCTGTTTAAAACATTAATGCTTTTTTCTCTTTTAAGTACTTGCTCTACTTTTTTCTCATCTTTTTCCAATAAAGCTTCCATAGCCACTTTTACATTTTCTGCAGCCATTTGTCCCATTCTTACCACTTCTTTAATGGCATTTTCAACTGCAAACGTAGGCGTTTCAAGAATTCTTTCGTCTAAATGACGAAGTCCGCTTTCATCTTCTTCGTCTTTTCCTCTAACAAGTTTTCCTGATAAATAAACAAGCATTCCACCAAAAGGAAATAAAATAATTGTATTTGCTATATTAAAGATCGTATGAACAACACTTATTTCTGTCATGCTTATCAATTCTGCTCCAAATGTCGGATTGATAAAATAGAAATATGTAATGCCAACTATTGAAAATATAATTGTTCCAATTACATTAAACAGTAAATGAACATACGCTGCTCTTTTTGCAACTTTTGTTGCCCCAATACTTGAAAGCAATGCTGTCACACAGGTTCCGATATTTTGTCCCATAATAATGTATACAGCCGCATTCCATGGCACCAAAGAAGCTGCCGCTAAGGTCTGTAAAATACCTACTGAGGCTGAACTGCTTTGAATAATGGCAGTCACTGCAAATCCTGCAAAAATTCCTAAAAGCGGATTATGTCCTAATGTTAAAAAAGCTTCTGCAAAAACTGGCGAATTCCTTAAAGGCTTAACGGCATCTCCCATCATTTCCAATCCCACAAAAAGAATACCAAAACCTGCAATAATCTCACCAATTTGCTTTAGAGTTTTTTTCTTAGCAAATAACATCAGGGTAACCCCAACTGCAATTGCCAATGGCGCCAGTTCTGAAGGCTTTAAAAATTTTGCCCACTCTGCACTGGATACAATCCATCCCGTAACCGTAGTACCTATATTGGCTCCCATGATAACTCCTGCAGCCTGGGCTAAAGTCATAAGTCCTGCGTTTACAAAACCAACTACCATAACCGTAGTTGCAGAACTACTTTGAATAATAGCTGTAACGACAGCTCCAACTAATACACCCATAATACGATTATTGGTTAGAATCTCCAATAATTTTTTCATTTTATTTCCTGCAGATTTTTGAAGACCTTCTGCCATAATCTGCATTCCATAAATAAATAATCCTAAACCTCCAATAAGTGCGAATATTATTTTGGTGTACTCTCCCATAGCTAACCCCCTGCGCTTTTTTATTATTATGAGTAACACAAACATTAACATTCTATCATGCAAAAAAAAATAAAATCAAGTTTATATTCTTTTTTGTTGATTCTTTATGATATATCTCCAATTTTTTTTATTATTAATCATTTTTTTTGTAATTAATTCTTTAAAATTGATTTTTATAAAAACATTTTTTTCAAGTCCTACTAATTACTTGAGTTTTCTTAAATAAAAGCCCTTGGAGTGTTCAAGGGCTTTTATTCAAGAACTCTATATTATTGAATACTTAATTATTTACTCCAAATAAAATGGTTCCTCCCCCTACAACCAAATCTCCATCGTAAAATACAACTGCCTGTCCGGGGGTAATTGCTCTTTGAGGTTCATCAAACTCGCATCTTAACGTATTTTCATCATGCATCGTTATAACACAGGGGGAAAGCTTATGGCTATAACGGATTTTCCCATGGACTCTCATTGACCCTTCTAATTTTTCAAAAGGCATAAAATTAAGTTTATTTGCATATAAAACCTTCTGAAAAATTTCGTCGTTTTCTCCTAATACCACTTCATTGGTTTGAGGTCTGATTTCCACAACATACATCGGTTTTCCAAAGGATATCCCTAATCCTTTTCTTTGTCCGACAGTATAATGAATAATTCCTTTATGTTTACCTAATACATTACCTTTTGTATCGACAAAGTTTCCTTTGGGAATTGAAAAATCATAATTTTCTTTGATATAGTTACCATAATTATTTTCAGGAATAAAACAAATTTCCTGGCTGTCCGGCTTTGTCGCAACACCAAGTCCAATATCTTTTGCAATTTTACGGATTGTATCCTTATCATAATCTCCCAAAGGCATCAATGTATGCTTGAGTTGTTCTTGAGTAAGGTTATACAATGCATAGGTTTGATCTTTTCCTACTGCAGAAGATATTTTAAGCGCATATCTTCCAACGTCAGATAAGTACACAACTTTCGCATAATGGCCAGTAGCAATATAATCCGCTCCTATTTGAAGTGCTTTATGGAGCATGGATTCCCATTTAACATACCTGTTACACGCAATGCAAGGATTAGGGGTTCTTCCTTTTGTATATTCTTCTACAAAATAATCAATGACTTTGTTCTTGAAATCATTTTTAAAATTTACTACATAATGTGGGATTCCAATTTTTTGACAAACTCTTCTGGCATCATCAACAGCAGAGAGACCACAGCAGCCACCATGGTCTTCTACTTCATCTCTTGATTCGTCCTGCCAAATTTGCATAGTCATCCCAATGACTTCATAGCCTTGCTCTTTTAAAAGATATGCAGCTACTGAACTGTCCACTCCGCCGGACATTCCAATAACAACCTTTTTTTTAGACATTATTCCACCTCAAATAATTTACTCGTTATCCTCAGAAATATCGTGGTGATGATCATGGTCCTCTTTAGGAGGATTTAAGCCTTCAATCTCTATTCCATTTTTTTGTGCATAGTCCCATAAAGCAGCCTGAAGCGCTTCTTCCGCCAATACAGAACAATGAACTTTTACCGGTGGCAACCCATCTAAGGCTTCCATAACTGCTTTATTGGTTATTTTCATTGCTTCTTTGATGGTTTTTCCCTTAACCAATTCTGTTGCCATACTGCTTGTTGCAACAGCTGCTCCACAGCCAAAGGTTTTAAATTTTACGTCTTTAATCACATCGCCCTCAATATCAAGATATATTTTCATGATATCTCCACATTTAGGATTTCCAACTGTTCCTACTCCCGAAGGATTTTCAATTTCTCCAACATTTCTTGGATTCATAAAATGGTCCATTACTTTTTCACTGTACATCATTTTGAGCACCTCTTTTTTAGTTTAAATTTTGTTCTTTTTTATAAATTTCATATAAAGGAGACATATCTCTTAATCTTTGAACAATAGGCGGTAATACCTCTAAAAGATAATCCGCTTCTTCCTTAGTATTTTCGTCCCCTAAAGTAATTCTTAGAGATCCATGGGCTCTCTCATGAGGAAGTCCAATAGCTAGTAATACATGGGAAGGATCTAATGAACCGGATGTACATGCAGAACCACTGGATGCATAGATTCCTTTCATGTCTAATAATAGCAGGAGGGATTCTCCTTCAATAAAATCAAAGGTAAAATTGATATTATTGGGAAGTCTGTCTGTAGGATGACCATTGAGTTTTACATGATCTATCCTACTTTTGATCCCTTCAATGATATAATCTCTAAGCTCTGTCATTTTTTGAGTGTTTTCTTCCATATTTTCAACCGCAATTTCCAAAGCTTTAGCTAAACCTACAATGCCTGGCACATTTTCTGTACCACCTCTTCGGCCTCTTTCTTGCGCACCTCCATGAAGCAGTGGCTTTATCTTTATTCCTTTTCTTATGTATAATACACCTACACCCTTAGGACCATGGAACTTATGTCCTGAAAGAGAAAGCAAATCAACATTTGCTTTTTTTACATCAATAGGGATATGCCCCACTGCCTGGACAGCATCGGTATGAAAAACTATACCTTTTTCTCTTGCTATTCTCCCTATTTCTTCAATAGGCTGAATGGTACCAATTTCATTATTGGCATACATAATTGAAATTAAAATGGTGTTGTCTTTTATAGCTTTTAAAACATCCTGTGGATCAACCTGTCCATGTTCATTTACAGGAAGATAGGTCACTTCATAACCTTTGCTTTCTAAATATTCACAGGTATGAAGGACAGCATGGTGTTCAATAGCAGAAGTAATAATATGGTTTCCTTTCTCTTTATAAGCATTGGCAATCCCTTTGATTGCCCAGTTATCAGATTCTGTCCCTCCACTGGTAAAGTAGATTTCTCTGGGATCTGCTCCTAATAATTTAGCAATTTTATCTCTGGCTTCATCTAAAGCTTGTTTATTTTTTCTTGCAATTTCATATATACTGGATGGATTACCGAAATTCTCTGTAAAATATGGCACCATTGCTTCTACAACTTTCGGATGCATAGCGGTTGTGGCAGCATGGTCAAAATAAATCTTCTGCATTTTTGTATCACTCCTTGTTTAAAGTTTGTCAAAGTTAAATATAGTACATATACTCTTTATCATTGTTTAACTTTTCGTAATCTTTTATTAAATCCTGAAGGGTAATGGAGTCAACAACTTCATTAATCTTGTCTCCAATCTTTTTCCATACGGTTCTTGTAACACAGCAATCCCATTCGGCACATTCAGTCGTCACATTTTCACTTACACAGTCCACGGGAGCTAAAGAACCTTCTAATGCCCTAAGGATGTCTCCCACCGTTATTTCTTCCGGAGGAACTGCCAATGAATATCCACCTTGAGCACCACGAATACTTTTTACCAATCCAGCTTTTCTAAGAACTGCTATCAATTGCTCCAGATAATGTTCGGATATATCCTGCCTCTCAGCAATATGCCTTAAAGCAATATGTTTATCTTGGCTATGAATTGCCAAATCTACCATCGCCTTTAATCCATATCTTCCCTTAGTAGATAATTTCATACTCTCACCTCAAGATTTAATTCCTACTTTTATAGTCGGCTTTTTGATATAAGGATAGCACTTTATTTTTTCACTGTCAATATAGATTTTCATTAGTGATTCATACTATTCTTTTTTTAATTGTGCCTATTTTATTGAAAAACATACTATTCATATTCATTTTGTGCAAAATCATGAAATTAAAAAAAAATAAATTTTACTCAAATATTTTCCTTTATGATAAGATGATAGTTATGATGATTTGCTTTAAAATGAACATGCTAATAAAAGAAATACTTTGATAAGGAGAATTTTTATGGCCAATTTAAAACTTATTGCAACAGCTACCTTTGGACTGGAATCCATCGTAAAGAATGAATTGATTCATTTAGGATATACGGACGCCCATGCTTCAGATGGCAAGGTTATTTTCTCAGGAAATAAGGAAGACATCGTTAGAACAAATCTATGGCTTCGTACGGCTGATCGTATTCTTCTGCAAATGGGAGAATTTGAAGCATATACTTTTGATGAGTTGTTTGAAAAAACAAAAGCGCTTCCATGGGAACAGTGGATTACGGAAGATGCAAAATTTACTGTCGTTGGAAAGTCGGTTAAATCAAAACTTTATAGTGTCCCCGACTGTCAGGCCATCGTTAAAAAAGCAGTGGTAGAAAAATTAAAACAAAAATACCATATTGAATGGTTTCGCGAGACTGGTCCGGAATATAAAATTCAAATATCTATTTTAAAAGACCTTGTTACCTTAACAATTGATACCAGCGGCACAGGACTTCATAAAAGAGGCTACCGAACTAGATCAGTCGAAGCCCCACTAAAAGAAACTCTGGCTGCTGCCCTAATTCAGATTAGTTATTGGAATAAAAACAGGAAGCTATATGATTTTTTCTGTGGTTCGGGCACAATTCCCGTAGAAGCTGCTTTAATAGGAAAGAATATAGCTCCTGGACTGGGCAGATCCTTTGCTTGTGAAGCTTGGCCTCAGATTGAAAAAGACATATGGAAAAAAGAAAAAACAGAAGCATTTCAATCTATTGATCAAGATACTCCAATTGAAATATATGCATCCGACATTAATCCAAACGCCATCGAAATTGCGAAGGAAAATGCCATAGAAGCTGGGGTTGATGATTGTATTCGTTTTGAAGTAAAAGATGCCAGTAAAATAAAAATCAAAGAACCCTATGGTATTTTGATTAGTAATCCTCCTTATGGAGAAAGAATCGGAGAAGAACAGGAGGTTACCAAGCTCTATCGAACTTTAGGAAATATCTTTAAAAACGAAAATACTTGGTCTGTATATATGCTTACTTCCGTTGAAAGTTTCGAAAAATTATATGGTAAAAAAGCAGATAAAAAACGAAAACTCTATAACGGTAGAATCAAAGTCGATTTCTATCAATATTTTGGAGCAAAACCAGCGCATTAAAAGGCACACCTTTCGGTGTGCCACAATTTTATGATTGATTACATTAACTTTTGTGCACCATATATTTCTGCTAAAGTATCTATCTTTCTATTAAACTCCTCTAACTTTTTTACATCTCCTTCTTCCCACAGCTCCCAAAACTTCTGATACAACTCTCCTACCTCTTCGATTCCGCCATTATAGAGGTTATGTATATTGGAAAATATATCCGAAACTATATTTGACTTTGCTTGAAATTGCTCTTCTGCTTTTAAGACTTCTTCTCTTATTTCCGCCATTTCCTGATCCAGGATAAAAGCTGCTTCTGCCGCCTTTATTAAGCGTTGCTGAATATACTCCGGCATATCTTTGTTATATTTATAGCGCAAAGAATGTTCTATCGTCGCCCAAAAATTCATTGCTAACGTACGTATTTGTATTTCAGTTAATACTTCTTTTTCTCCCAGAGCCGTTTGAACAGGATATAGAACAATAATATGATAGCTTCTATATCCACTGGGTTTAATATTTTTGATATAATCTCTTTCTTCAACTATTTTTAAATCTTTGCCATCTCGATTACGAATCAATTCAACAACTTTATTAATATCTTTAACAAATTGACACATAATTCTGATACCTGCAATATCTTCTATCTTTTCTTCTATCTCATTAATAGGTATCTGTTTTTTCTTTGCTTTTTCTAAAATACTCGATATCTTTTTTACCCTACCTGTTACAAATTCTATAGGTGAATATTCATCTAATTTCCTATATTCATTTCGAATACTTTTAAATTTTATTTTAAGTTCTTCAACTGCTTGTTCATATGGAATCAACATTTTCTTCCATTCATTCAGTTCCATTGAAGCCCCTCTTCCCTTATTTTTCTAAGGAACGTATCCTTTGTAAATTTTCATCCTATATTATACAGAAAAACTACACTTTTCTCAACTGTAATACTTTTTATTAATACTGTGCATAGAATAAACGGCATTGTAAGCTTAATACATTAATAAATCTTATCAGGTTTTCTATAAAAATTATTCATCGCTAATGTTGCATAGTACAAGTTATTTGAGAATAAATTGTAGTACCGTCCAAATCGAAAGAAGGTGTTGTATGCCTAAAAAGAATTTGGTAACAGGAGCGCTCATACTAACTGTTGCCAGTTTTATCACGAGAATTCTTGGATTTGTTTACAGAATCTATATGTCCAATCTGATTGGTGCAGAAGGAATGGGTTTGTATCAACTGATCTTTCCCATTTATATGCTTGCCTGGACCATTTCAGCTTCAGGAATCTCCTTAAGTGTTTCTAAATTAGTCGCACAAGAAAATGCAAAAAGAGAATATGGCAATATAAATCGTATAATCAAAATATCTGTATTATTATCCGTAGGCATAGGACTTATTATTTCAATATTTATTTATTATTTTGCTTCTTGGATCGCGACATCCATCCTTAAGGAACCACGAACCATCCTATCCTTAAAAATTCTGGCTTCCTGCGTTCCTTTTATGGCAGCTGCATCCTCTATAAAAGGGTATTTTTACGGTCTGCAAGATATGACAAAACCTGCTGTTTCCCAAGTCATAGAGCAAATATCAAGAATGCTCGTTATATATTTTTTAGCCTTTTTCTTTATTCCAAAAGGATTGACTTATGCTTGTGCCCTTTCGGTCATAGGAATGTGTGTAGGAGAATTCGTATCCTTCTTCTATGTATTGATATCCTATAAAAGAAATAAACAGAGAAAAAGAATGATAAAAAAGCCAACATTAAATTTATTTCAGGCATATGGCGCATTACTGGGTATGGCAATTCCTTTAACAGGAAATAGGTTTATAACATCTTTGCTCAGCTCTATAGAAAATATTATGATTCCAATACAGCTTCAAGCCTTTGGTATGTCTAACGCTGAAGCTATAAGCATATATGGTCAATTCAGCGGAATGGCTATGCCTCTTATATTTTTCCCATCCATGCTGACAGGTTCTTTATCTGTAGCACTAGTCCCTGCCGTTTCTGAAGCGAAGGCAGTCAACAATACCAGGCAGATTCATCGAACAGTCTCTAAATCCATCCATTTTACTTGTCTAATAGGTATCGGTGCCACATGCCTTTTTGCAGTATTCCCCAAAGAATTGGGCTTATCTATTTATAATCAGACAGATGTAGGCGATATGCTTTATTCTATGGCATGGATATGTCCTTTCTTTTATCTTCAAACTACATTAGCCGGAATATTAAACGGATTGGGACAGCAAGTATCTACGTTCAAACACAATGTCATAGGTTCCATCATTTCTATACTCTTTATTTACTTTTTAGTGCCTATATTTGGATTTAAAGGCTTCCTATGGGCAGTCATAGTAAGCTCCATTATCATTACTTTGTTACATTTAAAAAAAGTACTCAAATACACTTCATTGACTTTAGAACTTAGCAAATGGATCATAAGGCCATCTCTCGCCGCAGTTGCCTCTGCCTTAACTGCAAAATATATCATGAACCATTACTTATTAGCTCAGTTTTCCTTACGTTACTCCATGGTATTTACCCTTATCGCTCTTACCATTGTGTATACCATGTTTCTATTTTTGCTTCAAAGTATATCACAAGAAGATTTAAAAATCCTTAAAAGAAACATATAATAACCCTCCTGGAATTCAATCCAAGAGGGTTATTCCTTTACAGATTTTCAATTTTTATAAGATCATATCCTGCTTCTTCAACTACGGCATTCTTTAATGCATCATCAGAAATCTCTGTAGTTGAGGCAACTACTGCATATTTATTTTTTAAGTCTACTTCAACGGAGCTAATTCCAGGGATTTCGCTTAATGCATCTTTTACATGTTTTACACAGTGATCACAACTCATACCTTCAATATAAAGCTTTTTCTTCATAATAATACGCCTCCATTTTTTATTGTACTTATATATCTATATCATAAAATTTATTTAGCTGGTTTAAATTTCTTTAATCTAAGAGCATTTAAAAGAACAGAAACAGAACTAAAACTCATGGCTGCTGCAGCAAACATCGGATCCAGCTTTGGTCCTCCAAAAGCATAAAATACACCTGCTGCCAAAGGAATTCCGGCAGTATTATAGAAAAATGCCCAAAATAAGTTTTGTTTAATATTTTTAATTGTACTTCTGCTTAATTGAAGAGCAGTTACAACATCCAATAAGTCACTTTTCATTAGAACTATATCCGCAGATTCCATGGCTACATCCGTACCGGAACCAATTGCAATTCCAATATCCGCCTGAGCCAATGCTGGTGCGTCATTAATTCCGTCTCCAACCATTGCAACCTTTTTACCTTCCTCTTGCAATTTTTTTACTTCATTGGCCTTATCCTCTGGTAAAACTTCAGCAAATACCCTGTCAATACCAACTTTTCTGGCAATAGCTTCAGCGGTTCTTTTATTGTCTCCTGTAATCATAGCAACTTCTATTCCCATTTCATGAAGTTTTTTGATTGCTTTTGCACTATTTTCTTTTACCACGTCCGCCACTGCAATAATTCCTAATAAGGTATTTCCTTCTGCTACATACATAGGAGTTTTTCCTTCCATAGCCAACTGATTGGATCCTTCTTCAAATTCTTGAATATTAACATTTCGGTCATTCATCAGCTTCTTATTACCAAGAATCAAATTTCTGCCTTGAATTTTTACTTCGATTCCATGACCAGGTATCGCATTAAAACTTTCTAATTCTTGTAATATGATTCCTTTTTTCTCTGCTGCCCTTATAATAGATTCTCCTAATGGATGCTCAGATCCTTTTTCTGCCGATGCTGCCAATGAAAGAATTTCCTCTTCCGTTATTCCGTTTGCAGTGATAATGTCCGTTACCTCCGGTCTTCCCTCTGTGATGGTACCAGTTTTATCGAATACAATAGTTTGTACTTTATGAGCAGTTTCAAGAGCAGTTCCGCTTTTGATTAAAACCCCATACTCTGCTCCTTTACCTGTTCCAACCATAATAGCTGTTGGAGTAGCCAAGCCCAGGGCACATGGACAGGCAATAACCAATACAGAGATCAGCATAGTGAGTGAAAGTATAAGAGAATGCCCGGTAAAATACCACAATGCCCCCGAAATAAAGGCAATTACTAATACTATAGGTACAAAATAACCGCTGATGACATCTGCAAGCTTTGCTATAGGTGCTTTGGAGCCCTGTGCTTCTTCTACTAACTTTACAATTTGAGATAGAACTGTATCTTTTCCAACCTTTGTAGCTCTAAACTGAATAGAACCGGTTTTGTTCATGCTGGCACCAATGACTTGGTCCCCCGCTTTTTTCTCTACAGGAATACTTTCTCCAGTTAACATGGATTCATCCACAGAAGTATTTCCCTTAATCACTTCACCGTCTACTGGAATTTTTTGTCCTGGTTTCACTAATAATATGTCTCCGACTTGCACTTCTTCAATAGGAATTTCTATTTCTTTGCCATCTTCTATCAATATAGCTGTTTTAGGTGCCAGGCCCATTAATTTTTTGATGGCCTCGGAAGTTCTTCCCTTTGCCACAGCTTCAAGGTATTTTCCAAGAGAAATCAATGTAATAATGACACCGGCGGATTCAAAATATAAATCCATAGAATAAGCTTCCACTTCATGGGGCGTTCCAGTAATGATTTTATATACCGCAAATAAACCATAAAGAATAGCTGCACTGGTTCCTAATGCAATGAGAGAATCCATATTAGGAGACCCTTTAAATAAAGTTCTAAATCCTACGGTGTAAAACTTATGCCCGGCAATGACAATAGGTATGGTTAAAAATAATTGTATCAACGCAAAATTTAGCGCATTATGATGTCCTTTTAAAAATCCCGGAAGAGGAGCGCCCATCATATGTCCCATGGCAATATAAAGCAGAGGAACCGCAAATACCGCAGATATAATAAACTGGTTCCACAATCTCTTTATTTCTTTTTCTCTTCGATCTTTCTCATCGTCAGTCTGCCCTTCAGTTTTAGGCTCTAAGGGTTTATACCCCGCCTTTACTATAGCCTCCTTGATATCTGAAAGCCTCAATTGAAATGGATTATATTTTATCGCAGCGGTTTCAGTAGCTAGATTTACATTAACACTTTCTATGCCTTCTAATTTCTTAAGAGAGCGTTCTACTGCCCTAACACAGGCTGCACATGTCATGCCCTCTATAGGTAAATGGATTTCTTTCATCTCAATATGCTCTTTAGCCTTATATCCCGCTTTTTCAACAGCTTGAATAATCTGATGTACATCCACTTTTTCTTCATCATATTCTATATTTAGTCTCTCAGAGGCTAAATTTACTCCTGCTTCAATGACTCCGTCCAGTTTATTGATACTTCTTTCAACAGCCCTGGCACAGGCTGCACATGTCATGCCTGAGATTTCAAATTGCTTTTTTACCATCACCACACCTCCTTTATTGTACCCCACCCTGGGTGGGGTGTTTTTAGTATATATGATTTTTTTACTAACGTCAATACTTTATTACGGCAAAAATCCCCATGAAAACATGGGGATTTTTGTTCCTAATTAAACTATACCTTGTTATTTTGTTTTATTAGCTTTATTTTTATTGTTTTTGTTGTTCTTTTCGTTTTCAGGAACCAGTTCGTTTGCAAAATCTAAGTTGTTGTTATTGTTTCTGTTTTCATTGTTGTTTCTGTTTTTATTATTGTTTCTTTCCATTAACGGATCCTCCTTATGTGTTTATATGTTATCTATTTGTTACGCACTTAGTATATACAGAAAATAGAAATATATATCTGGATAATTTATCTTTTATTTTAATATTTTCCCATTAATTATTGCGTTTAATACTCCTCAGTGATAGGCAATTTCCATGTATCTACAAGTTTATTTACCTTATTTTCAAATCTTTTTAGTCTAAAAAATTTCTTAGATCTATTTTTTCTTTCTTGAAGATTGAATTCTTTTTATAACAGCCTCATATCCATTATCTGTCGGATTATAATATACCCGATCAATGAGCTCATCCGGAAGATATTGCTGCTCAACATAATTTCCGGGATATGAATGGGCATATTTGTACCCTGCTCCATGGCCTAAAGCTTGAGCCCCCGGGTAATGAGCATCTCTTAAATGAGAGGGGATACCCTTAATCCTAATATTTTTTACATCTTCCATAGCTGAATCAATAGCCATAATAGCTCCATTACTCTTGGGAGCACAAGCTACATATATAGCAGCCTGTGATAATATGATTCTACCTTCAGGCATACCGATAAAATCCACTGCCTGTGCTGCAGCAACCGCCACTTGAAGAGCGTTAGGATCTGCGTTCCCAACATCTTCAGCAGCACAAATGATAATCCTTCGTGCGATAAATTTAGGATCTTCTCCTGCATAAAGCATTCTCGCCAAATAGTAAACAGCTGCATCAGGATCCGAACCTCTCATACTTTTTATAAAAGCAGATATGGTGTCATAATGGTTGTCCCCATCTTTATCATAATTAAGTGCTCTTCTTTGAATACATTCCTGGGCTACTTCCAAAGTAATAAGAATCTTTTTATCTTCAGAAGGAGGGGTTGTAAGCACTCCTAATTCAATGGCATTGATTGCCGCTCTTGCATCCCCATTTGCCATATCAGCAAGAAATTCCAAAGCTTCTTCTGTTATATCTGCATTGAAACTCCCTAAGCCTTTCTTTTCATCTTTTAATGCTCTAAGTATTAAATTTCTAATATTTTGCTTTGATAAGGGTTTTAGCTCAAATATTCTGGATCTGGATACCAATGCCTTATTCACTTCAAAATATGGATTTTCTGTAGTAGCTCCAATAAGTATAATTGTTCCATCTTCAACATAAGGAAGTAATGCATCTTGCTGCGCTTTATTAAAACGATGTATTTCATCAATAAACAGAATTGTTTTTTTAGAAGTCATTCCTAATCGGGTCTTTGCTTCTTCTACCACTTCAACGATTTCTTTTTTTCCCGATGTGGTCGCATTCAGCTGGAAAAATTCAGACTTTGTAGTATTAGCAATAATTTTTGCCAGAGTCGTTTTACCAGTTCCGGGAGGGCCATAAAAAATAATCGAGCTCAGTTTATCAGCCTTTATAGCTCTATAAAGTAGTTTATCTTTACCTATAATATGCTCTTGCCCTTCAAATTCCTCTAAACTTACAGGTCTCATCCTGGCTGCCAAAGGAGATTCATTTTTCATAGTTTTTTGTCGAGTATATTCAAAAATATCCAAATTTCTTCACTCCTATTAGATTCCATTCTTCTATATATCTCGTATTATATAACATAATAAGAAAAAGTACTATAAGAAAGGGCTTTACCTTATATGCTGTATGGTAAAATCGACCCTCTCTCCTACAAACAAAACAATTTTTCATACCATGAAAACATCCAGCAAAATTCTTGCAATTGTAACAAAAATCTATAAATTGCATCGAAATACTTGACAAGTATTATTAAACATAATATAGTCTAAAAATACGAGTACTTTGTTTAAATATGCAAAACATATACAGAAAATGATTTCTAGAAAGGAGTTTTTAGATGCAGTATGTATATTCGGATGTAACACAGAAACAAAATTTTTTCGGAAATTCTAATCCAATTGATTTAATAGAGGAATATGGTAGTCCTTTGTATGTTTATAATGAACGAATTTTTCGTGAGCGCTGCAGAGAAATGAAAAATCTCATATCTTACCCGCATTTCACTGTCAACTATTCTGTAAAAGCAAATAGTAATTTGCAGCTTCTAAAAATTGCTCGAGAGGAAGGGCTCAACGTAGATGCCATGTCTCCGGGAGAAATGTTTTTAGAATTAGAGGCAGGATTTAAACCTGAGCAGATATTATTTATAAGCAATAATGTATCCGCAGAAGAGATGAAATTCGCAATTGACAGAAATATCACCATAAGTGTGGATTCTCTTTCTCAATTAGAGTTGTTTGGAAAAATTAATCCTGGTGGTTCCGTTGCTATTCGTTTCAATCCTGGTGTTGGAGCAGGACACCATGAAAAAGTAGTAACAGGGGGAAAAGAAACAAAATTTGGTGTTGATCCGAAGTTTATTCCTCAAGTTAAAGAAACTCTAAAAAAATACAATCTTAAATTGGTTGGTATCAACCAGCATATTGGCTCATTATTTATGGAGTACTCTGCATATATCCAAGGAATAAAATCCATTTTATCCATTGCTGAAAATTTCGAGAATCTTGAATTTGTCGATTTAGGTGGAGGCTTTGGGATTCCTTATCACAAACAAGAAAATGAAGCTCGTTTAGATTTATCTTCATTAGGAAAAGAATTAGATGCGATTTTAAAAGAATGGGTAAAATCTTATGGCAAAAACATTACTTTCAAAATAGAACCTGGCCGATATATTTCAGCTGAATGCGGCGTTCTTTTGGGAACTGTCTATGCAATTAAAATAAATTATGATAAGAAATATATCGGAACAGATTTAGGATTTAATGTACTGCAAAGACCTATTATGTATGATTCCCACCACGGTATAGAAATCTACAGAAATTCTGATGTTTCCTCCAATAAAAAAGAACCAGTAACTATTGTAGGAAATATTTGTGAAAGTGGAGATATCATTGCCAAAAATAGAATACTTCCTGAAATTTTCGAAGGAGATATATTAGGTATACTCGATGCAGGTGCTTATGGTCATGTCATGAGCTCAAATTATAATAACCGTCTCCGACCTGCTGAAGTTTTAATCAAAGAAAACGGAGAACATATATTAATCCGCAGAAGAGATACATTAGAAGATTTAATTCGCTGCTATAATATCTAAAAAAGCAAGAGCCAGGTATACTTCAGTTGATCAATTCAATAACTGCAAACTGAGTACCTGGCATTCTTTATTCCACATATTTTGACATGTCTAATTCCTTTGCAATAAAAAAGCACCTTATTTAGGTGCAATGGCTGGGTAGGAAGGATTCGAACCTTCGCATGCAGGAGTCAAAGTCCTGTGCCTTACCGCTTGGCGACTACCCATTATTAAAATTTCAATGTTGAAGCGCGAGACGGGATTCGAACCCGCGACCCTCGCCTTGGCAAGGCGATGCTCTACCACTGAGCCACTCGCGCAAAATTTTAAAAGTATGAGCTACCCGGGACTCGAACCCGGGACACCTGGATTAAAAGTCCAGTGCTCTACCGACTGAGCTAGTAGCCCTTATTATTTAACA
>JAAYMW010000022.1 GCA_012521175.1 Candidatus Epulonipiscium sp.
AAAGGCTTAGGAGTCATAAATAATGCTCCTAAGCCCTAGATTGTATTTTACTTAAGTTTATTCAGTTGTAAAACTAATTAATATTTTCTTCACCAACACCAGTTGACAAAGAACCGAAAAAAACATCTACTTGTGCAGATGTTTAATGAAGAATTTTAATATATGAAATTAATTAGCTTTAAATTTATGTGCCTCTTCCTTTAGAGCTTGAGCCAACATATTTAAAAATTCCGTTTCTTCTTCAACCTGTTGAGAATTCTCTACTGTTTCCTGAACAGCTGCTGATACCTGTTGTGAAGAAGCTGCCGTCTCTTCAGATACAGCAGCAATATTTTCTATAGCCATAACCATTCTGTCTCCATATTGTTTCATATCCTCAATATAATTTGATATATCGGATGTCTTTTTATCAATGGTTGCAAAAGAATTAAATAAATCCCCTCCCCTTTTCACCTACTCTGGCAGCTTCTATAGCGGCATTAAGGGCTAAAAGATTTGTTTGGTCAGAAATTTGTGTAATACCCGATAGCATATGGCTTATTGCCTGAACTTGCTCATTAAGATATAAAATGGACTTTGCATAAGTAAATAATTTTCTCATTTCTATAGAGGATTGCTGCAGCTTAGCCAATCGTTCTGCAAAGGAATTTACCATCTTAACACAGTTTTCTGTCTCCTGGGTCTGCTCTACTGCTCCTTTTGCAATTTCATCAATAGCATTGGCCACTCCTTCTACAGACCTGGTATTTTTCTCTATATTCCCTTTTAATCGTTCAACAATGCCTTCTACCTCTATTAGAACATTGTTTATATTGGTTGTATATTCCCCTACATGCCTGGAAACATTGCTCATTCCATCTAATAGAAATCGAATCTCATTTTTTGGTTTTTTATCATTAGTATTTTCATTTCCGTATTGCATTTTTTTAACTGCTTCGATAACCTCATTTAAAGGCTTAATGGATATATATACATAGATCCCATGTAGAATATATCCAATACATAAAAATAGGATACTCACCATAAAATTACGAGAAATAAAGTAAGCTAAAATTGAGGTCAACAATATCGCACTTGAAAGAAGATTCATTCGGATCCATAAAGGCCGCTTCATCGAGTTCTCCCCCCACTAAATGTATTTATCCCCTAATTGATACATCGAAATCCCCATTCTTTTCAATATTATAAATCATTTACTGTTATTAGTTCAAGTTCCATAATTTGTATAATCTGCTCTGTATGAAAGAAAAGCATATGCCTAAAATAAGCATATGCTTGTTTGTTTCGCCAGAGATTAAAACAAGTGGATTTTTTCATTGCTGTCCAAAAACTTTTCAATTTCGTCCGATGTTGCAAGTTGTAATACCTGCTCTGCAATGGCTTTCATTTCTTCTCTTGAATGCTGTCTAATCATCCATTTTACTTCCAGAACTGAGGCTGGATTCATACTAAACTCATCCAATCCCATTCCTATTAGTACAGGTACTAACTTAGGATCCGATGCTGCTTCACCACACATGCCAACCCAAATATTTTCTCTATGGGCTGCATCAATAATATTTTTTATGCTTCTTAAAACGGATGGGTTATATGGGCTGTATAAATGAGATACATGAGGATTTAAACGGTCTACAGCAAGTGTATACTGTATAAGGTCATTGGTTCCAATACTGAAGAAGTCAACATGTTTTGCAAAGATATCTGCAAGTAATGCGGCAGAAGGAGTTTCTATCATCATTCCTACTTCCATGTTTTCATTAAATGCAATGCCTTCATTTCGGAGGGATTCTTTAACTTCCTCTAAAATTTGTTTTGCGTGAACCAGTTCATCAAATACCGATATCATAGGAAACATAATTTTAATATTACCAAATACACTGGCTCTTAAAATAGCCCTTAACTGTGTTTTAAATAAATCAATGCGTCCTAAACAGAATCTAATGGCACGGCAGCCTAAAAATGGATTCATTTCTTTTGGGAAATCCAAATAACTTAATTCTTTATCTCCGCCGATATCAAAGGTTCTAATGACAACGGGTTTTTCTTTCATTCTTTGAGCAACCGTTTTGTATGCATTAAACTGCTCTTCTTCCGATGGAAAATCATTTCTGTTCATATACAAAAACTCTGACCTAAATAATCCTATACCATCTGCATTCTTTTCTATAACACGATCTACGTCAGCCGGTTTTCCAATATTACAAGCAACTTCAAGGCGTACATTGTCTTTTGTAATGGCTTCGCTGTTTTTCAGCTTTGCAAAGAGTTGAATACGTTGCTCAAACCTTTCTTTCTTTTCTTTAAACAGCTCTATCGTCTTTTCATCCGGATTAATATATACTTTTCCTTCTGTACCATCAAAAGCAATGGTATCTCCGTGTTTAACCTGCAGTGTAATGCTATCAAGTCCCGCAACTGCAGGAATTTCTAAAGATCTCGCTATAATGGCGGAGTGTGAAGTTTTACCTCCCTCTTCTGTAATAAAGCCAAGCACCTTGTCTTTATCCATCTGTGCTGTATCAGAAGGGGTTAAATCCTTTGCAACGATAATCACTGGTTCTTTAAGAAGCACAAGGCTATTGTCTTCAATACCCAATAAATTTCTTAACATTCTTAAAGTAACGTCCCTGATATCCAGTGCTCTTTCTTTAAGATATTCATTATCCATTGCTTCAAAAATGCTGATATATTCATCGCTGGCTTCTTTTAATGCCCATTCAACATTTTTAGATTCTGTACGAATTTTATCCTCTACCTTTTCAAATAATTCCTGGTCTTCTAAGATCATTGTGTGAGCAGCAAATACCTGTGCTTCATGCTTTCCCACTTTTTCTAAAGCGTATTCGTACAATTCCTGTAACTGCTGTTTGCTTTTTTCAATGGCATCTTTAAATCTTTTTATTTCATTATCTGCATTTTGTATGGTCTCTTTTTTAATCTCAATGGTAATGTCTTCTTTTAAAAATACTCTGCCAATAGCAACACCGGGTGATACTCCAACTCCCTTAAGAAAGTTCATTCAAATCCCCCTTATTCGCCAAACTTATCTTCTACTAGCTTTTTAAGCTCCTGTACAGCTAAATCCTCATCTTCTCCCTCTGCTGTAATAAGTAATTTATCTCCTTTGGCTGCACCCATGCTCAGTACGGATAAAATGCTTTTGGGATTGTATACTTTATCTTTGTTACCATTCTTATATACTTTTATATCGGATTTGAACTTAAATGCAACTTTTGAAAAAATACTAGCAGGTCTTGCATGTAAGCCTTCTTCATTAGTAAGTACTACTTCTACTTGTTTCATAGTTAGCCCTCCTATTTTTTATTATTTAATGCTTTTGTGTTCTAGCAAATAAGCTTCAGCTTCCGCTGACCATAATCCATTATGTTTTTCTACGATTTTTGCAAGTTCTGCAAAGAATGGATCTGTTTTGCCCTTTTCAGCAAAATCTTCAATAGCAGTTAATTCCATGTCTACGTTTGAATAGGTGAGTTTTTTTCCTCCTGGAATCTTAGGAAGGTTGAGGATTGTATCTACAACACAGTTAAGGCCTCCAACATGGGTAACCATAACGGCAGGATTAATTAATCCTTGTGCAGACATTTTTAGGGATTCAATCATATCATCCGCATTTCCTCCGGTAGAGCCCATAATATGCGTTGGGGTGTAATGAATATTATAGAAGTTTACTTCTGCTTTAAATTCAGTGTCTGTAGGCCCTGCAAAGAAATTTAAGCATCCGTCTTTTCCTAAAATCTTATCTCCTTGTTCAACAAGTTCTTTTACTGGCGCATATACGAATACATCATCATAACCTGTTCCACCAGTAAGATCTATTAAGTGTTTCGCTGGATCGTCTATATTCTTCGTGTTTACAAAGATAAGATTTATTCCGTCTTTCTTTGCTTCTTCCGGTGGGAATAATTTTTCTGCTCTTTTTAAGCGATTGTCATCAATATCTGTAACAACCAGTAAAGAAGGTCTGCGATCGCAGTGCAGCGCATAATCAATGGCACCAAGACCCATAGGCCCTGCCCCCGCAAGGATGGCTGTCTTTCCACCTTCTACGATTCCCATGTGGTGAACATACTTACCTGTCTCTGTATGATAGTTAGAATGAAATCCTCCTATAATACAGGACATAGGCTCTGCTAAAGATGCTTCATAGAAACCTTTTCCTTCATATTTTAGCAGATATCCTAATTCCATTACTTCAGGTGGAATAATGGTATAGGTAGTATTTCCACCGAAGTAACGATAAGAATATCCCGGAGCATAAGGACTTCCTTTATAGTTTAGTGCAGGTTGAATGGCAAATTTGTCCCCAGGTTTAAATTGATCTTGCCATTTTGCACCTACTTGTACTATAATTCCTGCAAATTCATGTCCCATAATCGTAGGATTTACATCGATATCATCAGGAACTCTCTTATGCTTTTTCCCTTGGATAACCGCTTTGTATGTTGACATGCATACGCTATCTGAAATAACTTGTGCCAAAATCTCGTCATCTTTGATTTCAGGTAATTCAAACTCCTCTAATCTTAAATCATTCACACCATACAAACGTACTGCTCTTGTTTTCATTATAAATCAACCTCCTTATTTAGTCGAGGATTAATCCTCAGTAATTTTCGATTAAAATTGCTAGTATTATAACCCAAAAGGTTATAATACTCTAGCAATTCAAACTCCACTTTATCTTTAAAGAATTCAATCTGTTCTTTGCTACCCATTTGAGTTCCTTCGTTAGTGATACTGGCTGTAGCTGCTGCCACTGCCAGTTTAATTGATTCTTCCAATGGAGTATTCTTTTGAATTGCATAGGCAAGGGCTGCAACCATCGAGTCTCCAGCACCTACCGTACTCTTTACTTCTACAGGAATTGCTTTGGCAAAATAGGTTTTATCCTTTGTAATAAAGGCGCAACCATCTCCTCCCATAGACAATGCAATGATTTCTATGCCATATTTTAATAATCCTTTGGCAAATTGTATCGCTTCCTCCATTGTTTCAAACTTTTTATCATATAGCATTTCCAGCTCATGCACATTGGGTTTGATAAGATATGGTCCTGCTTCTATTCCTTTCCTAAGAAGTTCTCCATCTGCATCCAGAATCGTCTTTATTCCTTTTGCCTTTACTTTTTCGATCCAGCGTCCATAGATATCTTTCCCAACATTTTTTGGTATACTACCGGAAAAAACTACAATTCCATCTTCTGTTGCATATTTAAATATTTTTTCTTCAATTTGCTTAAGCACTTCCTCAGAAAGAGGAGCTCCTGGTTCATTAATATCTGTATAAGTCTTTAAGGCAATATCTACTACTTTTGTATTGGTTCTTGTATTGCCTTCTGTATGCACAAAATCATGGGGTGTGCCAAGCTTAGTTAACTGTTTCTCAATAAAGTCCCCTACTGGTCCGGCAACTGCACCGGTAGCTATTGTATCTCCACCTA
The DNA here is from genome assembly GCA_012521175.1 of Candidatus Epulonipiscium sp. Classification (GTDB taxonomy): domain Bacteria; phylum Bacillota; class Clostridia; order Lachnospirales; family Defluviitaleaceae; genus Defluviitalea. The sequence goes on from JAAYMW010000022.1 coordinate 5,462, forward strand.
AACTATGAATAAGGTTGGATACATTGATACCTTTTCCTCCTGCATCTTCTCTGACACTTATTACTCTATTTACTTCAGAAATGCGAAAGTTTTCTACCTGTATTGTTTTATCTAATGCAGGATTTAAAGTAACAGTTACAATCATTTATTTCACTCCTTATTGTTGTGTAAACACGTTATAAACGAAATCTACATCGGTTGTTTGTTTGATTTCCTCTGCTACCTTTTCATCTTCCATAATCGTAGCAAGGTTGGATAGGATGGTTAAATGTTCGTTTCCTGCACCTGCAATGCCAACAACTAAATATGCCTTTTCTTCTCCGAAATCTATTCCTTCCGGGAACTGGAGAATGGAAATACCTGTTTGTTTTACTTCCTTCTTTGCAGCTCCAACCCCATGAGGTATAGCTACGCCATTGCCGATATAGGTAGATAAATCTTCTTCTCTTTGAATCATTGCATCAATGTAATTTTCTGATACATATCCACTGTCTACCAGAAGTCTTCCTGCCATTCTGATAGCATCTGTTTTACTCATAGAAGATATTCCTAATTTTATATTATCCCTTTTAAGAACAGGTAATTTTACTGCTTCAGTTTCTGCTGTTTCTTCTTTTTTAAGTTTCATGCTCTGTACTTTTTCTTTTGCGCTTTCTAAATCTTGCTCTGCGCCAGCTGCTCTCTTAACAAAGAAAGAAGCGATTAAGAAACTCACTACTGCTGATACTACAACACCTGCGATTACTCCAATGAATCCTCCCTTTGGAGTCATTGCCAGTACTGCAAGAATACTTCCTGGAGATGGCGCTGCTACAAGTCCTGCATTAAATAAACTTAAGGTGAATACGCCACTCATTCCTCCGGCAATTACTGCAAGTAGCAATGCAGGATTCATAAGCACATATGGGAAATAAATTTCGTGAATGCCGCCAAAGAAATGAATAATGATTGCGCCTGGTGCGGATTCTTTTACTGTGCCTTTTGCAAATAACCAGTATGCGAGTAGAATTCCAAGTCCTGGTCCTGGGTTTGCTTCTAACAAGAAGAAAATAGATTTTCCAACTTCTTCTGCTTGTTGAA
>JAAYMW010000023.1 GCA_012521175.1 Candidatus Epulonipiscium sp.
GTGCTAACTTCAAATTTAAAATACCATCTTAGAAATGATTTGTCAAGATATTTATTCATTTATTCAGGCAAAAATTCTGCAAAAACTGTATTAGATACATCTAAGCCTGTTGAAGTCAGCTTAATAACATCATTATTATATTCCATAAGTCCTTGCTTTACGAATTTTTCAATCTTTTTCCCGAACAACGCTTCAAGAGACACTTGAAATGTATTATAAAATTTTTTAATTGATATACCTTCTAAAAGTCTAAGTCCTAAAAACATATATTCTGCATATTGCATTGGTAGAGAAATTTTTTCTATATCTTCTTTTAAAATGGTTATATCTCCATTTGTTTTAATGTACTGATCTAAATTGTAAGTATTATGATAACGTTCTCCATTATAAAATGAATGTGCCCCTAACCCCATTCCAATATAGGGTTTGTATGTCCAATAAACTAAATTATGCTGACTTGAAAATCCGATTTTAGAAAAATTAGATATTTCATATTGTTTATATCCCATTTTATTTAAATACCATATGGCATAATGGTACATCGTTCTATCTGTTTCTACATCATTGATTTTGATTCTTCCTTCTGCTTCCCATCTTCCAAAGGGAGTATCTTCTTCAATGGTTAAGCTATAGCATGAAATATGTTCCGGATTTAAAATCGCAACATGTTTTAAAGTATCCATCCAGTCCTTTAAAGTTTGATTAGGCAGTGAAAACATTAAATCTATGTTGATATTATTAAATCCAAGCCCTCTAGCCAATAAATAATTTTCGATAAACTCTTCAACAGTATGGATTCTGCCTATATCTTTAAGAAGATTATTTTGGTATGCCTGAAGCCCCATACTTAATCTGTTAACATGGCATTCTTTCAAAATTTGAAGCTTTTCTGCATCCAGTGTTCCTGGATTACTTTCTATTGTAATCTCTGCATTAATATTTATATTAAAATTATGAAATAAACTTTCAAAAATGGAATGCAACAAATGAGGGGAAAGAACAGTAGGAGTTCCTCCCCCAATAAATATAGTGTTTATCTCGTGATTTTGCAACAATGTTCCGTATTGATTCATTTCTTCTTTTAGTGCTAAAACATAGGAATCCATTTGTTCGTTTTTATTAGCATAAGAAGCAAAATCACAATAATAACATTTGGATTGGCAAAACGGTATGTGAATGTATAAACTGATTTGATTGTCCATCTCTCTACTCCAATTTTAATACGCTCATAAATGCAGACTGAGGAACTTCTACATTTCCAACCTGGCGCATTCTTTTCTTTCCTTCTTTTTGTTTTTCTAAAAGCTTTCTTTTACGGGTAATATCTCCCCCATAACATTTAGCAAGAACATCTTTTCTCATTGCACTAATTGTCTCACGAGCAATGATTTTGTTTCCTATAGCAGCTTGTATAGGAATTTCAAATAAATGTCTTGGTATCTCTTCTTTTAATTTTTCAGCAATTTTTCTTCCTCGCTCATAGGCTTTATCTCGATGAACAATAAAGCTAAGAGCATCTACAAGTTCTCTGTTGACCAAAATATCCAGTTTGACTAAATCAGATTCCTGATATCCTATTAATTCATAATCAAAAGATGCATATCCTCTTGTTCTGGATTTTAAAGCATCAAAGAAGTCATATATGATTTCATTTAGGGGAAGATGATAAGTCAATACTGCCCGAGTTTCTTCAAGATAATCCATTCCTAAATATTCTCCTCGGCGCTCCTGGCATAATTCCATAATCGCTCCAATGTATTCTGTAGGAACAATGATCTCTGCCTTTACAATCGGTTCTTCCATATAGTCTATTTCTGATGCATCAGGAAGATCTGCCGGATTGGACAACTCGATAACTTCGCCATTGGTTTTATAAACTTTATAAATAACGCTGGGGGCAGTGGTCACTAAATCCAAATTATATTCTCTTTCTAAACGTTCTTGAATGATTTCCAGATGAAGCAACCCTAAAAATCCACATCTAAAACCAAATCCTAAAGCTATTGAATTTTCAGGTTCATATACCAAGGCAGCATCATTAAGTTGAAGCTTTTCAAGAGCCTCCCTTAAATCTTCATATTTAGAACCATCTGCAGGATACATTCCACAATAAACCATTGGATTGACTTTCTTGTATCCTGGAAGAGGTTCATCCGCAGGGTTATTGGCATCCGTAATGGTATCCCCTACTTTAGTATCTTTAACATTCTTTATACTGGCAGCTATATAGCCTACATCCCCTGCACTTAATTCATCTGTCATTATAAAGCGACCGGGGCCAAAGAAGCCTATTTCAGTGACATCAAATTCTTTTCCAGTTGCCATCATTTTTATTCTCATACCTTTTTTGATGGTACCTTCTTTTATTCTGCAAAACGCTATTGCGCCTTTATACGGATCATATATGGAATCAAAAATGAGCGCTTTTAAAGGTGCATCAGCGTCTCCCGTAGGACTTGGTATGTCACGAACAACCTTTTCTAATACTTTTTCGATATTGATTCCCGCTTTTGCTGAAATTAAGGGGGCATCCTCTGCAGGAATTCCTATAATATCTTCAATTTCTTTTATAACATGTGAAGGATTTGCACTGGGCAAATCAATTTTATTGATGACTGGTATAATCTCTAAATTGTGCTCTATAGCTAAATAAACATTGGCTAAAGTCTGAGCTTCTATTCCTTGAGCTGCATCTACTACTAATATTGCTCCTTCACAGGCTGCAAGACTTCTTGAAACCTCATAATTAAAGTCAACATGACCTGGAGTATCAATTAAATTAAAAATATATTCTTCTCCATCATCCGCTTTATATACCAATCGAACAGCTTGAGCTTTAATGGTTATGCCTCGTTCTCTTTCCAGGTCCATATTATCTAAAATCTGTTCTTGCATTTCTCTTTCTGTCAGCAAACCGGTTTTTTGGATCATACGGTCTGCCAAAGTTGATTTCCCATGATCTATATGCGCTATAATACAAAAATTTCGAGTTCTCTCTTGCTTTGAAAGGGACATGTCAGGTGCTCCTCCTTAATACTATAATCATTTGTGTATATATCTAATAAAACCAACCGTTAATTTACAGTTGGTTTCATGGTATTGCGCATCTGTACGTCGTAATATTATAACACATGGAATATCAACCCTCAATACCTGTTATTTTACCTTTAAAACTTCACAAAGAATTTCTGCCAGAGGAGCCATAGCATTTCTTGCTTCTTCAACAGTGTTCGTATTCGCTCCAACTTCGACTAATAATGACTTTGGAAGCATATGAAGGCTGTATCTATAGGGTTTAATATATATTTTTCTCATAAGACCTGGATAGAGCTCGTTGGCTTTAAGCTGCATCTGTAAACTAAATGCTAAATTATCTTTAAGATAAGGATTCGGCAGACTGGTTAAATCGGTTAATTTCCCATTTTTCATTACTTTACAGATTCCGTTTACAAACATAAGTTTTGCAGTAGGCTTTCCATTAATTGTGGTTACTAATTTCCCCTTCTCTATACCATCCCTGTGTAAATCAATGATCACTTCAATAGATGGATTCTGTTGTAAAATTTTTCGAATGGCCGGTTCCATTCTTTCATAGCTTCCATCCCGCATGAGCTTTTCTTGCACAACATCATACTGTCCTTTATTGTGCAAAACTCCTATGCCGTATTCCTCGTGGAGTATTTTTGCAAGGACTTCCCCTAGTCCAATAACTCCATCGTCTAATTGATTCTGATCACTATCAGCAAACTGTTCTTGAGAATGGGTGTGAAATATAAGAATTTGTGGTTTATTAGATTGTTTTTTTAAAGAAACATCTCGATTAAGAAGTTCTACAGCTGGAATATCTGCATAAGTTAATTTTAAATCTCCTTCGAAATTATATAAATTCCGCTGCAAAAAATCTATATCCCTAAGCTGTGCCTGAGAATATTTTATTTGAGCAGATGCGAAGGGATCTTGAAAAACCTCATCGTCTTCTACCTCTATTTGATAATAATCTTCATCATTCTGTTGTATAACTTCTTTATCTCTCGCATAGTCATTAAACATTCCATCGACTTCAATTACATTTTGCGTATATTGAACGGAATAAGTGTTCATATGCCTTACAAAAGGAATAATCTCTTCTAATAATGTGGCAGGATTATTCCAGTCAATATCCGTAATGAACGCAAATATATCCCCAATAAAGTCACCGACGGTATGTCCATCATTTGAATAGCCGTCCACATAGGGTATGGTCTCTTCCAATACTTTTTTATACAACTCGGAATCAAGAGGATATTCTTCAAAATGCTGTGAAATTATAGGAGTTTCTAGCTCTGGATTTTTTTTCGTATAGCTGCCGCTAAACACTATTAGCCAATATGAGAACAATATGGCAAGTATAATAATTATTATTGTAAAGAGTTTTGATTTAATTCTTCCTAAACTAATTGTATGAATTCTTACCAATGTAATGCCCCCTACATGATTATCTTAAGGTATATCTGCTTTATATATCTTATTATCATGTAAGGTGCATTATGATTATTAATCATTATTTATATCTATTGATGTCTTTTAAATCTATTCCTGGATGAAAAGCGATGTTGATAGCATTAGAAATGATATATGCAAGTCTGTCAATTACAGCATCAATTTCTTTAGGCGTAACAAATAAATCTCCTACATAAGGATTTAATATTTCTCGTATTAATTGGTACTTTTCTTGTTCATCTAATCTTTGAAGCATTTTGTAGAGCTCCGATTCCTTATTGGATTCTTTTATCATTGCATCAATTAAATGATCCATAGTATCGTTGACTAAAGTTGCAGCGTCTACAACAGTTGGTACTCCAATAGCAATCACCGGTACTCCCAAAGTTTCTTCGGTTAATCCTTTTCGTCTATTCCCAACACCAGAACCGGGGTGAACTCCTGTATCGGCAATTTGGATGGTTGCATTCACACGACTGGTTTTTCTTGATGCAAGAGCATCAATGGCAATAATCAAGTCAGGTTTTATTTTTTCAACAATGCCTTCTATGATTTCACTGGTTTCAATTCCTGTTAAGCCCATAACTCCAGGAGCAATCGCACTGACAGGACGTACAGATTCATCAATTTGTTCCGGTATATGCTCCAATAAATGTCTAGTTACAATAACTTTTGAAACGACTTTAGGTCCCAGTGCATCGGGAGTTACATTCCAGTTGCCCAAACCTACGACTAATATAACAGCATCTTCTTTTAACTCTTTTATTTTTACTAATTGTTTCGCGAGAACTCGAATAATTTCTTCATGGGCTTCTATATCATTTTCTTTCATAAGAGGACTTTCAACGGTAACATAGTTCCCAATGGGTTTTCCCATTTGTTTGGCCCCTTCTTCATTCATTATTTCTACCCAGGTAACAGTAATTTGTTTGTCTTTTTGTTCTTCAACCGTTACTTTGACACCTGGAACTTCCACATCTTGTTCTTTTGTTACCATTTCTCTTGTTTCTATTGCTAGATCGGTACGTATACTAAAATGTAAATCTTCTTTTGGCATCCTATACAACTCCTTATGAATTTTTTTATAGAATAATTTATATTTTTTTTAATCTTGGCTATTATATATATGTAATAACTTTTGATATGCAGGTTAAATATATTTTTTCCAGTATTTTTTGAGATATTCATTGACTTATTTATTATTTTCGATTAAAATAGACTATGTTTGATTATAGAATAATCCATCTATTATTCCCCAAATAAAAGATGTGTCTCGTCCAACCATACAGTTAATGAGGAGGTGACAAGATGGCAAATATTAAATCTGCAAAAAAGAGAATTAAAGTTATTGAAACAAAAACTTTAAGAAATCGTATTATTAAATCTAAAGTTAAAACAGCTATGAAAAAAGTTGTATTAGCTGTTGAAAATGGAAACTTAGAGGATGCTAAAATCGCGTTATCAAGAGCTGTCGCTGAAATCGATAAGGCTGCTTCTAAAGGTGTTTTTCATAAAAATACTGCTGCGAGAAAGAAAGCTAGCTTAGCTAAGCTTGTAAATAAAATAGGAGCATAATTAAAATGACCACTTTAATAGTGGTCATTTTAATTTGCTGTTTTTCAATAAAAGCATTTCAACAGCTAACTCTCCGTCCATTTTGCCAGTTTTAATATCTATATCTGTTTGTAAACAATCTTCAATCGCTTCCTGTAATTTTTCCATTGTAAAAAGCTGAGACTGCTTTAAACAATCATTGATAACAAAATACGGCTGTTTTAATATTTCAGAAATATCTTTCGAACCAAAGCCCTTATCATAAAGGTATTTAACCTGTAAAATTAATCTTATTTGTCTTGTTAACATGGACAAAATTCTAATAGGCGGTTCTTTTATTAGAATAAGGTTTGAATAGATTTCTAAAGCCTTGTCTACTTTCTTATATCCCATCGCTTTAACAAGATCAAAAATGTGCGCGTCTAAAGATTTTATACATATATCATCTATGTCTTTAGGCGTTATATCTCTTCTTTCTTCCACATAATCAATGAGTTTCTGTATTTCATTGGCTAAATTCTCCATTGATGTGCCAACAATACGAATCAAATAAATTCCTGTTTTATTATCAATGCTTTTATTTTTTCTATTAAATTCTCTCTTAATCCATATAAGTAAATCATTCTCTTTAAGAGGCCCACATTCCACAGTAAATTTTTTTGAATGCATTAATTTAAATAATTTATTTCTTTTATCTACCGTATCTTCTACAAATATGATGCAGCTGGTAGGGGGAATATTGGGTATAAAATCACACATAAGCTCTGTATCATTTTTTCTTCCTGAAGTAAAAAGCTCTGAATTCTTGACGATTACTAATCTTTTATCTCCCATAAAAGGAAGCATCTCCATACTTTCGATAATCTGATTTGCGGGAATTACTTTTCCTTCAAACACTGTCAGATTCATCATCTGAAGTTCAGGAGGGATCAATTTTTTCTGTATTTCTTCTAAATAATACTTTTTTAAAAACTGCTCCTCCCCATAAAATAAGTAGGCAGACTGAAAAATATTTTTTTTGAGTTGCTCTTTTAACTGTATCATATGCATTTCCCCTGTTTTCTTTTATCATAGTATTTATTTTATAATCGTTTCCATTTGATTCTATAATAATTGCTCCGCTTTCTGCGGTAGTCAATACAGAAATTCCGTGATGGGTATATCTGTCTAATATTTCTTCGTGAGGATGACCGTATCTATTATTCTTTCCGCAACTTATGAACACATTCTTAGGTCTGCACCAATTTAAGAACTCTTCAGTGGAAGAAGTTTTAGATCCATGATGGGGTGCTTTTAAAAAATCGACTTGAATCGGCTTATAGAAGTTAACTATATTGCTTTCCTGTTCTTCTTCTATATCCCCTGTCAATAGAAAAGAAACATCTTTATGGATAACTCTAAGAACCATTGATATTTTGTTCCATCCTTCCTCACCAATTTCTGTTTCATTGGACTTTGGATAAAGACAGTTTATAATGATATCTTCAAATGTAATTGCATCTCCCTGTTTCAATAGATAGCAAGGAATGTCTAAATACTTTGCCTTTGTTATAAATTGATGGTAAATTTCATCACGACCATCATCTTCTACAGAAACAAATATCTTTTTTACTTTAATCTGTTCAAGGATCCCTAATAAACCAAAAAGATGGTCTTTGTCAGGATGGGTTAAGAAAATTGCATCTAAAGAGGAAATTCCTTTAAAATGAAGATAAGGAATGAGAACTCTCTGTGCATCTTTTTCTCCCCCGTCAATTAAAAAATGCTTATTGTTTTTTGTATGAATTGCTATAGCATCTCCTTGTCCCACATCCAGAACAGTCAATTCAAAAGATTTGGGTTCAGCTAAAACAGTAATCCATAATAATATACATAGGATTGGAATACAATACAATAATCTATGGGCAAAATTAAATATTCTTTTATAAGAAAAATAAAAAATAACAATCGAAAGAA
>JAAYMW010000024.1 GCA_012521175.1 Candidatus Epulonipiscium sp.
AAGGTGCTGTTCCTTCATTTAAAGGATTATACGGTTTTCCCGCATCTATATGTACATCAGTCAATGAAGAGGTCGTCCATGGCATTCCAAGTAAGGATATTAAATTAAAAAATGGAGACATTATTGGCATTGATATTGGTGTATGTTTAGATGGATATCATTCCGATGGAGCAAAAACCCATGCTATTGGAGAAGTCCCTGAAGAAACCAAAAAACTCATTCAGGTTACCAGAGACAGTTTTTATAAAGGTATCCAATATGCAAAAGAGGGTCATCATTTATATGAAATATCTGCAGCAATACAAGAGTATGTTGAGTCAAATGGTTTTTCTGTTGTTCGAGACCTTGTTGGTCATGGAGTTGGGCGAAAACTTCATGAAGAACCTCAGATTCCAAATTATAAGGTGCCTGGGCGAGGCCCTAAATTACGAAAAGGTATGGTTCTTGCAATAGAGCCAATGGTCAATGCAGGAAGCTATGAAGTAAGAATATTAAGTAATGACACTGTTGTTACAAGAGACGGCTCTCTCTCAGCCCATTATGAACATACTATTGCTATAACAGATGGCGAACCTGAAATTCTTACAATATTGTAATTAGGATTGGATGAGCAAATATGAATGAATATACCATCGGGCAAGTTGTATTTTCAAAATCAGGTCGGGACAAAGGAAGACCGTTTATTATTATAAAAATAGAAAATCCATATCTATATTTAGTAGACGGCGATCTGAGAAAACTGGAAAAGCCAAAGAAGAAAAAAATTATGCATGTGCAAAAGACACATGATATCGTAGAGGATATTAAAACCAAGTTAGAAGAAGGTATAGGATTAAAAGATGCTGATATTAGAAAAGCGTTAAAATCTTATTATCCTTCTTCTGCAAAAGCAATAAATGAGGAGGCATGATACCTTGGCGAAGAGTGATGTAATTGAAGTAGAAGGAACCGTGCTGGAGAAATTACCGAATGCAATGTTCCAAGTTGAATTGGAAAATGGACATAAGGTTTTAGCACATATTTCCGGAAAGCTTCGAATGAACTTTATTCGCATTTTGCCGGGAGACAAAGTGACAATAGAACTTTCTCCCTATGATCTAACAAAAGGCCGAATTGTTTGGAGATCTAAATAGTTCGAGCAGAGGAAAGGAGATAAGCAAATGAAAGTAAGACCTTCTGTAAAACCGATTTGCGAAAAATGTAAAGTAATCAAAAGAAAAGGTCGCATTCGTGTTATTTGCGAAAATCCAAAGCATAAGCAAAAACAAGGTTAATATTTAAATATATGCTTGCTCGAGGGGCAAGCATCCTTGGGCAAGCTTAATCATAAATTTACAATCAAAAATAATTGATAAATTATATAATTTATTATATAATCTCATAAGCGGCTGTAAGTAAACAATTGCTGATAGAAGATGATGATGAAAGTGATAGATATTAAAACAAGATTGTAGGAGGTGCACGAGCTTTATGGCACGTATTGCAGGTATCGATTTACCAAGAGATAAACGTATAGAAATTGGTCTTACTTATATTTATGGAATTGGTCGCGCTACTTCAAATAAAATTTTAAAAGAAGCAGGAATCAATCCAGATACAAGAGTAAGAGATTTAACAGACGATGAAGCAGCAAAACTTCGTGAAATCATTGAAAAATCCTATGTGGTTGAAGGGGATTTGCGTAGAGAAATTGCGTTAAATATTAAACGCCTTATGGAAATCGGATGTTATAGAGGAATTCGTCACAGAAAAGGTCTTCCTGTAAGAGGACAAAAAACTAAGACCAATGCAAGAACAAGAAAAGGTCCAAAAAGAACTGTTGCGAACAAGAAAAAATAACGCATAAGGGAGGTTATGTAGAATGGCAAAGAAAGTAGCTAAGAAGGGAACAACCCGCAGACGCCGCGACAAAAAGCATGTTGACCGTGGCCAAGCGCACATTCAGTCTACTTTTAACAATACAATTGTAACATTAACTGATACAAATGGAAATGCTCTTTCATGGGCAAGTGCTGGTCAATTAGGATTTAGAGGATCAAGAAAATCTACTCCATATGCAGCTCAAATGGCAGCAGATACTGCAGCTAAAGCAGCAATGGATTATGGTTTGAAATCTGTTGAAGTTTTGGTAAAAGGTCCTGGATCCGGTAGAGAAGCAGCTATTCGTGCGCTTCAGGCAGCAGGATTAGAAGTAACAATGATTAAGGATGTAACTCCAGTTCCTCATAATGGATGTCGTCCACCAAAACGTAGAAGAGTTTAGTCTTAGGAGGTGTAAACTTAATGGCAAGATATATCGGACCTGTATGCAGATTATGCCGTAGAGAAGGGCAGAAGCTGTATTTAAAAGGAGAAAGATGTTTTTCACCCAAATGTGCT
>JAAYMW010000025.1 GCA_012521175.1 Candidatus Epulonipiscium sp.
CCTATAGTCATTGGAGGAGAACATTTAATAAGTCTTCCTGTCATTAAAGAACTCTACAATAAATACAAAGAGGATTTGGTATTAATCCATATTGATGCCCATGCAGATCTTAGAGAAGACTATATTGGAGAAAACAGATCCCATGCAACGGTTATAAGACGCTGCTGTGACTTTATCAATCCAAAGAACATCTATCAATTTGGCATTCGTTCCGGAACAAAAGAAGAATTTGAATTTGCAAAGAAGAATTTGAATTTCTATCCATTTGAGGTACTGGAACCCCTACAAAAATGTATTTCAGATTTAAAAGGAAGACCTGTTCATGTTACCTTAGATATTGATGTTTTAGATCCAGCTTATGCCTGTGCTACCGGAACTCCTGAGGCAGGAGGGATATCTTCCAAGGAAATGATTGAAAGTATTTTACTTTTTAAATCTTTTAACATCGTTGGTTTTGATTTAGTTGAAGTTTCGCCTGTATATGATGTTGCAGATCGTACCTCTCTCTTGGCGGCTAAACTTATTAGAGAGATGATGCTTATAGTTTCAAAGTAGGTGATGAATTGTTTTTGAATACCAAATTGACAGAAATGATTCATGAAATCTTAATTCCCATCATTAAACCTGGAGACACTATAGTGGATGCAACCGTTGGTAATGGTTTTGATACTTTGTTTTTGGCAAAAGCTGTAGGACATCAGGGAAAAGTGATAGGGTTTGACATACAGGAGAAAGCTATAGAAAATGCAAAAAAAAGATTGGGAAGTGAAGGATTATTAGAAAGAGTTAGCCTTATTCATGATAGTCATAGTAATATAGATCAATATGTTTTTCAACCTATTGGCGGAGCTATGTTCAATTTAGGCTATTTACCTGGAGGAAGCGAAGAAATTATTACTAAAGCTGAATCAACGATAAAGGCATTAGAAAAGACAGCATATTTATTATCTCGTGGAGGATTTATTACTATAATAAGTTATTGGGGACATCCTGGAGGAAAGGAAGAAAAGGAAGCAGTAGAGCAATTTTTAAACGAATTGGATAATAAAGCATTTATTACTGCTAAATTTAATTTTTTAAACCGTTCCGGAAGTCCTCCAATTATCTATTTAGTTCAGAAATTATAAATTTAGATATTTTATATTTTTCAAAGTACTTGCATGGAGAGGCATAATCATGTAGAATAAAATTGGCGATTGTTGCGTTTTTAACAGAGTCTAAAATTTAAAAATGGAGGGTTATAAATGAGTACATTGTCTAAAGTAAATGAACTCGATGCCCGTCGTTCCGCAATAAAAATGGGCGGCGGTGAAGCAGAAATTAAGAAACTTCACAGTAATGGCAAATTGACAGCCAGAGAGCGCATTGAGAAATTTCTTGATGAAAGCAGTTTTGTAGAAATTGGTACATTTGTTACACATCGTTCTACAGCCTTCAATATGGCAGAAAAAGATGCCCCTGCTGATGGTGTTGTAACAGGGTATGGTACAGTCGAAGGCCGTTTGGTGTATGTATATAGCCAGGATTCTACCGTTCTTGGAGGATCTGTGGGAGAAATGCATGCACAAAAAATTAATTCTCTTTATGATCAAGCAATGAAGATGGGAGCTCCAATTGTTGCATTTTTAGATTCAGCTGGATTAAGGCTCCAGGAAAGTGTTGATGGCTTAAATGGCTATGGAAATTTATTTTTGAAACAGACCCTTGCATCTGGAGTAATCCCTCAAGTCTCCGTTATATTAGGAGATTGTGTAGGAGGAGCTGGATTCATACCGGGACTTTCAGATTTTACTTTTATGGTTTCTAAAAATGCACGATTGTTTATGAACAGTCCAAATACATTTGATGGTTTAGAAAGCAAAAGCGCAACTTTTGATACTATAGGAAGCGCAAATGTACATAGTGAAAAAAGTGGAATGGTACATTTCCAATATGATACAGAAGATGAGTGCATTGAAAATGTAAGAAAATTAATTTCTTATCTTCCAGGAAATAATTTGGAAGATTCACCGATTTATGAGGTTACTGACGATTTAAACCGTGTAGACTCTGTTTTAAATTCGATAGTGCCAGATGATTTGAATGAACCTTTTGATATAAAGACAGTAATAAAATCTTTAGCAGATGATAGAGAATTTTTTGAAGTACAAGCTAAATATGCTAAAAATCTAGTGGTTGGTTTTATCCGCCTTAATGGAAGCACTGTAGGAATAGTAGCTAATCAATCTCAAGAAAATAATGGGTTGTTAGATACTAAAGCTGCTCAAAAAGGCGCTGAATTCATACAATTTTGCGATGCTTTCAATATTCCTATTGTTTCGATTACGGATGTAGGAGGTTTTAAGGCATCTGTTGAAGAAGAACAAAGAGGAATATTAAAACAAAGCAGCAAATTGGTATATGCTTTTGCAAATGCAACAGTACCAAAAGTAAATGTCATCGTTAGAAAAGCCTTTGGAAGTGCTTATATTGCAATGAACAGCAAACATATAGGCGCTGATATGGTTTTTGCTTGGCCAACAGCTCAAATTTCTGTGATGAATCCGGAAGGCGCAGTCAATATTATGTATGCAGATGAATTAAAAACATCTGAGGATCCAACCAGCTTAAGAGCGGAAAAAATGGAAGAATTCGCTACTATGCAGGCAAGTCCTTATACAGTTGCTGGAAGAGGATATATAGATGATATTATTGAGCCTGCAGCTACAAGAAAACGTGTAATTGCGGCTTTAGAAATGCTTTATAGTAAAAGAGAACAAAGACCTACAAAAAAGCATGGCACGGTTTAAATAAACGTGAGGTGATAAAATGGAAGAATTTTTAAATGGATTAATGGTAACTGTCATAGGGATGGGAGTTACATTTCTGGCTTTGATTGCTTTATCTTATATCCTTGACATTTTTCGTATTCTTGCAGAAGGACCTTCCAGTAAAAAGGTAGAAGAACCAAAACAAGAAGAAATAGTTATTAAAGAAGAAGTATATGAGGAAGAAATACCTGAACAAGATGATTTAGAGTTAATTGCTGTGATAACAGCGGCGATTGCAGCTAGTTTAGATACTACTACTGATCAGTTAAGAGTTCGTTCTTTTAGGAGAATTAATTCCAATACTTCGGCATGGAGTAAAGCAGGCCGAATTAGTCAGGTTCAAAATACTTTTTAATTAGGTTTAAATAATAAAGGAGGAGTTAAAATGAGAAAATTTCAAGTAACTGTAAATGGAAATACATATGAAGTGGAAGTTGAAGAATTACAAGGAGGTCAGGCAGCAGCTCCAGTGGCAGCACCTGTAACTGCATCAGCACCTGCCCCATCAGCACCTGCAGCTCCAAAAGCAGCACCACAAAAGGCGGCAGCATCTGCACCAGCAACATCAGTACCAGCAGGAGCTACAAAAGTAACTTCCCCAATGCCTGGAACTATTTTAGATATAAAAGTAAATGTAGGAGACACTGTTAAAGAAGGAGATACAATTGCTATTTTAGAAGCAATGAAAATGGAAAATGAAATTGTAGCAACAGCCAGTGGTAAAATAGCATCTATCAATACATCCAAAGGAGCATCTGTAAACACAGGAGATTTAATCGCAACCATCGGCTAATATCCTGACCATCATCTGAAAAGGAGGGAGCAAGTCAAATGAATTTTATAAACATGATTGTAGAAACATTAGGTGATTTGTATTCTACTTCAGGATTTGCTGGATTAACTATAAGCAGTGTGATTATGATAGGTATTTCTTTGATTCTTATGTACCTTGCGATTAAAAAAGAATATGAACCGTTATTATTATTACCTATTTCTTTTGGAATGTTACTAACCAATTTACCTCTTGCAGGAATGATGGCAGGCCCTGCCAATGGTGAAGTAGGTGGAATTCTTTATTATTTATATCAAGGCGTTAAATTAGGTATTTTCCCGCCCCTTATTTTCTTGGGAGTAGGAGCAATGACAGATTTTGGACCATTGATTGCAAATCCAAGAAGTATTTTATTAGGAGCGGCAGCTCAATTTGGTATTTTCTTTGCATTTTTAGGAGCACTGCTTTTAAAATATGTTATACCTGTAATTCATTTCACCGGTGCTGAAGCGGCAAGTATTGGGATTATTGGGGGAGCAGACGGTCCTACAGCAATTTATTTAACATCCAGACTCGCACCCCATTTACTAGGGCCTATTGCTGTAGCTGCATATTCTTATATGGCATTGGTACCCATCATTCAGCCGCCAATTATGAGAGCATTAACAACAGAAGAAGAAAGAAAAGTAAAAATGGAACAGCTAAGACCTGTTTCTCAAAATGAAAAAATCTTATTTCCTATCATCGTTACAATTTTAGTTTCTCTCTTGCTTCCATCAGCAGCGCCTCTTGTAGGAATGCTTATGTTTGGTAATTTGTTAAGAGAAAGTGGCGTTGTAGGTAAATTAGTTGAAACGGCATCCAATGCATTGATGTATATTATAACAATTTTCTTAGGTACTACAGTTGGAGCAACTGCCAGTGCAGAAAACTTTTTGAATCCAAAAACTTTAGGTATTCTAGCTCTTGGATTAGTAGCGTTTTCAATTGGAACAGCTGCCGGTGTGCTTTTTGGCAAAATTATGTATAAATTATCGGGAGGAAAAGTTAATCCTCTAATCGGTGCAGCGGGAGTTTCAGCAGTACCTATGGCAGCCCGTGTTGTACAAAAAGTTGGTAAAGAAGAAAATCCAACAAACTTCTTATTGATGCATGCAATGGGACCGAACGTTGCAGGGGTTATTGGTTCGGCAGTTGCAGCAGGAGTATTATTATCAATATTCGGTTAATATAATCTAAGAAGGAGGTAGAATGATGTCAGAACAAGTTAATAATAGACCAGTAAAGATTACGGATACCACATTTCGTGATGCTCATCAATCTTTAATTGCAACAAGAATGAAAACGGAAGAAATGCTTCCTATAGCAGAAAAAATGGACCAGGTAGGATTTTACTCCATGGAAGTATGGGGAGGCGCAACTTTTGATGCATGTTTACGTTTCTTAAAGGAAGATCCATGGGAACGTTTAAGAAAGTTAAGAGCAGCTATTAAAAATACAAAACTTCAAATGTTGTTAAGAGGACAGAATATTTTAGGATATCGTCACTATGCAGACGATGTTGTTGAATATTTTGTTCAGAAGAGTATTGCAAACGGAATTGACATCATACGTATATTTGATGCGCTAAACGATCCAAGAAATTTGGAAACTGCAATTAAAGCAACCAAAAAAGAAAAAGGTCATGCACAAGTTGCTATTTCTTATACTTTAAGTGAAGTACATACATTAGAATACTATGTGAAATTAGCAAAGCAATTTGAAAACATGGGTGCAGATTCAATTTGTATTAAAGATATGGCAGGACTATTACTTCCCTATGATTCATATGAATTGGTATCTGCCTTAAAGAAAGCTATCAATATACCTATTGAACTTCATGGTCACTATACCAGCGGAGTTGTAGCAATGACTTATATGAAAGGTGTTGAAGCTGGAGCGGATATCATCGATACAGCTATGTCTCCTTTCTCTATGGGAACATCTCAACCGGCTACAGAAGTAATGGCTGAAACCTTTAGAGGAACTCCATATGATTCTGGTCTTAACCAAGAGGTATTATCTGAGATTGCAGATTATCTTAGACCTCTTCGTGAAAAAGCAATGGAAGAAGGCCTTCTAAATCCAAAAGTATTAGGTGTTGATATTAAAACCCTTATGTACCAAGTTCCAGGAGGTATGTTGTCCAACTTGGTTTCACAGCTTAAGAATCAAAATGCAGAAGACCGTTTCTATGAGGTATTAAAAGAAATTCCTAGAGTTCGTGAAGACTTTGGATATCCTCCTTTGGTAACTCCAACCAGCCAAATTGTAGGAACTCAAGCGGTTCTAAATGTATTGATGAACCAAAGATATAAAATGGTTACAAAAGAATCTAAGGCATTGGTTCGTGGGGAATATGGAAGAACTCCTGTACCAATTTCCGAAGAAGTTAGAAAAATGGTTATTGGAGACGAAAAGCCAATTACCTGCCGTCCTGCAGACCTATTAGAGCCTGAATTAGATAAGATTGAAGCTGAAATGAAACAGTATAAAGAGCAAGACGAAGACGTTTTATCTTATGCATTGTTCCCACAAGTAGCAGAAGAATTCTTTAAATATCGTCAAGCACAAAAAACAAAAGTTGATCCTGCTTTGGCAGATACAGAAAATAAGGTTTATCCAGTATAATAAAATGAAAAGAGTTTCGAAAAACGTTATTAAAAGTTTTTCGAAACTCCTTAATTATTGCATAGGAAACTTCACAGGATTTCCTATGCAATACTAGCCCCCCGGGCAGGATGCAGACTCGCAATTATTGTATTTTGTCGGCTTTGCTGGCCGCGCTCGGCGCGAGAGTTTCGTAAGCAAAACTCTTTTTTAACAGTTTTTATGAAGGAAAATTTGGTTGGGACGATTGCTTTCATATTTAATGATTTTAATTTTTTCTGAATGTTTTATTTTTTTTCCACATTTAAGGCAGTAATATTCCCTTTTTGAAGGAAGATAGTCATAAAT
Source organism: Candidatus Epulonipiscium sp. (assembly GCA_012521175.1). Taxonomy (GTDB): domain Bacteria; phylum Bacillota; class Clostridia; order Lachnospirales; family Defluviitaleaceae; genus Defluviitalea. Next base: position 6,580 of record JAAYMW010000025.1, read on the forward strand.
AATTTTTAACGGCAGGTTGCCGTACTTTTCCCAACTTTTCCATCCAACTTTACACAAAATCTTTCTGTTATCATAGTCGGCATAGACCCATTTTAAAATTCTATGAAAATGAAAAGGATATTTCGTATATTTTATAAATGCTTCTGGAAAGCCTAAAGAAATTACATATTGTTCAAAACTTTTTTCTACTTTTTCCTGTAAAGGACCTGTTATTACAGTATTTTGCCAATTGTAATTCTCTTTATTAAGCCATTTCCTTAGCTCGTCAAACATATAACCTCTACAGATTTCAATAGATTCATCTTTTTTTACGTTTAATTTTTTAAAACCTCTTTGAACTATTTTCACTACATACCGCAGATAAGCTTTCTTTTTCATATTCGATTTTGAATAGTATTTTAATGGAATGACTTCATCTATATATTCGCCTGTATCTGTACGATATATTCCGATTATTGTTCCGCCAATTAAGCTGCCACTGCCAGCATCATCAATCTGAATCAAGAAAATCAGCTCCACCATTCATTTTTCGAACAATTGACAGATAAATTTTAAAAATGATTATAGTACTATTAGCAAATAATCATTTTTATAATGATACAGATTATGACAAATTTGTTCAAATGCTCTCTTTTTTATATAATATTATTTGTAAAAATTCATTTTTTATATATAATAATGTTATGAAATATCTTTCATCTGTTCATTCAAATGGGTGAAAATTAATTATGAGAAGATGTGAGGGAATGTCATGCATAAAAAAAATGATTTAATTCAGCGAATTCAAACCAGTCTGCCTAAGCTTAGTAAAGGGCAAAAATTGATTGCAAATTATATTTTGACCCATTATGAGAAAGCAGTGTTTTTAACTGCTGCTAAATTAGGCAGTATTGTTGGAGTGAGCGAGTCGACAGTAGTTCGCTTTGCTAACGAATTAGGTTATGACGGATATCCAAAATTACAAAGAGCTTTAGAAGAATTAGTAAAAAATCGACTGACGTCTGTTCAGAGAATGGAGGTTGCTTCCGATCGTCTGGAACATCAGCATGTATTAAAATATGTACTTCAATCGGATGCAGATAAGATTAAACATACTTTAGAAGAAATTGATGAACAGGTTTTTGATGAGTCGGTAAACGCTATTCTAAATGCTCGTAAAATATATATATTGGGAGTAAGAAGTTCTGCTGCATTAGCCAGTTTTTTAGGATTTTACTTTAACCTATTGTTTGATAATGTAAAACTCATTCATACAAATAGTGTAAGTGAAATGTTTGAGCAAATTCATAAAATGAATTCTGAAGATGTTGTCATAGGAATTAGCTTCCCAAGGTATTCAAAACGTACTTTAAAGGCAATGGAATTTGCCAAATCTCAAAATGCGACAGTTATAACGATTACAGACAGTCCTTTATCTCCGATGACGCAATACGCTACTTATAGCTTGTTAGCCAGAAGCGATATGGCTTCATTTGTAGATTCATTAGTGGCTCCAATGAGTTTGCTGAATGCTTTAATTGTTGCTATTAGTTTAAAGAAGAAAGAAGAGATATCCGAGACATTAAGTAAACTTGAAAAAATTTGGACAGAGTACCAAGTCTATGATAATGAAGATGAAGATTTGAATTTAACATATTCATTAAATAAAAAGTAGGGTGAACACATGACAAAATTCTATTTAATAAGGCATGGAGAAACGGAATGGAATATACAAAACAGATATCAAGGGGCTACAGATATTCCCTTAAGTTCAGTCGGAAAATTACAAACTCAGGCAATTGCGAATAGGATGAAGGATTACGAAGTAGATGCGATTTATTCGTCCGATTTATCCAGAGCTTTTGCTACGGCAAAAAGTATTGCAAAAGAGAAGAATTTAGACGTTTACACTCTTCCACAGTTGCGGGAGATTAATTTTGGAGAATGGGAAGGGTATACGATTTCTGAACTGGAAAGATTATATGGTGAGGAGTATAAAAGATTTTTTTTAGAGCCTCATAAATATCCATTCCCAGGAGAAGGGTCTATGCAAACAGTCCAAATAAGAGTAAAAAAAGCAATAGATATTATTACTTCAAGACATGATAATCATAAGATCGTTATTGTTTCCCATGGAGGAATTTTAAAAGTTCTTATTATGACTTTGTTAGAACTGGATTTATCTTTTTATAAAAGTTTTTGGTTAGGGAATACGTCTTTATCTATTCTTGATAAAAAGGATACGGGCAAATGGGTATTAAGTTTATTAAATGATCGATGCCATCTAAATATTATGAAATAGGAGAAATCTGCTATGTCTATAGGTGTAATACGAGGAGCAATTACAATTGAAAAAAATTGTGAAGAAGATATTCTTCAGAATACTACAATTCTTTTACAAGAGATTATTAACAGGAATAATATAAAAAACGAGGATATCATCTCTATAATTTTTACTGCAACAGATGATATTGATGCTGTATATCCGGCAGTAGCAGCAAGAAATTTAAATATCACCCATGCAGGATTAATGTGCCTTCAAGAAATGAAAGTAAAAGAGAGCTTAAGAATGTGTATACGCGTGATGGTTCAGATTCAAACAGATAAAAACCAGGACCAAATGCAGCATGTTTATTTAAAGAATGCAACCGTATTAAGACCGGATTTATTAAAACAAATCTAGTTTAATCGTTAAGCAAAGTGGACAATGTTCTTGACAACATAGGGAGGAAGAAGGATGAAGCATTTTGCAATTGCAATTGACGGACCGGCAGGAGCTGGGAAAAGTACAATTGCTAAAATGATAGCGAAAAAATTAAATATTATTTATGTGGATACAGGGGCAATGTATCGTGCAGTAGCATTATACTGTATTAACCGTGGAATAAACTGTAGAGATAAAGAAAGCGTTGAAAAAATATTAGATCAAATAAACATAAAAATATTATATATAGATAATGCGCAAAGAATACTGTTAAACAATGAAGATGTAACCGATAGAATTCGTACTCAGGAAATATCTCAAGGGGCTTCGGATGTTGCGACTCTTCAGGCTGTACGTATTAAAATGGTAGAATTACAAAGAAATCTGGCTCAAAATGCTTCAGTTGTTATGGATGGGAGAGATATAGGCACTCATGTATTACCAAATGCTAGTCTTAAAATATTTCTTACAGCCAGTGTAGAAGAACGGGCTAACAGAAGATATAAAGAACTTATTCAAAACGGTATAGATTGCAGTTTATCCAAGATTAAAGAAGAAATAGAAGTAAGGGATAAAAATGATTCCTGCAGAGAATTCTCCCCTCTAAGAAAAGCAGAGGATGCGATAGAAATAGATACAACAGGCAAAACAATAGAAGAAGTAGTAAATATAATTATTTCACTGATTCCTAAACAATTTGACAGTATAAATAACAACTAGAATTAAGGAGGAAAATAATGGAAATTATTGTTGCAAAGACTGCAGGATTCTGTTTCGGGGTAAATCGTGCAGTTGATTCTGTGTATAAAAATATACAGCAACAGCCTTTATATACTTATGGGCCTATCATACACAATCCACAGGTAGTGGAAGAATTGAAAGAAAAGAATGTCATTCCTGTTCATTCTGTTGACGAAGTGAATGAAGGTACTATCATCATACGATCCCATGGTGTTTCAAAAGATGTATATGAAGGAATCAATAATAAGGGATTAAATTACATTGACTCAACATGCCCCTATGTTAAAAGAATTCATAAAATAGTAGATGAATATTCGAAAAAAGGATATCAAGTTGTCATTGTAGGGGATAGAAATCATCCGGAAGTTCAAGGTATATCAGGATGGAGCAATGGGGAAGCAATTATTATAGAAAGACCAGAGGAACTAGAAGAATTGAATATTCCAAAGACTAAACCGATTTGCTTAGTCTCTCAGACAACTTATAGGGAGGATAGATTTGAAAACGTATTAAAAGCACTTAAAGATCATCATTATGAAGTGGAAGGTTTTAATACAATATGTAAAGCTACCTCCGATAGACAGCAGGAGGCTATAAAGATTTCAAAAATGGTTGATAAAATGATTGTAATTGGAGGCCGTGAAAGCTCAAATACCAGAAAGTTGTATGAAATTTGTAAAAATTACTGTAAAGAAACTTACCATATAGAGACAATAGAAGATTTAGAGTTGAATAAATTTAATTCTAATGATAAAATTGGAATAACTGCAGGTGCATCAACTCCTGCTCGTATAATAAAGGAGGTTATTTCTGCGATGAATGATTTAGAAAATCATACTAATGAAAGTTTTGAGGAATTATTAAATCAATCCTTTGTTACTTTAAGAAGTGGTCAAATTGTAAAAGGAACGGTTATTAATGTTACGGATTCTGAAGTATCCGTTAATCTTGGATATAAATCTGATGGGATTATTCCTAAATCTGAGCTTTCCAGTGATCCAAGTCTAAACCCAAAAGATGTTGTAAAGGTTGGAGACGAAATAGATGTATATATTCTAAAAGTTAATGACAATGAAGGAATTGTTGAGTTATCGAAAAAACGAGTTGAGGCTCGAAAAGGATGGGAAATTATTAAAAAGGCCTATGAAGAAGGTACTGTTTTAACTGGAAAAGTTGTAGATATAGTTAATGGTGGAGTAATTGTAATTAATAATGAGGTGAGAATATTTATTCCAGCTTCTTTAATGGGCTCAAAATATATTCAGGATTTAAATCAATTTTTAGGAAAAACCATAGATTTTAAGGTTATTAAATTTGATGAAAGAAGAAAAAGAGTAGTGGGAGATCATAGGCAAATCTATTTAGAGGAAGCTAAAAAGAAAAAAGAAGAAGTATTAAATGCTCTTGAAGTTGGCCAAAAGGTAAAAGGAACTGTAAGAAATATCACTAATTTTGGTGCCTTTATTGATTTAGGTGGGATTGATGGTTTAGTTCATATTTCACAAATGTCTTGGAATAAAATTCAACATCCTGAAGAAGTCCTTAAAGTAGGACAAGAAGTAGAAGTAACTGTACTGGAAATTGACAAAGAAAAGGGAAAAGTTTCTTTGACATTAAAAGATGAAAAAGATAATCCCTGGTTTAATATCGAAGAAAAATATCCTGTTGGTGCTATTGTTAAAGGTAAAGTTGTTCGAATGGTACCCTTTGGTGCGTTTGTTGAATTAGAACCCGGTGTAGATGGTCTGGTTCATATTTCGCAAATTGCTAATAAGCATGTTGTTAAACCTGAAGATGAGCTTCAATTAGGTGAAATCATTGATGTAAAAGTCCTTGATATCAATAAGGATGAGAAGAAGATTAGCTTAAGTAAAAAGCAAACAGAAGTTAAGCAAGAAGAAGCTAATGATTCAGATCAATAATATGGTAGTAGTTTTTTTATCTCTCAGGAAGATATTTTGAATTATTGAGGAGATTCTATGATCAAGACATATGAAGACTTCAAGAAAGAGATATTACGGATGACAGGAATCGATTTGAACAGCTATAAAGAAAGACAAATGAAACGTCGAATTGATGCCTTGATTAGAAAAAATAATTATGATGCTTATGAACCTTATATTATGGCCTTAAAAACCAATAGAGACCTCTACAATGAATTTATTAATTATTTGACGATTAATGTTTCGGAGTTTTTTCGCAATCCTCCACAATGGGAAGTATTAGAAAAAGAAATTATTCCTTATTTATTGAAGAAATCTTCTTCTTTAAGAATATGGAGTGCGGCTTGCTCAACGGGAGATGAGCCTTATTCCTTAGCGATGCTTCTTACAAAATTCTTTCCTTTATCCAAAATTAGAATATTGGCTACGGATATTGATAAACAGGTTCTGGAAAAGGCGAGGATAGGTTTATACAACAAAAAAAGTATTGAAGGGGTTCCAAAAGAGTTTTTGATAAAATATTTCACGCAGATAGGGGAATCCTATAAGATTTCTGATGATATAAAACGATGTATCGATTTTAGACAACATAATTTATTAAAAGATACTTATCCTGAACAGTGTGATTTAATTGTATGTAGAAATGTACTCATTTATTTCACTGAAGAAGCCAAGGATGCAATCTATAAAAAGTTCAATAAATCTTTAAAAACAGATGGTGTATTATTTGTAGGAAGCACAGAACAAATTATTTTATCTCATAAATATGGATTAACTCCAATAAAAACCTTTTTCTACAAAAAAGAAGTAAATTTAACCTAACAAGTTAATGGATGCTTATACGAATTATAAAATTGTAAAGGATGGGGCTTCCATCCTTTATTGTTGTTTATGTTTTTTTGCTGCTTTAAATGCCATAAGTTCCTGTGCAGACTGTGTGTCTAATAATAAATCCTTGGGATTATTAGTATGATTTTCTTTATAGGGATTTCGCGAAGTATGAGTAGGATCTGGATTCTTTGATTTAATTTTTGACATGGACTTTCCTCCTAATCATTGTTATTTGATTGAACCATTTTGATAATTAATTTTGACAATGTTTGTTTGTCTTCATCATCAGCAACATTCCATAATTCTTTAATAAGACGCTGTTCTCTATTTTCTGGATCAACTGAAGCATTTAGTATGTTTCCAATTTTAGTTCCTACTTTACTTATCGTTTCATCTGATAGTCCTGCCATTTGCCCTAGGTTCACTGCTTTGGAAATAGTATTTTTCCAATGGTTCCAATCACTCATTCTATTTATATTTTCATAATCCATTTTAATACCTCCTATACTCATTTAATTATATTATTTCCTTTCTCTATGTAGGAATATGTACTCTTAAAAAATTTGTTGTAGACGATACTAATAGATATTATACGTTGAAAGAGGTTAGGATTGTAATTATTTAATTATCTGATATAATATACAAAGTTACTTATATTTGCATAATATGGAGGGTTATTGACATGACAAAAGAATCTTTTTACTCAAGACTTGATGGTAAGCAAAGATACATTTTAAATTGCTGTTTCTTTGTTTTTGCCGTCAATGGATTGTATGCTATGATTTTAGGACCTTTACTGCCTTTAATCAGCAATGAATATGGATTGAATAATACCGTTAGTGGTGCATTATTATCTGCCCATCAAGCAGGAAATCTCATCGCAGGTTTTATAGCAGGGGTATTGCCGATTTATTTAGGAAGAAAAAAATCTATTATGTTTTTATGTACTTTTGTGGTTATGGGATTTTTAATTATGATTTTAACGGGTAATCCCGTTTTACTACTTATGGGTTTTTTGTTTACAGGGCTAAGCAGAGGCAGTATTTCTAATTTTAACAATACAGTAGTTAATGAAGTATCCAATAGCAGTCCAGCAGCACTCAATTTTCTTCATAGTATTTTTGCTATTGGAGCATTAATGGCGCCATTTTTAGTTATCTTTTGTACAAAGATAGGAGGAGATATGGGTTGGAAAATAGCTGCTGTTGTAATCATTGCCTTAGCTTTGCTTTCTATCTTACTTTTTTCAAGGATAGAAATAGACGATGAAGTGAAAAAAAAGAAAAAAGAGGGTATGTCCTATGAGTTTTTAAAAAGCAAATACTTCTGGGTTGGAACTGGAATTTTATTTTCTTACCTCTGTATAGAAGCAGCTGTTAATGGGTGGATGGTTAAGTATTTTATAGATTCTAACATAATGACCATATCTTATGCTCAAATATTATCATCACTCCTGTGGGTGGTTATGCTTTGCGGCAGATTAACCTGCGCCTATTTAGGAGATAAAATTTCTAAAAAGACATTACTTCTATTAACAAGTATTAGTACAGTTATATTCTATCTATTATTGCTTTCTACACGAAACTTAGTAGTTATTACGATAGCAATAGGTGGCTTAGGGTTTTCCATGTCGGGAATCTATCCCACTACCATTTCTACAGTTGGAAATACTATAAAAAAATATCCTATGGCAATGGGTGTCTTACTTATGATAGGAGGTATTGGAGCCATTGCTATGCCAATCATTACAGGAGCTTTGGCAGATACTTTTGGAATATTTGCAGGGATGAGTGCGATTATTGGTGCAATTATTGCTATGATTATTTTTATTATAATACAAATAAAGTATCAAGAAGAATGATTATTTTATGAGTGAGAAAAAATTAAAAAATATGTTGACAAGGAAGTATTAAATTGATATAATACTCCTTGTCGACTTGATTCGACATACGTAACCAAAAAAGATAAAAAAAGGAATTAAAAAATGTTGACACGAGATGGAAGATATGATAAAATGTTTTTCGTTGTCGACAAAAAACGACAAAACATTGATCTTTGAAAACTAAACAGCACAAACCAAGAAAACCCAATCAATTCCATTGATTGA
>JAAYMW010000026.1 GCA_012521175.1 Candidatus Epulonipiscium sp.
ACTGCTGGATTTCTTGGATCATCTTCCGGAATGCCCAGTTCCACTTTTCCTACAAGGTCTGCACTAATATCCGCAGTCTTAGTAAAAATGCCTCCTCCTGCTTTAGCAAAAAGTGCTAGAGAACTTGCACCAAAACTAAATCCTAATAATGCAGTGGTATCACCGGTCAAAAGAAATACAAGAGTAACCCCCAGTAAACTGCTTCCAACAACAGCCATCCCCATGACTGCACCACCACGGAAGCCTGACATAAAGGATTTTTCTATTCCTTCTGTAGCTGCCTCTGCCGATTTTATATTTGCTATTGTAGCAATACTAATCCCCACTTTCCCTGCAATTGCAGAAAAAACTGTTCCTACTATATAGGCAATCACCATTGCAATATTGTCCAAAATATTGCCCATCCAAATAGGAACAGGAAGAAATAATAAAATAAATATAGCAGCAAGCGCACAGAAACGGGCCAATATCTTGTATTCTTTAGTAAGAAATGTATTTGCTCCTTTACGAATTAAACTGCCTACTTCAGCAATACGTCTGTTTGATGCAGGTTGTTTTTCTATCCATTTATATAACCAAAATGCTTCTGCAAATGCTAAAATTGAAATGATGATTGCAATCAATTGAAATGATAGAATACTTAATTCCATTTTCGCCATCCCCTATTAAATATTTTCTTCTCCTTATAATAAAGAAAATATAAAATTATAATATCTATGCATCATCATGTACTTCCCCTTATTAATACTAATACTGGTTTAAAATTCTTGCGACTTCTTCCTTCTCCTAGAGTCAACTTAAGCACCCCCATTTATTATTTTAATCTTCATCTCTGTAAATTGTTTTATTGCATAGGAAATTCCTTCAGATTTCCTATGTAATAAAATTTTAAAAAACATGATTACAAAATATTCCAAATCAATATAAATTTATCACAACAGAATATTAAAGTCAAATAGTGTAATGATGCAAATAATTAAAATACATGATTTTGTATATACTTTTTAAATGATTATGATATAATGGTGAATGGAAAAATTAAAGAAGGAGGACTATTAAGATGGACTTTTTAGTATTAGGAATTTTAGCAATTACACCTCAGCAGATAGTTATGTATGGAATAGGTATTCTACTTATCTATTTAGCTATCTACAAAGATTTCGAACCGGCCTTATTACTTCCTATGGGTTTTGGTGCAATTTTAGTTAATCTTCCTGCATCAGGCGTTTTAAATCAAACTCTTGCAGGTATTGGAGAAACTCACGGAATCATACAATGGTTATTTGAAGTAGGTATAGAAGCTTCTGAAGCTCTGCCAATTCTACTCTTTATCGGTATTGGTGCAATGATTGATTTTGGCCCATTGCTTTCCAACCCAAAAATGTTCTTATTTGGAGCAGCAGCTCAATTCGGTATTTTCTTTGCATTATCTATGGCGACATTATTGGGCTTTGATTTAAAAGATGCGGCTTCTATTGGAATAATCGGTGCTGCTGATGGACCAACATCAATACTTGTATCCCAAATTTTAGGTTCATCATATGTAGGTGCTATTGCCGTAGCTGCTTATTCTTACATGGCATTGGTACCAATCGTTCAACCAATAGCAATAAAACTTGTTACAACCAAAAAAGAAAGACGAATTAAAATGCCTTATAATCCAAGTTCCATTTCTAAAAGAACAAGAATCCTTTTCCCCATTATTGTAACCTTTATCGCTGGTTTAGTGGCACCAACATCTGTAGCCTTAGTTGGTTTCTTAATGTTTGGAAACCTCATTAGAGAATGCGGCGTTTTAAACAGTTTATCTGATACAGCTCAAAACGTATTGGCAAATCTTATTACCTTATTATTAGGTATCACAATATCCTTTAGTATGACTGCAGATGCTTTTGTAAAATTAGATACTCTACTCATTATGTGCCTTGGATTAGTAGCATTTATATTTGATACAATCGGCGGCGTATTATTTGCTAAATTTCTCAATCTGTTCCTTAAAGAAAAGATCAATCCAATGGTAGGGGCAGCAGGTATTTCTGCATTCCCTATGTCTGCTCGTGTTATTCAAAAAATGGGCCTTAAAGAAGACCCCACAAATCATCTTTTAATGCATGCTGTTGGGGCAAATGTGTCCGGACAAATAGGCTCAGTAGTTGCAGGAGGTATTATACTGAATCTGCTGACTAAAATGCTTTAATGACTAAGGAAGTATATAGAAAGGGGTATAATATGATCGATAATTTTATGCTTTCACTGGAAATAATGTGGAAAGGTATGGCTGGAATATTTTTTATCATTATATTAATTACATTAATTGTAATGATGCTTTCAAAAATTCCATCTCAGGAAAAAGATAATAATTAAACTTACCAAAAAAATGAAGCTATTGGAATGACCAATAGCTTATTATTTATGATATGTAAAACATATAAAAAAATATAAATTTGTATATGATATTCTATAACTAATAATTAGGATTTCGAAAGGAGTTTATAGAAATGAAAGAACTTTTAGATTTATTTTTAACCTTTTGCAAAATAGGTGGATTTACTTTTGGTGGAGGCTATGCTATGCTTCCTATTATCCAAAAAGAAATAGTCGAAAAAAAAAGATGGGCGACTAACGATGAAGTGATGGATTATTATGCTATCAGCCAGTGTACTCCAGGAGTTATTGCAGTGAATACCGCTACATTTATCGGCTACAAAAGAAAAGGAATCATTGGATCAATCTTTGCTACCTTTGGAATAGTATTCCCTTCCTTGATCATTATAACTACTATTGCGATGTTTTTTCAACATTTTCAGGACTATCCTATTGTACAACATGCTTTGGGAGGCATTAGAGTTGCTGTAGCAGCTCTTATTACAAGCACTATTATTAAAATGTGGAAACAATCCATTAAAAATTGGATTGGAATAATTTTATTCTCTTCTTCTTTTATTTTAATTACTTTTACAAACATATCGCCAGTGATTATTATTATCTTTGGAGGGCTCCTGGGCGCTTTTATTAATCTTAATAAGAAGGTGGATGCATAATGATTTACTTGTTGCTATTGATAGAATTTTTTAAAATTGGTTTGTTTGCTATTGGTGGCGGACTAGCTACTCTGCCTTTCCTTCAAGAATTAGCAGAGAAATATCACTGGATATCCTCCTATGATTTGATCAACATGATTGCCATTTCAGAATCTACTCCTGGTCCCATCGGAATAAATACAGCCACTTTTGTGGGTTATAAGACTGCAGGTATTATCGGTTCTGTTTTGACTACTTTAGGCATTGTAACACCGTCAATTATTATTATTATTATTATTGCACATTATTACATGAAATTTAGCGAAGAACCTATTGTCAGAGCAAGTCTTAACGGAATCCGTCCTACAGTTATAGGGCTTATCGCTGCTGCAGGATTTGAAGTAGCAAAAATAGCATTACTAAATATTAATCAATTTATTAAAACTGGTGTATTGTTAGAATTATTGAATTATAAAGCTATTGTATTATTTGCGATACTACTCTATCTAATTATCAAGTATAAAAAACACCCTATCCTTTATATCATTGCTTCAGGTATCATTGGGATTATTTTAAAATAACTAATTCCTTATTAACAAAAGACGCCAGACATTCTTTAATTTAAAGATGTCTAACGTCTCTTTTTTTGTTAATATCCCTATTTATTTTGTAGAAAATTTGTAGATAGTAGTATGTCTATATTCTTCCCCTGCTCTAAGAATAGCGGAAGGAAAATGTTTATGCTTTAATGAATTGGGGAAATATTGTGTTTCAAGACATAATCCAGCCCATTTTTCGTAAACAGCTCCACCTTTACCCTTATCACAGTCCTTAATGAAATTACCAGAATAAAACTGAACGCCAGGTTTTGTGGTGTAAAATTCCATCAATCTTCCACTGTTTGGTTCATATACTTCTCCTGCTTTTTCAGGAGTTTTACCGCTAACATTTAATACCCAATTATGATCATAACCTTTTCCGCATTTGATTTGTTCGTCATCTGAAAAAATCCCGTTTCTAATTGGTGTTAAAGTCGTAAAATCCATAGGAGTTCCCTTTACATCTCTGATTTCTCCTGTAGGAATACACTCATCATTAATTACTGTAAATTGATCGGCATTAATCATTAATTGATGATCTAAAATATCTCCTGAATCATGACCAGCAAGATTAAAATAAGCATGGTTTGTGAGATTAACCACCGTATCCTTGTCAGAAACTCCATAATAATCAATTCTGAGTTCATTATTATTATTTAAACTATATAAAACTTTCACTTCAAGATTACCAGGATAATTTTCTTCTCCGTCTTTGCTTAAATAAGTAAGCTGCAATGCTTCTCCTTCTTCAGTTTTAACAATTTCCGGAGTCCATACCACTTTGTCAAAGCCTTTAACACCACCATGCAGGTGATTATTACCATCGTTTTTAGCCAGATGATAAGTATGTCCATTCAGTTCAAACTCCGCATTTTCTATTCGATTTGCATGACGACCAATTAATGCACCAAAAAATGGACCAGGTTTTAAGTAACTATCAAGATGATCAAATCCCAAAGTTATATCATCTATTTTCCCGTTTTTGTCAGGAGCAAAAATAGAAACGATAATTCCGCCAAAATTAGTAATTTCTACACTCACTCCTTGTGTATTCTCCAGTCTAAAGAGAAATACTTCTGTACCATCTGTCGTCTTCCCAAAGCTTCTTTTTGTAATACTCATATTTTCTCCCCTCCAATAATTTTAAAATTTATATAACTAAATTATTTAAAATGAAAGCCTCTTCGATTTTTTTCTTCTTCTAATTGCGTTAGAAATAGTGAATAAAATAAGTACACCACCTATTCCGCCACACCAATATGGAATAGCCCCCAATGAAAACATTACATCCCATATTGTACGCTTTTCAATTCCATATTTTGCAATCAGTTCAATATCCTCTAATACTTCTCCATTCAAAGTAAATGTTACTTTTCCTACACTTTGTCCTTCCGTAATAGGGGCTACAAGCGGCTCCTGGATCCAAGAAATTGTCTTCTCAATGCGGGAAAGATCGTCCTTATGGAATAATCCTCTAAAATCTTCATTAATCAATACTTCTAATTCAGAAGGTCCCTTAGGAGAATGTTTATCAACATATACTTTATCGATTATGTCTCCTTTTTTTGCAACCTGATGAAATTGGAAATTTGCAAAACCATAATCAAATAAGGTCTTTGCATCATTCCAACGAACATCTACAGGAGAGTTTAATAATACTGCAATCAAGTTCAAGTTATCTTTTGTCGCTGAAGCAACAAGGCATTCTCCTGCTTCATCGGTAAAACCTGTCTTTACTCCTGTAGCATAGGGATAATAAGTATTACTGTTTCTTGAATCTAAAAGCAAATTCCTGTTTCTAAAAGATAATTTTTGTTGATTAGGATTAGATTCACTGCCAATATTCGCAGAAGGCTGTTTTACAATCTCTCTAAATACAGGATTTTTTAAAGCCTCTCTTGTAATCAAAGCTAAGTCATAAGCCGTTGTATAATGATTATCATTATGATATCCATGAGGATTTACAAAATTCGAATTCTTTACACCTATTTCTTTAGCTCTATCATTCATCATATTTGCAAATTGCGTGATAGCACTGTTAATATCTAAAGAATCATTTCCAGTAATTTTTTTCGCTATATGTGAAGCAATAACAAACGCCGAATCATTGCCGGAAGGCAATAATAAGGATGTAATCAAATCTTTTAAAGTAATTTCGTCTCCAGGATTATGCCCTGCTTTACTTGCATCCAGAGGCACTTGTAATACTTCATTTCCAACTTTAATCACTTCATTCAAATCCGCATTTTCTAAAGCAACCAGAGCAGTTAATATTTTTGTTGTACTGGCTGGATACATTTTTTGACTTGAATTTTTTTCATACAATATTTTACCAGTATTCTCCTCAATTAATATTGCTGCTTCTGATTGTAGTGGCAATGAGATTTCTTGAGCAGCAATAGGAACAATATTCATGAATAAAAACATAAATGTCAATACGATACAAAACTTTCGTTTCATAATGTAAACTCCTTCCGTTGCACTTTTCTAGATAATAATAACCAGTACCCATTGTAACACAAAAAAACAAAAATTACATCTATATACTACAATTCTTTTTTCCAATTTCTACGCAAAAAAGCAGTTGCACCAGATTTACTCAAAAAAAAGTTAGTACCCCAAGGATACTAACTTTATGATTTCTATTTTTTCTATTTATTATTGAGCTAACTTTAAGATATTATAAACATCTTTTTTATGCAGCTTTATAAAATTACCTAATGTTTTTGTATCCGAATCAGTACCCTTATCAGCCATCTCTTCTAGTCTGTCATCAGTAATGCCTAAACCTTCAAGTCGAGTCGGAAGTCCTATAGATTTAAAGAATTCCTCGAGCTTTTCAATTCCCTTTAATACTGTTTTTTCAGGATCAAAGAAATCTTGTTCAACATTCCATACTCTAACAGCAAATTGAGTGAATCTATTTGTGTCGTGTTTATAAACATATTTCATCCATGCAGGGAAAACAACCGCTAACCCTGCTCCATGGGCAACATCGTAAATACCGCTTATTTCATGTTCAATATCATGTGAACCCCAATCTCCAACTCTTCCTGTACTCAGCAAATTATTATGGGCCACTGTTCCTGCCCACATAACTTGTGCCCATGCTTCATAATTCGTAGGATCTTCCAATACCATAGGAACATATTTAATAACAGTTTTCATCGTTGATTCAATCAATCTGTCTATCAATTCAACGCTCTCAGTATTGGTAAAGTATCTTTCCATCAAATGGGCTAAAATATCTGCTGCACCGCATGCTACTTGATATTTAGGCAATGTAAAAGCAAGTTCAGGATTAAGTATTGAAAATTTAGGATAAATAAGCGTTGAATTTATGGCTCTTTTATACCAGCCTTCTTCATTGGTTATAACAGAACCTGTACTGGATTCACTTCCCGCAGCAGGGATCGTTAAAATCGTACCGATGGGCAAAGCAGCTTTAGGAATGGCCTTTTCAGTATAAAAATCCCAAACGTCCCCATCATATACAGTGCCTAAAGCAATAGCCTTTGCGGAATCGATAACACTTCCTCCACCAACTGCTAAAATAAAATCTATATTATTTTCACGACAAATTTGAATGCCTTCCCTCACAAGGCTTAACCTTGGATTGGGTTTAACTCCGGGAAGCTCTATATATTCAACCCCGGCAGCCTTTAAAGAGGAAACGACTCTATCATATAGTCCAGTTTTTTTAATACTTCCTCCGCCATAGTGAAGCAATATTTTCTTACTATATTGGCTCACTTCTTCTCCAACATGATTTTCCATACCTTTTCCAAAAATTATTTTTGTAGGATTTTGAAAAATAAAATTATCCATAAATGATTCCTCCCTATAAAGTTTGTATATTATTTTTAAATAAAATTTCATCGGTAGTGTAGTAATATATTATATTTTAAAAAGGGCTAATGAATGATTCAAGTTATTAATTGCCGAGGTCAAATCATTGGCTAATACAGCTAATTGTTCTGCTGAACTGGTTTGTTCCTGACTGGTTGCAGTTACTTCTTCTATAGAAGCAGCTGCTTCTTCGACAATCGCTGCAATATGTTCTATTGCTTCAACTGTTTGGTGCTTCTGATGCTCTATATCTTGAATTTTATCATTGATATCTTCTATCTGGCTAATCATTTTTTGAATAGATTGCGCCATTTCATTAAAGGCTTGATCTGTTTTAAATACAATTTCTTTCTGTTCTTCAAATATCTTGTCCGAAGTTTTAACAACAGATACCGTGCTTTCGGTCTTAGTTTG
>JAAYMW010000027.1 GCA_012521175.1 Candidatus Epulonipiscium sp.
GAATAATAACCAAAAATTTTTCATACAGACAAGCACATATACAAATTAGACAAAGGAATTTTCTAGGATTTGTTAAAAAGGGCAATGGTACAAATTATCTAAATATAGTATAGTATTTATACACGTGACATTGTTTGATCATTATTTATAAGGGGGCAAATTGTAATGGCCGAATTGAAATTAAAGAATATCTATAAGAAGTATCCTAATGGATTCGTTGCAGTAAAGGACTTCAATCTGGACATAGCGGACAAAGAGTTTATTATCTTTGTTGGGCCATCTGGATGTGGAAAGTCTACCACGCTTCGAATGATTGCTGGACTTGAAGAAATATCTTCTGGAGAATTATGGATAGGGGATAAGCTTTGTAATGATGTTGCTCCAAAAGACAGAGACATTGCCATGGTATTCCAAAACTATGCCTTGTATCCTCATATGACTGTATACGATAACATGGCATTTGGATTGAAACTTCGTAAAACACCTAAAGATGAAATAGACAAGCGCGTTCGTGAAGCAGCAAAAATTCTTGATATAGATCATTTATTAGATAGAAAGCCAAAGGCATTATCCGGGGGACAAAGACAACGTGTAGCGATGGGTCGTGCGATTGTTCGTGAACCAAAAGTATTCTTAATGGACGAACCTTTGTCTAACTTGGATGCTAAATTAAGGGTACAAATGAGAACAGAAATCTCCAAACTGCATCAAAGACTTCAAACGACATTCATCTATGTTACCCATGACCAAACAGAAGCGATGACCTTGGGTACAAGAATCGTTGTATTAAAAGACGGTATTATCCAACAGGTAGATACACCAAATAATTTATATACAAAACCAAACAACTTATTCGTTGCAGGATTTATTGGATCTCCTCAAATGAATTTCATTGAAACTAAAGTTGTTAAACGTGGGGAAGATGTGATTCTTACCTTCGGAAATGAAGAAATTAAACTTCCACAAGAAAAAGCAAAGAAGCTTCTTGATGGTGGCTATGAAGGTAAAGAAGTTATTATGGGAATTCGTCCGGAAGATCTCCATGATGAATCCTCCTTCCTTGAAACAGCTAAAGACAGCATGATTACATGTAAAGTAGAAGTAACAGAAATGCTTGGAGCAGAAGTATTCTTATATATGGCATGTAACGGACAAAACTTAACTGCTCGTGTTGATCCAAGAAGCCAAGCAAAACCAGGAGATACAATTAAAGTTGCATTGGATGTTAATAGAATCCATGTATTTGACAAAGATACAGAAGCAACAATTACAAATTAATTAAAAAAATGAAAAAGATAAGAGAAAATATGCATAATTTGTGTATTTTCTCTTTATTTTTTTGTAATTCTACTATAATATAAAATAAAAACAATATTTTTATTTAGGAGCGTTGATGCTATGATTTCAAATCAAATTCTACAAAGTACAATCGATGGGTTAAAATCCATTACCAGACGAGACTTTTTTATAACAGATATAGAAGCTAAAGTAGTGGCGTCTACAGAAGATAATCAAATAGGAATGCATATGGAAATCGTAGAAGATTTCGTGAATTCCCAGGCGGAAAGCCAACTTATTCAAGGATACCATTATTTTAAAGTGTTTGATGAAAACACAGCAGAATATGTCGTTGCTGTCCGGGGAGAAGATGAAGAAGTATACAGAATCGGAAAACTTGCAGCATTTCAGGTACAAAGTCTTTTAGTGGCATACAAAGAAAGATATGACAAAGATAATTTTATTAAAAACCTTCTGCTCGATAATCTTCTCTTAGTGGATATTTACAACAGGGCTAAAAAACTTCATATTGAAAACAATGTTCCACGTATTGTATATCTTATTGAAACTCAACCGGACAAAGATATCAATCTAAAAGAAGTTGTACGCAGTATGTTCCCTTCAAAATCTAAGGATTTTGTGACGGCAGTAGATGAAAGAAATATTATCTTAGTAAAAGAAGTAAGAGAAAAAGAACTTATAGAAGATAAAGAAAAGATTGCCAGAATGATCTATGATACATTAAGCAGCGAAGCCATGAGCAGCATTTCCGTTGCAGTGGGAACTATGGTTGAAGACTTAAAAGATGTATCCAGATCTTATAAGGAAGCTAAAATGGCACTTGAAGTAGGCAAAATCTTCTATAGTGAAAAGCATATCATAAGCTATAATCAATTAGGCATTGGCCGTTTGATTTATCAATTGCCAGTACCTCTTTGCAATATGTATGTAAAAGAAGTACTTCAGGGAAGAACCGTAGAAGAATTTGACGAAGAAATTTTAACGACTGTACAGAAATTCTTTGAAAACAATTTAAATGTTTCAGAGACCTCAAGACAGCTTTATATCCATAGAAATACATTAGTCTATAGATTAG
The DNA here is from genome assembly GCA_012521175.1 of Candidatus Epulonipiscium sp. Taxonomy (GTDB): domain Bacteria; phylum Bacillota; class Clostridia; order Lachnospirales; family Defluviitaleaceae; genus Defluviitalea. Next base: position 2,375 of record JAAYMW010000027.1, read on the forward strand.
ACAAACTTCAAAAAATGACAGGTTTAGACTTAAGAAATTTTGAAGATGCAATTACTTTTAAAATCACTCTAATGGTTAGCAAATATATGAATTATATGGAAAAAATGTCATATTAGTTTCTCCCTAGGGCATAATGTATATTGCTATTTAATAGAGAATATTGTAAAATAAAATAGATTTTATGCCTCTTATGGGAGGGGATAACTTGATTCAATTGCATAATATTACAAAAATTTACCCGAATAATGTAACGGCTCTAAAAAATATATCCTTATCAATCGAAAAGGGAGAGTTCGTTTTTATTATAGGAAGCAGTGGTTCCGGAAAGTCCACTTTACTAAAGCTTTTATTAAAAGAAATAGAACCCACCCAAGGGGAAATTATTATCAACGATAAAAATATAACCCATTTAAAAAAGAAGGAAATTCCTTTTTTAAGAAGAAAGCTTGGGGTTGTATTTCAGGATTTTAGATTACTTCCGAATAAAACTGTGTACGAAAATGTTGCCTTTGCCATGCAAATTGTAGAAGCAACGCCTAAAGAAATAAGAAGAAATGTACCCATGGTGCTTTCTATGGTAGGATTGGCTAAGAAAGCTAGATGTTATCCTAACCAGTTATCAGGAGGAGAACAGCAAAGAACAGCTTTGGCAAGAGCTATAATAAACAATCCTCCTATTCTTATATGTGATGAGCCTACGGGGAATTTAGACCCGGTAACCTCCTGGGAAATCATGAAATTATTAAAAGACATCAATGACAGAGGTACCACGGTCATCATTGCTACCCATGAAAAAGATATTGTAGACAAAATGAAGAAAAGAGTCATTGAAATAAAAAACGGTACACTGATTCGAGATTTGTCAAAGGGTGGATACAGCGATGAAGATTAGAACTATGAAATATTTTGCAGGGCAAGGGTTTCGTGGCATTTGGAGAAATAGATTAATGTCACTGGCCTCAATTGGAACGATTGCTTCCTGCTTGATGATTGTAGGCATATTTTACTGTATTGCTGTAAACGTGGATTACATGTTAGAAACTTTAGAGGAGACGACAGGGATTACAGTTTTTTATACCGAGGAGACAGAGGAGATATCTGAAGAAAAAATCCAAGCCTTAGAAGATCAATTAAATCGCATTGACCATATTGAAAAAATTATCTATATTTCTCCGGAAGAAGCTTTAAATAAAGAAAAAGAAGAGTGGGGAGAATATGGTTCTTTGTTAGAAGGGCTGGAAAACGATAATCCTTTGCCACCTTCCTTTGAACTTACACTGGACGATATAAGGTATCAAAAAGAGGTTATTTCTCAATTAAATCAAATAAATGGCATAGAAATCAGATATCTGGAGGAAGAAACAAAAATTCTTATAGGTTTTAATAATATGATACGGATTGTTAGTTTGGTGTTGATTGTCATTTTAGGTTTTATCGGTGTAATGCTTATGGATAATACCATTCGTCTTACCGTTTACATCAGGAAAAATGAGATTAATATTATGAAATACATTGGTGCCACAGACTGGTTTATTAGATGGCCTTTTATCATTGAAGGTATTATTATTGGCGTTATTGGTTCCATACTTCCTCTTATTGTTATTTGGTTTTCCTATAATTTCATTACAGAACTGATTTACGAAAGAAATACATTTATTCAAAAAATATTAGTCTTTAGAACAACAGGGGAAATCTTCAATCTCCTTACGCCGATTTCTCTCGTAATAGGTATAGGAATTGGTGTTATAGGAAGTGCTATATCGATTAGAAGATATCTTAAAGTTTAGTTGTGTTATTTAATAGGGGGAATTTTATGTATAAAGCGATAAAACGGGGGATAATTCTATTATTTGTCATTATCCTTGGATGCGCTCCGTTTTTCTCTGTAGCTGCAGATAATCTTAAAGAGAAGAAAAATAAACTGGAAGCAGTACAACAGAACTTAAAAAATGCGAAAGAAAAACTCAAGAAAACCAAAGAAGAAAAAGCAAATATTATGCAGAATATTGAAGCCCTTGATAGTGAGTTAGCACAAGTGGATGCGTATCTTGAAGAGATTAATGGTCAAATTGAAGATTTAGAAGCTGAAGTGAATCAAAAGGAAGAAGAGCTTAAACAGGCAGAGGCAGAAAGACAGGCGCAGTATGAGGCCTTTAAGGAACGCCTTAGATATATGTACATGAATAAAAGAGTTGGCTATATGCAGGTTCTTCTGCACTCTAAAAATTTTGCTGACTTTTTAAATAGAGCTGATGTTATTTCTAAAATTGTGGAGTACGATCAAAACTTAATTAAAGCAATGAAAGAAAATGAGGCAAAAATAGAAGAACAGAAAAAGGATTTGGAAGGAAAGAAAGAAGAGGTTACCCTGGTTAAAAAACATCAGTTGGGTGTTAAACACAGCATAGAAGAAGCAAGACAAGAGAAAGAAAGACTCATTGCGCAGTTAAATGATGATGAAGTTGCTTACATGGAACTCATTAAAGAAGAAGAAGAGATTTCCAAGCAATTAGAAAAGGAAATCAAAGAGCTTACAAGAAAAAGTACCAGAGTATACAGCGGAGGGAAATTTGGATGGCCGGTTCCGGGATATTATACCCTTAGTTCCAATTATGGAGGAAGAACTGACCCGGTATATGGAGGCTATGCTTTTCATAACGGTATAGATATTCCTGCGCCTCAAGGAACCAGCGTATTAGCAGCAGCCGATGGAGAAGTCATCACTGCAGGGTATATTAATGGTTATGGTTATACCGTCATTATTGACCATGGTAGCGGTTTGACCACTTTATATGGTCATAATTCTCAATTGGTTGTATCGGTTGGGCAGATTGTTAAAAGAGGACAAGAGGTTGCCAAGGTTGGAAGTACAGGGAAGTCCACAGGAAATCATTGTCATTTTGAAGTAAGACTTAATGGAAGCCATACAAATCCTATCCCCTATTTATCTCAATAAAGGACATAGTCCTTTATTTTTTTGTTAACAAAAATGACTTTAATCGTTTAACTATGGTATAATAATAAATAGTTTATAATACAATGAAAATATAATCACTAAGGGAGTGCCGATTGCATGAACAATAAAAAATCATTTTTAAGCGGTTTGGCTGTAGGAATGTCGATTATTATATTTATTAATATTGGTTTTTTCGGTTTTCGTATTGCTATGGGAATGACAGGTCATTCGAATTTGGGAATGAACCAAAAGGTTCAAAAGATTCTTACTTATCTCAATAAGTTCTATGTAGATAAAATAGATGAGACTTCTTTAGAAGAAGGCATGTATAAAGGACTGGTTAGCGGTGTAGGGGATCCATATACGACGTACATGAGTAAAGAGGAGTTTGAAAATTTCCAAACAGAAACGACCGGCCGTTATGCAGGAATTGGTGTGGTTGTATCGGTGGACCAAACAGATCAACTCATTACCGTTGTTTCACCCTTTGAAGGCTCCCCAGGAGCTAAAGCAGGATTGCTTCCCGGAGATAAAATCATTAAGGTGAATGATTTTGAAGTGACGGGGGATGATTTAAATGAAGCAGTATCGATGATGAAAGGTCCGGCAGGTACCAAGGTGAAATTAACGGTTTATAGAAAGTCTGAATTTAAAACTTTTGAAGTAGAAATTACAAGAGCCAATATTGACTATCCTACAGTTTCCCATAGAATGTTAGACGACCAGATAGGCTATATTAAAATTGTATCTTTTGATGAAGTAACTTACAATCAATTTATGAATGCCTATAAGGATTTAAACAGTAAAGGACAAAAGGGCCTTATTATCGATCTTAGAAATAATCCCGGAGGACTGCTTTCTACCGTAACTAAAATTGCAGACCAGCTTCTTCCGGAAGGGTTAATTGTTTATACGGAAGATAAGAACGGAAAAAGAGATACGTATATGTCTGATGCAAACGAGATAAAAGTGCCTTTGGTTCTCCTTGTTAATGAAAACAGTGCCAGTGCATCGGAAATTTTATCTGGAGCAGTAAAAGACCATAATAAAGGTAAATTAGTCGGCACCACAACCTTTGGAAAGGGTTTGGTTCAGTCCATCTATCCTTTAGGAGACGGTTCCGCAGTCAAAATTACTATTTCAAAATATTACACGCCTAGTGGGGTATGTATTCAGGGAATAGGAATCGAGCCTGATTATGTAGTTGAACTAAGCGATGAATTAAAATCCAGGTTAACTTTGGAAGAAAGTGAAGATATTCAGCTTAAGAAAGCAATAGAAGTCATCAAAGAGCAGTTATAATTTCTTAGAATAGGTGATATGATGCATTTCTTTTTTCAAGTTGTGTATACAACATTACAGGCGGTGGCAACCGCCATTTTTCATCCTTGGTTTTTGATTGTAATCTATTTAATATATAAGATGTATAAGAAAAATGGGGATATGGAAATTGCAACATTACTGTTTACGAGGCAAAAGATAGGCAATAAAATGATTCAGTCTATTTTAAGTGGCATTTTAATCGGGATAAGCGCCAGTATCCTTTTGGTTGTCATAGGATTTCCCATTCATCTTTCGGAATATATGGTATTCCTTCTTCCCGTTGCTATTTTACTTGCGATGATTAACTTTAGGTATTTATGTTTTTCTTATGCAGGAGGTATTTTAGGTTTTTTATCCTTTATTTTTAGAGGTCAAATGTTTTTGGGATATAAACTTCCGGATATAAACCTGGATATTCCGGGCATTATTGCTCTTGTGGGAATTCTGCATTTTATGGAATCTCTTCTTATTTTTCTGGAAGGTGCCGAAGACAGTATTCCGATTATCATTAACAAGGAAGGAAAGTTTGCGTCGGCATATATGATGCAGAAATATTGGCCTTTGCCCTTTGCGCTCCTTGTTATGGAGGTTATGTCTGCAGTACCCCAAGGCAGTATAGAAATGCCGAACTGGTGGCCTCTTATGAAAAATATTATTGAAAATCCTAGTGGCGTACTGGTATATTCTATTTATCCCATTACTGCAGTGCTGGGATACGGAGATATTGCAGTATCCACTACACCGGAGCAGAAATCCAGGAGAACGGCCTTATCTCTTATGGGGTATAGTTTATTCCTTTTGGTTACTGCCATATTTGCACCCAACAGGCTTTGGCTTCAGGGATTAGGGGTTATTTTGATGCCTGTATTACATGAGCTTCTTATTGTACAAAGTCAGAAGCGTGAAAGATATGCTAAGCCTTTATATGTTTATCCGGATAAAGGGGTTAGAATTTTAGACTTAAAACCTGAGGGTCTGGGAGAAAAACTAGGGCTAAAACGAGGGGATATTGTCTTAAAGATTAATGGGATAGAAATAGAAAACTATCTTCATATGAAAGCTGTTCTTAATAATTATTTTACTTTTTTATGGGTAGATATTTTAGGGATAGACGGTAAGCATAGATGTATAGAACATCAAGCTTATCCGTTGGGAATAAATGATTTAGGAATTATTCCACTTATTGAAGAACCTTTGGCAGTATATAGATTAGAAAATATGGAAAGCGTAGGACTTTTGAAAATGTTTACAGGGAAAAAATAGAACGTCTTCAACGTTCTATTTTTTTATATGTTCATGATTCTTTAAATGATTCATACAATATTCATAATCCCCTTCACAAGTGGAGCAATATCTAAATTCCATATCCGGATCATCTTTTTCGGTAATCCCGCAGATCGTACATTTGTGTATGGTGAAGTCTTTTGGAATCTGAGCCTTAAATTTTTTTCTGTTGTGATGAACTTCTTTGTTAGTCTTGGCATTGGTAACAATATCCTTGCCAAAGAAGATAAAGTAATTAATTAAAGAAGCAATGGCTGCAAATTTATAGGGCAGAGGATAAACTAAAATGGTAAAAATAAAAATGAACCAGTCAAGCCACGCTAAATATTTTATTTTTACAGGAAGAATGAAGAATAACAGCAATTCATAATCTGGGTAAATCCTTGCAAAAGCCAGAAAAAGAGATAAATTAATATAAGTTGAGGATACGAGTGAACTTGATATAAAAGCAGATAAAATGGTTCCAACCATACCTAATAAATAGAATAAATTAAACCTAAAAGTTCCCCATTCATGCTCAAGAGCAGTACCAATCATATAGTAAAAATACAATACAAAAGCTGCCCATAAAGGAGAAAAGGTAGGAGGTATAAATATAAAGGTAATGAGCCTCCACACTTCTCCCTGAAGGACTAACGCAGGATCAAGCATGAGGAAATATAAGCTGCTCTGATAAAGATAAGTCATCACAAAAACTATGGCATTTAAACCGATAATGTATGTCATTAAATTTGGAATGGCAAATCGTCCTAGTTTTCTTTCTAATTTATCAAACCACTGCATATGAATTCTCCTTTATTGATGAATATGGATATCCATTTGAGGATAGGGAATCGAAACATTTTCTTTATCGAATTCCAATTTGACTTTTTCTCTAAAGTCATAGTAAAGAGTCCAGTAATCTGTACTTTTACACCATAGTTTCACATCAAAGTTTATAGAACTTTCTCCTAAATCTGATACACCAATCACCCATGCCGGTTCTTTAAGAACCTGTGGATGGTTTTTTACAATATTGGTTAAAATTTCTTTTACCTTTAATATGTCGCTATTGTAACTGACTCCAAAGACAAAGTCCAGTCTTCTTGTATCTTGAGCAGAATAATTCACAACGCTATGATTAGACAGTTCTCCATTGGGAATAACTATCTTCTTATTATCCGGAGTTAAAAGGACAGTATATAAGATTTGAATTTCTTTTACGGTTCCTCCGAATCCTTGCGCTTCTATATAATCTCCCACGTTAAAGGGCCTAAAGGCTAAAATTAATACCCCTCCTGCAAAGTTGGAAAGACTTCCTTGCAGAGCGAGACCCACTGCTAAACCTGCTGCACCAAGAGCGGTAATCAGAGAAGTTTCTTTAACCCCCAAAGTAGCAGCTACAGTGACATAAAGGACTGCTTTTAGTCCAAATCGTGACAAAGAAATTATAAAAGAATGGAGAGACTGGTCTGTTTTGCTTTTTTCTAAAGAACGATCGATTATTTTTACTAAAAATTTAATAAGCCACAATCCAGCAATAAACAATATGATACTTCCAAGAAGTCTTGGGCCGAATTCAAAAGCTTTATCTTTAATAAAATCCATCCAGGTCATTTCATCACCTCATTTTTTAGTTTAATTTATTATGTCTCTTTTTTTCTTGTTAGTCAAATCGTATATACATTTATTTTTACAAACATATGTTTTCAAATATTGCAACCTATGCTATAATGATTAAGTTATTAATAATGATTATTAAATAAATTTAGAAGGTGGGTAAGGTATGGCAGAATTTCAACTTGTATCCGAATTTAAACCAACAGGGGATCAGCCAGAAGCGATTGAAAAGCTTTCAAAAGCTATTCAAAAAGGAAATAAGTTTCAAACGCTTCTTGGAGTGACCGGTTCGGGAAAAACTTTTACAATGGCAAATATTATTCAAAAAGTCCAAAAACCCACGCTAATCATTGCACATAATAAAACTTTGGCAGCACAACTTTATAGTGAATTTAAAGAGTTTTTTCCAAACAATGCAGTAGAATATTTTGTAAGTTATTATGACTATTATCAACCAGAAGCATACATTCCTCAAACGGACACATTTATAGAAAAAGATTCTTCGATCAATGAAGAAATCGATAAACTTCGCCACTCGGCAACCGCTGCTTTAGCAGAAAGAAGAGATGTTATTATTGTTGCCAGTGTTTCATGTATATATGGTTTAGGAGACCCTATTGATTACAGTACACAGGTACTTTCCTTAAGGCCAGGAATGGAAAAGGGAAGGGATGAAGTTTTAAGAAAGTTAGTGGATATTCAATATACAAGAAATGATATGGAATTTACAAGAAGTACTTTCAGAGTAAGAGGGGATGTTGTTGAAATTATTCCTGCGGCTTCCTCTGAAAGGGCTATTCGGGTTGAATTTTTCGGGGATGAGATTGATCGAATTTCCGAAATAGATACCTTGACGGGAGAAGTCATTGGACTAAGGGATCATGTTTCTATTTTCCCTGCTTCCCACTATGCTATTCCTCAGGATAAATTAGAAAGAGCGATTCAGGCGATAGAAGAAGAATTGGTTGAAAGGGTTAAAGAATTAAAGGGAGAGGATAAGCTCTTAGAAGCTCAAAGACTTGCCCAAAGAACCAATTTTGATATCGAAATGATGAGAGAAGTTGGCTACTGCTCCGGCATTGAAAACTATTCAAGACATCTTTCCGGAAGACCTGCAGGAAGTACGCCCCATACTTTGATTGACTACTTCCCAGATGACTTTTTAATCATAGTGGATGAGTCCCATATTACAGTGCCTCAAATCAGAGGCATGTATAATGGGGACAAAGCCAGAAAAACCACCTTGGTAGAGTATGGCTTCAGACTGCCCTCAGCGCTTGACAATAGACCTTTAAAGTTCGAGGAATTTGAAAGCAAAATTAATCAAATATTATTTGTATCGGCGACCCCCTCAACTTATGAATATGAGCATTCCACTGTTGTTGCAGAACAGATTATAAGACCTACAGGATTATTAGATCCAATTGTTGATGTTCGCCCGGTTAAAGGACAGATTGATGATTTATTCCATGAAATTCAAAAAAGAGTAGAAAAAAATCAAAAAGTGTTGGTCACCACCCTGACTAAGAAAATGGCAGAGGATTTAACGGATTATATGAAAGAAATGGGCATCAAAGTAAGATATCTTCATTCAGATATCGATACCTTAGAGCGTATTGAAATTGTCAGGGATTTAAGAATGGATGTCTTTGATGTACTGGTCGGCATTAACCTTTTAAGAGAAGGGTTAGATATCCCTGAAGTATCTTTAGTGGCTATTTTAGATGCCGATAAGGAAGGATTTTTGCGTTCAGAAACCTCTTTAATTCAAACCATAGGCCGGGCTGCGAGAAATGCAGAAGGCTATGTGATTATGTATGCCGATACGATTACGGATTCTATGAGAAAAGCCATATCGGAAACCAATAGAAGACGGCAGATTCAGGATGCTTATAATAAAGCCCATGGCATTGTTCCTAAAACCATTGAAAAGAAGGTCAGGGACCTCATTCGAGCAACGAAGACAGCAGAAGAAGAAGAAAAATATACTGTGGAAAAAGATCCAGAGTCCATGGACAGAAAAGAACTGGAAGAAAGAATTGCAAAAGTAACCAAAGAGATGAAACAAGCGGCTTCCGATTTACAATTTGAAAGAGCTGCACAACTTAGAGATGAGCTTATAGAGTTAAAAAAATATCTGCAAGAATTATTATAGAGGTGAATTATGTCAAAGGATAAAATCATCATCAGAGGAGCTAAGGAACATAATCTAAAAAATATTACTTTAGAAATTCCAAGGGATAAGTTTGTGGTATTTACAGGCTTAAGTGGTTCCGGGAAATCTTCTCTAGCTTTTGATACCATTTATGCAGAAGGGCAAAGAAGGTATGTAGAGTCGCTTTCTGCCTATGCAAGACAGTTCTTAGGCCAAATGGAAAAGCCTAATGTAGAACAGATAGAAGGATTGTCTCCTGCTATCTCCATTGATCAGAAGACAACCAGCAGAAACCCAAGATCTACGGTAGGTACGGTAACAGAAATCTATGATTACCTAAGACTTTTGTTTGCCAGAATAGGTATTCCCCACTGTCCTAAATGCGGCAAAGAAATCAAAAGGCAGACCTTGGATCAAATCGTTGATCATATTATGGCATTGCCCCCGAGAACGAAAATTCAACTCCTGGCTCCAGTTGTCAGGGGAAGAAAAGGTGAACACGTTAAGGTTCTTGAAAATGCTAAAAAAAGCGGTTATGTACGGGTAAGAGTTGATGGTATTATCTATGAACTGTCTGAAGAGATTAAGTTAGAAAAAAATAAAAAGCACTCCATAGAAATCGTTGTGGACAGATTGGTTGTTAAAGAGGATATCGCAAAGAGACTCAGTGATTCTATAGAAACGGTTATGAATCTTTCCAATGGCTTACTGCTGGTAGATGTCATAGGAGGAGAAGAACTTACCTTTAGCCAAAATTTTGCCTGTCCTGATTGCGGTATCAGCATCGATGAAATCGAGCCAAGGCTTTTTTCCTTTAATACGCCCTTTGGCGCCTGTCCATCCTGTACAGGATTGGGATTTCAGATGAAAATAGATCCTGACCTTATTATTCCAAACCCTAATCTTAGCATTATGGAAGGGGCAATCAGTGCGCCCGGATGGAATACGATAGATAATACTGAAAGTTATGGCCATAATTTTTTTAAGGCTTTGGCAAAGCATTATGATTTTGACTTGAATACGCCTTTTAAAGATTTGGATGAAAAGATTAAAGACATTATTTTATATGGTTCCAAAGGAGAAAAAATTAAAGTAGAATATCAGAATGCCAATGGTCAAGGGTCATATATGTATGCCTTTGAGGGTATCATTCCCAATATGCACAGGAGATATGCTGAAACCTCTTCAGACTATATGAAACAAGAGTATGAGAGCTATATGACTAATATTCCTTGCCCTACTTGCCACGGCACAAGATTGAAACCAGAAGCCTTAGCGGTAAAAGTAGGGGGGAAAAATATCTCTGAAGTGACCAATATGTCTATTTCAGAAGCACAAAAGTTTTTTAATTCCATGGAAATCAGTGACAGACAGAAACTGATTGGAGAGCAGATTTTAAAAGAAATTAATGCCAGAATCGGATTTTTGATGAATGTTGGATTAGACTATTTAACCCTTTCAAGACAAGCAGGAACCCTTTCAGGGGGAGAATCCCAAAGAATCAGACTGGCTACACAAATTGGTTCAGGATTAGTTGGTGTTGTTTATATTTTAGATGAACCCAGCATAGGTCTTCATCAAAGAGATAATGAAAGATTGATAAAAACCCTGGAACATTTAAGGGATTTAGGCAATACACTGATTGTTGTTGAACATGATGAAGATACGATGTTTGCAGCAGATTATATTGTGGATATAGGCCCCAAAGCGGGTTCCCACGGTGGAGAAGTGGTTTGTGCCGGAACAGTTCAGGAAATCATGGCCTGTCCAGAATCCGAGACCGGTGCCTATCTTAGCGGCAGAAAGAAAATAGAGGTACCCGAAGAGAGAAGAAAACCCAATGGCAAATGGCTATCTATTAAAGGGGCCAGGGAAAACAATTTAAAGAATATTGATATTGATATTCCTTTAGGGATATTTACTTGCGTTACTGGTGTCTCAGGTTCAGGAAAAAGTTCTTTTGTCAATGAAATTTTACTTAAAAGATTAGCCAGAGACTTAAACAGAGCGAAGGTAAAACCTGGACTCCATGACGATATTTTAGGCATTGAACATTTGGATAAGGTCATTAGTATTGATCAATCTCCTATCGGAAGGACGCCAAGATCGAATCCTGCCACATATACTGGGGTGTTTGACGATATACGAGAGGTATTTGCAAGTACTCCAGAAGCAAAAATGCGAGGTTATCAAAAGGGGCGTTTTAGTTTCAATGTAAAAGGCGGAAGATGTGAAGCGTGTCATGGAGATGGAATTTTAAAAATCGAAATGCATTTCTTGCCGGATGTATACGTACCCTGTGAGGTCTGCCATGGCAAACGCTATAACAGAGACACGTTAGATGTACATTATAAAGGAAAATCCATTGCGGATGTTCTGGATATGACCGTTGAAGAAGCATTGGAGTTTTTTGAAAATCATCCTAAGATTAAAAGAAAGCTTGAAACCCTAAACGATGTAGGTTTATCTTATATTAAGCTGGGACAACCCTCTACGACGCTTTCAGGAGGAGAAGCCCAAAGGGTAAAACTGGCTACGGAATTAAGCAAAAGAAGTACCGGAAGAACAATGTATATCCTAGATGAGCCGACAACAGGACTTCATTTTGCAGATGTGCATAAGCTGATAGAGATTCTTCAGAGACTGGCAGAAGGCGGCAACTCTATTTTAGTGATCGAGCATAATCTGGATGTTATTAAAACAGCGGATTATATCATTGATTTAGGACCTGAAGGAGGAGACAGAGGGGGAGAAGTGATTGCCATAGGAACCCCTGAAGAAGTTGCTGAAATAGAAGGTTCCTACACTGGAAAATTCTTAAAGAAAATATTAAATAAATAGAATATTTTACCAATATCTTTTTTGAATGAACACTCTGCGAATAGAAAAAACTAAAGGAAAATAAGAAGGCAGGGTGATACTAATGATTAATAGCATTATGGACACCAGGGTAAGACGTGAAGATGGACACTACCATATTTTTCTTAAACTTCCTAAAGATGAATATGAATTGATTTATGACGGAAATTATAGTACTGAAAATGCGGCAGATATTTTAACCTACTATTTAGAGATGCGTGGAGACGACGGGAAACCGAAAAATATTGTCATCAAACAAAGTGAGAAGCCAGATATGGTGGAAATCCAGGCAGATTTAGAATACTATGACAATGAGCATACGGATTATAATAAACAGTTGGGAAATTTCTTCATCAATATTATGGATCCTAAAGACAAAACCGAATGGTTTCAGAAAAGATTTACTGAGCATAAATAAAACAGCCCTTAGAGGCTGTTTTATTTATTAATCAAATCTTTCAAATCTGTCGCTGCCGGAAGAAGTACGCCAATACTGAGCAAGTTTAGTTTTGCTGGATGTAGTATATACATATCCTTCAATATCAGCATTTGGGAATTCATCTTCTATATCGTCATAGATATCAGCCATAAAGTATTTGATTTCATTATTTTTTAAAGCTTTCCATTCATTTTCATAGTTATCATAGTCTATTCTAACTTCATAAACGATATCTTTGTTATCTCCATCTAATTCAATAGTCAGGCGAATATCTGAAAAATAGTTTTTGTAATCATAATTTAGATCATCTTCTAAATCAGCTAAATCTGTGTTTTCTAAAAAATCAAATTCAAGCTTTTGTTTGGAATTGCTTTTAAATTCAACTACATCTTCCTTTGCATCTGTATCATATATATATCCAGTTATTTTTGCATCTTTAAAAGCGTCCCAAATGTCATCACAAATGTCTTCTATATAATTTTTAATATCTTTTTCAGATAATTTGTTCCATTCTTTGTAAAAATCATCCAAATCGACTCTTATTTTTACAGTGATTTTATCTTCATTACCGCTGAGTTGAATGTCAAACTCAATATCCTCATATTCTTCATAATCTTCCATAAGCTGTTCTTCCAGCTCATCTAAATCTGAAGTTGAAGCTTGTTTGCTCTGAAGCGTTTTAATTTGTTCCTCCAAAGCTGCTTTTTCCTGCTTTAACTGGGCAATTTCAAGGCTCTTTTGGGCCAATTGAGCAGTTAAAGTAGAGATTTGTTGAGCTTGATCAGAAGAAGAGGGCCCATTATCCGTAATTAAAATTTGTTTGTTTACGCCATCCCATTTTACAGTTTTACCAACTAATTCTGCCACCATTCTTAAAGGAACATATGTAGTATTATCCACAATAAACGGCTCTTTTTCGTCAGTTTTAATTTGTCCATTATAACTAATTTTAATGCCGTTAAATAACGCTTTTAATGTTTTAGTTGTAGGAGCGGCATATATAGCAGTAGCAGTTGAAAAACAGAATGCAGCGCTTGTTGCCAATGCTATCAGACGTTTCTTGCTGTTATTCATTATGATTCATCCTCCTTTGAGTTTTATTTTCAATGACTATTATAAAAGACTTCCTTGTTTTTTTCAAGGAAACAGAGGATGAATTGGAAAACTGTAACATAAATTTAATGTAAGCGATCTACAATAGCCGTATAAAGAGGCTCTAGTCTGTCCCAAATCCAACGATTAGAATCATATCCTGATTCACCAATATCGATGATATCGGTTTTATCCAATATAAATCCTGGTACAGATTTAAGTGCAGGAAGAATGGTGTATAATATGGATGCAATTTTATGGGGATATACATGTCCTAAGATTTCCAGGGCTATGGAATCCGTAGAAATGTTTAAGTGTTTATCCATTTGCTCCTGATAATTTTGCTTTAAAGTTTGTGCGATATCCCTACCTATTAAAGCTTCATTCTTAAGTAATTCATTTAAAACTTGATTGTTCTTTAAATGTATTGTATGGTCTGAAAAAGCAACATGAATATGATGATTTTTAACATTAAGAGGTCGGTAATTTAAGTTCATCTTTAGCACTCCTTTTTAGTTAATGTACTTATTATATCTTAGTTTACATTACCTTATACCTGCTAGAGACTTCATCCGATGGATTATGGTATAATTTTATTGCATAGGAAATTCGGAGGAATTTCCTATGCAATAAAAAAAGAATGGTCATAGACCACCCTTTAAATAACAATATTAAGAATTATAAAGTAAATCTTTAATAGTAGATTCTACTAATTCAATAGCATTTTTAGCCATATCCTGAGGAAGTTCCTGAAGAAGGATAGGCTTCCCAATACGAACATCTACCTCGGCAGGAGTAATGCGGAATCCTCTTTCTTCCATTATCTTATACGAGCCAGAAATTGCAATCGGAACAATAGGTACATTGGTTTTTTGGGCAAGGCGCAGGCTTCCTTTTTTGAATTCTCCCATGGGACCTCCTTTGCTTCTGGTACCTTCAGGGAAGATGACCATGGATTGCCCTGACTTTAATATTTGAATACCTTGATCCATTGCTTTAAGGGATTGCCTTAAGTCCTTTCGATCCATGAATACACATTGGATTAATTTCATCCATGTATGTACAAGAGGAAGCTTAGACAGTTCAATTTTGGCGATAAAGCCTTTGGGTTTATCGATAAATCCCATAAGTATAGGAATATCAAAGTTACCCTGATGATTGCTTACAAAAAGCACAGGACCGTGGCTTGGGACGTTTTCAAGCCCTTTTACATGAATTTTACTGCCGGTAGCTCTAACCATTGCTTTTGCCCAATTATGGGTTACTTTATGAATGTATGCATTGGTTTGATCGGGAGTGCTGAATTTTTTAAGAAAATAAATTTTTATCAGGAAGAATAGAGCGATTATTTGATACAGCCAAAAATAAATAAACCACACAATCGTACGGAACATATACTCACCTCGACTTTAAAATTTTTTTAGGAAAGAAACATATACACCCCTTAAAATCTGAAATATTTTTCATTATAACATAAAATACAGGTGGCCAACTACTCTACGTTTAGAATGGAGTGAGATTATGTTTGATATACAGGAAGAATTAAAGAAATTACCCCAAAAACCAGGGGTTTATCTTATGAAGGACCAATTTGAAAATATTATTTATGTCGGTAAAGCAGTTAATTTAAGAAACAGAGTCAGACAATACTTCCAAAATTCCAGGAATCATTCTCCGAAAGTACAGAAAATGGTTCTTCAAATTAAAGAATTTGAATATATTGTTACCGATTCAGAAGTTGAGGCACTGATTCTAGAATGTAATCTAATAAAAAAATACCGGCCAAAGTATAATATTCGCTTAAAGGACGATAAACATTATCCTTATATTAAGATTACCGTCAGTGAAGCATATCCTAAGGTATTTATGACGAGGAAACTTTTAAAAGACAAGGCAAAATATTTTGGACCTTATACAGATACAATGGCATTAAGAGAAACCTTGGATATCATCAAAAAACTATGGCCAATTCGTACTTGTAATAGGGTGCTGCCAAGGGATATCGGCAAAGAAAGACCTTGCCTTCAATACCATATAGGACAATGCAAGGCCCCTTGTGCGGGACTGATTTCTGAAGAAGAATATAAAAAAATGATTGCAGAGATTATTTCTTTCTTAGATGGAAAATATGAAGATGTGATAAAAGATTTAGAAAGTCAGATGCAGACTGCTTCAGAAGAACTTAATTTTGAAAAAGCAGCTCAGCTAAGAGATCAAATTCAGAGCATTAAAAGAATTGCCCAGAAGCAAAAGATGATTAATGCCTCTATGGAAGACCAAGACGTCATAGCCTTTGCGAAAAAAGAAGACGAAGCCTTAGTACAAGTGTATTTTGTTCGAGGCGGCAAGGTGGTCGGTAGAGAACATTTTTTACTGGATGGGGTAGATGAAACCAGTTCAACGGATATTATGACGTCGTTTATCAAGCAGTTTTATGCTGGAACCACATTTATTCCAAAAGAAATAATTCTTCAAGAGGAAATTGACGAATTGGAGATTATCCAGTCATGGCTCAGTGACCGTAAAGGGCATAAGGTTTATATCAAGGTTCCTAAAAAAGGAGAAAAATCTAAATTAGTAGAAATGGCAGAGAAGAATGCAGAGCTCACCCTTAATCAATTTGGAGAAGAACTGAAAAGAAAAGAACAAAGAACGAAAGGCGCAGTCGAAGAAATTCAACATGCTATAGGGCTTGAAGAAACCATTCACCGCATAGAAGCATATGATATTTCAAATACCCAGGGGATTGAATCGGTAGGCTCCATGGTTGTATTTGAAGACGGAAAACCTAAAAGAAGCGATTATAGAAAATTTAAGATTAAGTCAGTTCTTGGGCCTAATGATTATGCCAGTATGGAAGAAGTCATTAGAAGACGATTTACCCATGCTAAAGAAGAACTTGAAGTGCTAAAAGAAAAAGGATTAACGGTGGAAGAAGGGAAGTTTACGAAACTGCCCCAACTTATCCTCATTGATGGAGGGAAAGGGCAGGTTCATGCAGCGCAAAAGGTACTGGAGGAACTCAATATATCCATTCCGGTTTGCGGAATGGTAAAAGACGATAAACACAGAACAAGAGGGCTTCTCTATAATGACGAAGAAATAGGCCCTCCTGTAGGTACTGAAGGTTTTAAGCTTATTACTCGTATACAGGATGAAGCCCATCGTTTTGCGATTGAATACCATAGAAAACTAAGAAGCAAGACACAGATTCAATCCGTACTCGATGAGATACCGGGAGTAGGGAATGTCAGGAAAAAAGTACTCCTTGAGCATTTTGGAAGTGTACAAAGGTTAAAAGAGGCATCCCTTGAAGAGATATATCAAGTGGAAGGTATCCCTAGTAGGATCGCAGAACAAATTTTTAATTTTTTTCACCAGAAATAGGTATTTTGATTCAATATTATATGTAAAGATTGAAATCATAAGCAAATATTGATATGCTTGTTTGTGAATAAGAAAGTTTGTCCTGTTTGGAAAGGACTTAATTCTCTTATGAAATTTATCAAAAATGGGGTGAAAAAATGGAAGACTCTAGCAGCCACAAGTTTACTTATGCATATTTTGCACAAGACGCAGGAGAAATCTGTACTGTGGAAGTGAGTTTGAGTGTTGGAAATGATAAGATGAGGGTCTTTATAACGCCCAATGAGGGACAAAAGATAAATAATGATTTGCCTGAAATATTAAAGCAAATTGAGAAAAATCAGTTATCCCGGATAAATTTAAACATTTTAGATGATTGTGAAGTGTATATCCTTGAAGATGAAGCTTCCAATACCTACAAAAAGGTTGAGTTTATAGATGAAAATTTCACAATTAAAGAATAAAAAGCAGAGAAGATTTATTTCTCTGCTTTTTTGACACCTTTATTAAAAGTGTCGGAACGAGTGGAGATACTCCATTGATTTTGCCTGAAAATATGATAAAATTATAAAAAGACTCCAAAGGAAAAGAGGGATATCCTTGTATAATGTGAGTGTTAAGCAGATATTTGATAAGTTTAATCTCGAAAATGTTACACCTGAGGTTGAGTTTGAACATATTCAAATTACTCAATCGGATGTGAACAGACCGGCTCTACAATTAGCTGGATATTTTGATTACTTTGATGCAGAGCGCGTACAGATTATTGGCAAAGTAGAATATACATATCTTAGCAGGATGGAACAAGAATTAAGGGAACAAGTTCTGGAAAAGTTATTCCAATTTCATATCCCTTGTTTAATTTTATGTAGAGATTTAGAAGCATTCCCTGAAATGATTTTTTATGCCAATAAATATAGTGTACCTGTTTTAAGAACAAATGAAGCGACCTCTGCATTTATGTCGGAATTGATTCGATGGCTTAAAGTAGAATTAGCTCCCAGGATATCCATTCATGGCGTTTTGGTCGATGTTTATGGAGAAGGGGTGTTAATTACAGGAGAAAGTGGTGTTGGAAAAAGTGAAACAGCCCTTGAACTTATAAAAAGAGGACATCGACTGGTAGCAGACGATGTAGTGGAAATCAAGAAAGTTTCTACTCAAACTTTAATTGGTACATCTCCGGAGGTTATCAGGCATTTTATAGAATTAAGAGGTATTGGCATTGTAGATGTCAAAAAACTTTATGGAGTTGAGTCTGTAAAAGACGTTCATAATATTGACTTGGTTATTCAATTGGAATTATGGGACAATCAGAAAGAATACGATCGCTTGGGTTTAACGGAAGAATACACTGAAATATTAGGGAATAAAGTTGTATGTCACTCTATTCCGATTCGTCCAGGACGCAATTTAGCATTGATTTGTGAAACAGCGGCAATCAATCACAGGCAAAAGAAAATGGGATATAATGCAGCAGAGGAATTGAATAATCGTATTATGGAAAATATCAAGAAAAAAGGGAAGAAGAGAAATAAAACAACCATTAATATATAAACTGTATTAAAGATGGAGGAAAGAATATGTATTATATAGGAGTAGATCTTGGGGGAACCAATATTGCAGTGGGAATTGTTACAGAGGAAGGTAAATTAATTAAGAAGAAAAGTATTCCAACCCTGCGCCATAGAGAGTATCAAGAAATCCTAAAAGACATGGGAGAATTATGTGTAAATATTCTTGAAGAAGAAGGTATTTCTCTAAAAGAAGTTGTCTCGATTGGAGTAGGAAGCCCTGGAATTCCTGATCCGGAAAATGGAATATTAGTTTATGCCAATAATTTAAAATTTAAGAATGTACCTATTCGTACAGAACTTCAAAAATACATCAATCTTCCAGTATACTTAGAAAACGATGCCAATTGTGCTGCCTTGGGAGAAGCAGTTGCAGGGGCTGCAAAAGGATATAAAAATTCTGTTACGGTTACCCTGGGAACAGGAGTAGGTGGAGGAATTATCATAGATGGTAAAATCTTTAGCGGCAGTTTTTATGGAGGCGCTGAAATAGGACATCATGTTATTGTTGCAGACGGAGAACTATGTACCTGTGGAAGAAAAGGCTGTTGGGAAGCCTATGCTTCTGCAACTGCCCTGATCAGGGAAGCGAGAATCGCTGTTATAAGATATCCTGAATCAGGAGTTGCTAAATTAGTAGGTGGCGACATTAATTTAATGAATGCCAAAATACCTTTTGATGCAGCGCAAAGCGGAGATTCTGTTGGACAAGAATTAGTGGATAATTATATTAAATATCTTGGTGTTGGAATTGCCAATATGATTAATATCCTGCAGCCCGAAATTGTTGTTATTGGCGGAGGCGTATGTGCTCAGGGAGATTATCTTCTTAATCCTTTGAAAGAAATCGTACAGGAAAATGTATTTGGAAAAGGTCCTTTGAAAACAAAATTGCGTATTGCAGAACTTGGAAATGATGCAGGAATCATAGGCGCTGCAATGCTTGGGAAATAATAAAGGTTGTAGAACGCATAAAAATCTCACCCATGGAAGCATAGGTGAGATTTTTCTTTGTATTATACAGAACATATATTATAATGAAGAAGCAGTAAGACAAAAATATATTCATATACTATTAAATAATAATCTATATATGTATAGAGGTGAAAAATTTGGATAACAATGAAATACTAAAAAAAATGTCGGAAATAATTCCGAAGAATTTAATTAAAATAAATGAGCCTATGAAAGATCATACTTCATTTAAAGCCGGAGGGTGTGCGGATTTCTTTATTGCTCCCGAAAATTTGAATCAGCTTATTAAACTTATTAACTTCTTAAAAGAAAATCAAATCCCTTACTATATCATGGGAAACGGAAGCAATCTCTTAGTTCGGGATAAAGGTTTTAGAGGTGTCATCGTTCAAATCTATAAAAATATGAGTGATGTAAAAATTGAAGGAGAAGAAGTTTGGGCAGAGGCTGGTATTTTGCTTTCTACTTTATCGACTAAAGTGATGCATAGTCATCTTACCGGCTTTGAATTTGCCAGTGGCATCCCAGGAACTCTGGGAGGGGCTGTTTACATGAATGCCGGGGCTTACGAGGGAGAAATGAAACAAGTTCTTGTGTCGGCAGATGTGATTGATGAAGAGGGTAATATCATCACCTTAACCAATGAAGAATTAAAATTAGGCTATAGAAGCAGTATTCTTCAGGAGAAAAGATATATCGTCTTAAGTGCAAAACTTAAGCTTAAAAAAGGGAATATAGATGAAATTAGAGAAAGAATTAATTATTTAACAGAGCAAAGAAAGGCGAAGCAGCCTATTGATATGCCCAGTGCTGGAAGTACTTTTAAGAGGCCTAAAGGATATTATGCAGGGAAACTCATTATGGATGCAGGTCTTAGGGGATATTCCATAGGAGATGCCCAGGTTTCAGAAAAACACTGTGGATTTGTAGTCAATAAGGGAAATGCCAGTGCAGGAGATATTATCAGGTTGATTCATCATATTCAAAATACAGTGAAAGAAAAATTTGGTGTTTTGATGGAACCGGAAGTACGCATTATAGGAGAAGAATAGGTAATTTTATACTTTGGTTAAAACAATAAGCTATGGTATAATGAAAATGTTTGAAAACTTAAGATAAGCTTTAATTAAGGGGGATTATCATGCGCTTTGTCATAGTAACGGGAATGTCCGGTGCAGGGAAAAGTACAGCAGCAAAGATGTTAGAAGATTTAGGATTTTTTTGTGTGGATAATCTTCCTCCGGCACTTATTCCAAAATTCGCCGAAATTTGTTCAAATCCAGGCAGTGAAATTGATAAAGTGGCTGTAGGAATTGACACCAGGGGAGGTAAACTTTTCTCTGACTTATTTGATGGATTAGAAGCATTAAAAGCGAAAGGATTTAATTACGAAATACTTTTCTTGGATGCATCTGATGATGTACTGATAAAACGTTTTAAAGAAACGAGAAGAAAACATCCTTTAATAGATAGCGAACGGATTAATGTAGGTATTGAAAAGGAAAGAGATATCTTAAAAGAAGTTAAAGAGAAAGCAGATTATATCATTGATACAAGTAATATCTTAACAAGGCAGTTAAAAGAAGAGTTGTATCATATTTTTGTAGAAGAAAAGCCCTTTGAAAGTCTGATGATTACAATCTTATCTTTTGGCTTTAAATATGGCATTCCTAATGACTCAGATTTGGTTTTTGATGTAAGATTTATCCCCAATCCCTATTATATTCCGGATATGAGGCATAAAACAGGAAATGATCGAGAAGTTCAAGAATATGTGATGCATTGGGAAGAAAGTCAAACATTTTTATCTAAAATGGAAGATTTAGTAGAATTTTTGATTCCTAATTATATAAAAGAAGGCAAGAATCAATTGGTCATCAGTATTGGATGCACGGGAGGAAAGCATCGCTCTGTTACCTTAGCCAATGCATTGTATGAGAATCTAAAAAAGAAAGGCCATCGTACGGTGATTAATCATAGGGATATAGATAAAGATAATAAATTGGGAAAATGAGGAGTTAATATGAAACCATCAAAAAATAGGCCTAAAATTGTTGCAATTGGAGGGGGAACAGGACTCTCCACCATGCTTCGGGGGCTAAAACAATTTACAACCGATATAACTGCCGTTGTAACAGTAGCTGATAATGGCGGCGGCTCAGGAGTTTTAAGACAGGAAATGAAAATACTCCCTCCAGGAGATATCAGAAACTGTATTTTAGCTTTGGCAAATACTGAGCCAATTATGGAAAAGCTGCTTCAGTACCGTTTTACAGAGGGAAGCTTAACAGGTCAAAGCTTTGGAAATCTATTTTTGGCTGCTATGACGGGAATCTGCGGAAATTTTGAAGAAGCAGTACAGCGCATGAGTGAGGTATTAGCAGTAACGGGAAAGGTTCTTCCTGTGACAAAGCAAGATATACAGCTTTGTGCCCATCTAAAAAATGGAGAAATCATTTGCGGTGAAAGTGAGATTGTAGAAAAAAGTAAGGAAAGCCGTATCCCTATTAAGGATGTATTTTTATCTCCATCCAATCCGGAGCCCCTTTATGAGGTGCTGGAAGCCATTGAACATGCCGATGCGGTCATTCTTGGACCTGGGAGTTTATATACAAGCATTATACCGAATCTTTTGGTTAAAGAAGTTCCAGAAGTACTACAAAGGACTAAAGCGATTAAAATTTATATTTCAAATATCATGACACAGCCTGGAGAAACCGATGGATTTGATTTATTAAGACATATTAGAGAACTGGAGCGTTATGGTGGAAAAGGCATTATCAATTATGTGGTTGCCAATACGGATGAAATCCCTGAAGAGTTATTAAAAGGATATCATGAAGACGGGGCAGATATAGTCAAATGGGACATGGATTCTGTAATGAAAGAAGAATTTCAGATTGTAGGGGCATCTGTTCTTAAAGTATATCCAGAAAGGGGGTTAGTAAGACACGATCCTCAAAAGTTAGCACGAGTGGTCGTAGACATCATCACACAGAACAATAACAGCTCTTGTGGAGGTGAATAATTTGTCATTTTCTTCACAAGTTAAGAATGAGTTGGCTCGCCAGATAGAGAATTCAAGACATTGCAGAATAGCGGAAATTGCAGCTCTCATCAATATGTGCGGAGAAATTCTTATACATGAAGATCAAAAGACAACCATTAAATTTCAAACTGAAAATGCAGCAGTTGCCAGAAAGTACTTTACTTTACTTAAGAAAACTTTTAATATAAATACAGAAGTATTAATAAGAAAAAATGCCCAGCTTAAAAAAAATCAAACCTATTTTCTTTGGGTTACCGATACGGAACAATCCAATAAGTTATTAAAAGCAACAGGATTAATCATGGAGCAAGAGGGAAGACTGATTAGAAGACGAGGCATATATCCTTTGATTATTCAAAGTACCTGTTGCAAAAGGGCATATATTAGAGGGGCTTTTTTAGGGGCAGGTTCTTTAAGTGATCCTGAAAAGGCATATCATTTAGAATTTGTCAACCAAGATTATATACATAGTCAAGAATTAAAAAACCTCATTAATTTATTCCAAATGGATTCAAAGATTGTTGAAAGAAAAAAGCATTATATCGTTTATTTAAAAGAAGGTTCACAAATTGTTGATCTTCTTAATATTATGGGCGCTCATCTCGCCTTGATGGATCTGGAAAATGTACGCATTATTAAGGAAATGCGTAACAATGTCAACCGTATTGTGAATTGTGAAACTGCAAATTTAAACAAGACTGTTTCTGCTGCTGTACAACATCTCGAAGATATTGAATATATTGAGCAGCATATGGGACTTGACAGTCTTCCTAAATCCCTGGAAGAAGTGGCGAGGCTGAGGGTGCAATATACTGAAGCCAGTTTAAAAGAATTAGGTGCTATGTTAAATCCGCCTGTCGGAAAGTCGGGGGTTAATCACAGACTAAGGAAAATAAGTATGATTGCTGATCGATTAAGAGAAGAAAGAGGAGGATCATTATGATTGAAAAGTCAGTTAAGGTACAAATTAAATCGGGCTTAGAGGCAAGACCTGCTGCATTGTTTGTACAGATTGCCAGTCAATATGAAAGCCAGATTTATGTTCTGATGGAGGACAAGCAAGTAAATGCTAAAAGCATCATGGGAATGATGTCTCTTGGTGCTTTAGAAGGACAAGAATTAACCATTCATGCAGAAGGAAAAGATGAAAAAGAAGCAGTGGATGTTCTGGTTGAGTTCCTGACTTCCCACAAAGAATAAAGTATAGTGTAAAAAGAAGATGCCATTGATTTGGCATCTTTTTTTGTGTCCAAAAGTATCAGGAAAAGGAAAAAGTTTATGATGGGCATATGAAGTTTTAGACATAATCTTTTAGGTTAAGGGAGATAATAGGGGATGCATTTGAATTCATTTTAAAATTTTTTGGTTTCTAATGAATGATCTTTAGAGAAAATAGACTTTGTCAAAGATACTCGAAAAAGAAAAATTAATTTTATTTTAAAAAAATTTTAATCAATGCTATAATAATGTTAAACATTGAATGAATTTCAAACAAATGGTAACACTATTTAAAGAAGGAGGAGTGCATATGAATTTAGAAATGGTTGAACAGGAAATAGCCAGTACCTTTTGCACCTATGAAACATCTATTGAGAAGAGGATAAGATATATATCGGGTATGAAGCACTTTGCAGAGTATCTGGATAAAAATAATATAGAACTCGATGATGTGGAGGAGTCTGTTATCCAAAACTATGCCAATGAATTAAGGTCTTACGGTTATCCTGAAGTATTTATCAATGATAATATAAAAGCCGTAAGACAATATTACTCTTACTCTAAAGCGCATGATTATATCCTTGAAAACGGAGTTCTTTCAGATTAATCGAACTAAAAAGCATTGCCCAAAAGCCAACTATCAAGAATAGTTGGTTTTTTATTACATAGGAAATTCAGAGGAGTTTCCTATGTAATAAAAAAAGAGTAGATCATAGTCTACTCGTTTAAAACATAGGGAGATTGTCCAGATTATCGCTTTCCTCTCCATTTGGATTGCTTCTTAAATATTCCCGGCCATTTTTAGCTTTTCCTACATTTACCCCATCGATTAAATCATTTTTAGCCATTGTAATAGCTTCATTAATAGAATGAATGCTTCCATCATTAAGCATTACATCTGTAATGTCCCCTTCGCTGTTTTTCTTAACTTTCACGATTTTAGATTTTGTATCCACAGCTCGGCCTCCTTTTATACATTTTAGCATTTGAAATATATTATTTGAAAAAACATAAGGTTTATACAAAATATTCATATAAAGCTTGGGAAGTAATTCTTATAATAATATGGTATAATAGGAGCATATTTATGTAGTTTTACGGAAGGGAGCTTTTTATGGATACAGCAGTTCAACCAATTCCCTTTACCCATCTTCATGTTCATACAGAGTACAGCCTTCTTGATGGTTCTTCAAAGATTAAAGAACTTATTGCGAGAACAAAAGAGTTGGGGATGGATAGTATTGCCATAACAGATCATGGCTCTATGTATGGAGTGATTGATTTTTATAAAGAGGCTAAAAAGCAAGGGATAAAACCGATTATCGGCTGTGAGGTGTATGTTGCCCCAAGAAGCCGTTTGGATAAAGAAAAACAGGACGCCAACTATTTTCACCTTGTACTTTTAGCAGAAAATATGGAAGGGTATAAGAATTTAATTAAGCTGGTTTCCTATGGATTTATAGAGGGTTTTTATCATAAACCCAGAATTGATTTGGAGCTTTTAAAAAAACATTCAAAAGGTCTTATTGGCCTCAGTGCTTGTCTTGCAGGACCAGTTGCCAAGACAGTAAGAGAGGTTTCTTATGAAAAAGCCGTTGAAATAGCCCTTCAATATGAAGACATCTTGGGGAAAGGGAATTTCTATCTGGAACTTCAGGACCACGGCATACGGGAACAGGGAGAAGTAAATCAGCACTTAATCCGCATGAGTAAAGAAACGAGAATTCCTTTGGTGGTTACGAATGATGTGCACTATACTTATAAAGAAGACAATAAGGCCCATGAGATCCTTCTGTGCATCCAAACAGGGAAGACTATGGACGATGAGGACCGGATGATCTATCCCGGTGGAGAATTTTATTTAAAATCTCCCCAAGAAATGTTAGAAAGATTTCCTTATGCCAGAGAGGCATTGGAAAACACCCATAGAATTGCCGAAAGATGTAATGTAGAATTTACTTTCCATGAATTAAAGCTTCCAAAATACGATGTACCTGAAGGGTATACTGCCAGCGAATATCTTAGAAAATTGTGTTTGGAAGGCTTTAAGCAAAGATATCCCAATC
>JAAYMW010000028.1 GCA_012521175.1 Candidatus Epulonipiscium sp.
AATTTGTAGTTAAACAAGAAAGTGGAGAAGAATCTGTTCTTTCCCTTAGAAGAGAAGATATGGCTGTTTTTGTGGTAAGATTAATGGGAAAAGAAAGCGAAGCTTTAAAGAAAACTGCTTCAACAGGGTTTTTAGATGATGCTTCGATTTCCTCTTCCGCAAAGCCTTATGTGTTATACCTAAAAGATGCTGGAGTAATCCAGGGGGGAGCCATTAACTTTAATCCTAAAGACAAAGTGACCAAAGCAGTCCTTGCAAAAGTTCTTTATGATGCCTTAAATCCAGCAGGAAATAATAGCACGACTCCGTCAACTGGGCAGCAAACCCCTTCAACCCAGGATAAAGAAGTATATTTACAGGGAACCGTTAAAAAGTTTTACGCCAATTTATATTACATACTGCTTCAATATGGAGAAAACAAGCAGTCTTATTATTACATCAAAAAAGATGCCCCCATTTTAATTGGAGGTAAAGAAACCAATATTGAAACCATAAAAGAAGGAGATACCTTGCTGGTAGAATTGGTAGAGGAAGAAGGTCAGCAGCGTATTGCTAGAATTACCATATTAGAAAGTTCCAATACAAATACTGGCAATAATCAGCAGGATACAACAACAGTTCCTGATAACACCACGCCGCCTTCAAACTCTGATCAAAATAGCGAAGAAGTAAAGCTTCCTTCTTCCACTAAAAGAATTGACGGTATTGTAGATTTCGTAAGCGAAAGCGGTAGAATCGATATCGCCGTAAAATATGTGGACTATAAAGGGGATATTAAAGAAACGGTTGAAACCTTTAGCATAAGCCAAAATGCAGTGATTACAAAAGATAGCAGGGAAATTTCGGCTCGTGATATTCAAAGAGGAGATATTATTATTGCAGAAGTAAAGGGCAATACTTTGTATAAAGCAGCCATTATGGAAAAACAAAGAAAAGTAGAAGGCACTTTAGCAGAGAAAAAACGCGTGGACGGAGCAAATATCTTAGTACTTGAAAACAGCAAAGGAGAAAAAACAGAATATCAGATTACTTCCGATACGATGATCGCCAAAAAATCAAAATCTGATGCGGCATGGAATGACCTTAGAATAGGGGATAAGATTTCTCTTGATTTAGAATATGACACAGTAGTAGGTCTTTACGCGGAAGGCTTTTCTTCAGAAGTAAAGGGTATTGTCCAGGAAATCCTTATTTCCTCTAGTCAATCCAAGATAACGCTTGAGCTAAATAACGGTACAACAAAAACCTATCCACTTATTTCCGGGGCAATCATCAAAAAAAATAGGGGAAGAGAAAGTGCTACCCTATACGATATACGTTTAGGCCAGGAAGTTGAGCTTACCTTAGATAGTTTAGAAGTGGAAGAAATGGTAGTAAAAGATCAAATCAAGGTCAGTGCGATTCAAGGCTATATAGAAAATATTAACTTCCTGGATGATTATTTAGATCTTAGAACCTCTGATGCCTCCGGAACAAAACGTATTCGTCTGGAAAAAGAAGTAGAGGTTTTCCAAGGCACCAGAAGATTAAGCAGAAGAGATTTAGAAAAAGGAATGCTCATATCCATTACCCTTAAAACTTATGGAAGCGACCAAGCAGATATCATCAATATTTTAGCGGAAAAGTAGAGAGGATTCTCTACTTTTTTTTAATGGGCTTTACAAATCAAAATCTATTTGTTAAAATAAGATTGTAAATTTTACAAATGTGTTACATATTTATTATGAAAGAATAACATTTATAGTCTGGAGGTCCAATATGATTAACCTACAGAAAATACAATCTGTTGATATGATGAAGTATTTTAAGTTATTTGGTGTGAGTATTCTTGTAACCGCTGTTTTTTATTTGGGATTTCAAATTTCCCATCAAGACAATGCATATGCGGTTCTTTTAGATGATAGACAAATAGGAGCAGTAGAGGAAGAAAGCTTAGCAGAAGAAGCATTTAATGAAGCAAAGCTTCTTGTAGAAAAAGAAATTAATCACACCATTAATATTAATAAAAAATTATCTACGACTCCGGCTCATGTTACTAAAAAAGAAATGATGAATAAGGAAGAATTGATTGCCCAATTGAAGCAGAATATTACATATGCTATACAATGTTATATGATAAAGGTCGACGGCAAAGTCCAGGCAATACTTAAAGATGAGAAAGAAGCCCAGGAAGTGCTTGAAGCCGTTAAAAATACATATATTAAAGAAGGCACAAAGATAGAAGAAGCGTCTTTTGTTGAAGAAGTGGTTGTAGAGCCTCAGTTTGTAGAGTCTTTAGATAGGATTGTCACCAAAGAAGAAGCCATTTCAGCTTTAACCAAAAGTACAGAGCAGGAAAAGACCTATACGATTCAAGAAGGAGATACCTTATGGTCCATCTCTTCAAGATATGACATGACCGTGGAAGACTTACTAAGAGCCAATACAGATTTAGAAGAAGACAGTCTCCTTCAAATTGGCCAGGAAATCAGCCTGGTAATACCAAAACCTGTGGTATCTGTTATCACAAAAGAAAAATTTACTTATACAGAACCTATAGAAAAACCAGTGATATATAAAAAAGATGATAGCCAGTACAAAACTTATTTAAAGGTTGAGCAGCACGGAGAAGAAGGAGAAAAAGAAATTACCGCTTATAGAGTTAGAATTAACGGCTATGAAGAAAGTCAGGAAATTATATCTGAAAAGGTTATAAAAGAACCTAAGGAAGCCATTTTGATTGTTGGAACCAAAACGCCTCCTCCAAAAAGTGCAACAGGCTCCTTTAGGATGCCGGTGTCAGGAAGATTATCTTCACCTTTTGGCTCCCGTTGGGGTGCTTTCCATGCAGGCATAGACTTGGCTGCGCCAACAGGTACGCCGATTTACGCAGCGGATGGAGGAACTGTAGTAGAAGCAGGATGGCATGGCGGATACGGATATCTTGTAAGAATTGACCATGGCAACGGTTTTGAGACCTATTATGGCCATACAAGCAAAATCTATGTTACCGTAGGGCAAAAAGTAGCAAAAGGAGAGAAGATTGCAGCGGTTGGAAGTACGGGTAATAGTACCGGTTCCCATCTTCACTTTGAAATCAGAAAAAACGGAACTGCAAAAAATCCGTATAATTATTTAAAATAATATAAAGACAAAAGGGCGAACGATGTTCGCCTTTTTTGTTAACATTATATTTTACATAAAAATTTATTTTTGGTACAATGACATTAAGTGATTGCAGAAGAGGTGGGGAATATGAATCAAAAGATTCTGGTAGTAGATGATGAAAAGAATATTGCCGATATCATAAAGTTTAATTTAAAAAAGGAAGGTTATGAAGTCCTTACCGCATATGATGGGGAGGAAGCCCTTGATATTATATTTAGCCAAGATCCGGATTTGATTTTATTAGATATTATGATGCCTAAGATAGATGGGTTTCAAGTCTGCAGAAAAGTAAGGGAAAAAAAAGACACTCCTATTGTCATGCTGACAGCAAGAGCCGAAGAAGTGGATAAAGTTTTAGGCCTGGAATTAGGAGCGGATGATTATGTCACAAAACCCTTTAGCGTAAGAGAATTAATGGCAAGGGTAAAGGCAAATTTAAGAAGAATGGCAGTAGTGGAAAAAGAATCAAAGGAAGAAAACAACAAAAGCGTTATCGTCTATGATAATTTAGTGATTAATCTGGATAAATACGAAGTGACCAAAAATGGCGAAGTGGTTGAACTTACTTTAAGAGAGTTTGAACTTTTAAAATTCTTGGCTATTAGCAAGGGACAGGTGTTTTCAAGAGAAACCCTGTTAGAAAAAGTATGGGGCTATGAGTATTATGGGGATATTCGTACCGTGGATGTGACAGTACGCAGACTAAGAGAAAAAATAGAAGACGATCCCAGTCGTGCCCAGTATATATTAACCAAACGAGGTGTAGGATATTATTTTAAGGGGTAGAGTGATATACATATGAAAAGTATTCAGTGGAGGTTAGTTTTTATCTACCTCACTTTGGTTTTAATCGTCATGATTTCTAGTGGGACTTTTATCCTTTGGCAAATTCAAAATCATGAATACAGTAAAATCAATAATGAACTCAGTGACATGGCCGATATGATCAAAAATGCCATTATATCGGAAGACGGTTCCATACAGCCGGGCTGGAAAGAATTAAATTGGTTTTGGGACGGCAGCTTTGGAAATAAAAAAATATATATTCTGGATGCTGAAGGGAATATAGTCATTCCGTTTATAGAATACGGAGAGCAGGAACAGTGGAATAAAAGAGTGGTTTACGAGGCCAGAATGAACAAACAGCCTTCCCTTGGAAGCCCCACGCTGATTTTGGAGAGGGGATATGCCAGGGAATATATTGATTATGCTTATCCTTTGGTATTACCGAATCATCAGGTGCAATATATTATTTATATAAGGGCATCTGCCCAGGAAATCGCAGAGAACATTGCAAAAATCACAAATATTATTATGGTGGCATCCCTTTGGGCGCTATGTATTACCATGCTTTTTTGTATTTATTTTGCTAAAACTCTAACAGGACCTATTAAAATCCTGACAGTAAAAGCAAAAGAAATGGCAGAAGGGTATTTAGACCATAAGATAGAAGTAAAATCTAATGACGAAATTGGTCAGCTTACAGGAAGTTTTAATCATATGGCAGAGGAATTAAGCCAAATGATTTTAGCCCTATCCAGTGAAAAGAACAAGCTGGAAACCGTTATGACCCATATGGCCGATGGCATTTTGGCCTTTGACAGAAAGGGAATGCTCATTCACGCCAATCCTGCTGCCTATGAAATGCTAAGGATCAGTGATCGGGAGAAGTATTTTTATGATATCTTTAAGAGTGTTGGCATAGAGCTGCGCTTTAATGATTTTCTTCAAATGAAGCCAAATTCCATCAAACAGCATATAATGATGATAGGAGAGAAATACATTAACGGTTGTTTTGCAATCTATGGAAGAGAAAAAGGAGAGGCAGAAGGGGTTATATTGGTGCTTCAGGACGTAACGGAACAAAAAGAACTGGAAGAGATGAGAAAAGAATTTGTCGCCAATGTATCCCATGAACTAAGAACGCCGCTTACGACCGTAAAAAGCTATACAGAGACCCTTTTAGACGGGGCTTTAGAGGAGAAAGAGTTGGCAGCATCTTTTCTTCAAGTCATTAATCATGAAACGGATAGGATGACTTCTCTTGTTCAAGATTTACTTGAACTATCCAGATTGGACAATAAGCAGGTTCAATTTAACATGAAATCCGTTAATCTGGTTCAATTGGTTGCAGAAAGTGTGGAACAGCATCAGATTCATGCTTTAAAAAAGCATCAAACAATGACGTTTCATTCAAATATTGAAAAGATTTTTGTTACCATAGATCCCAACAGAATTCACCAAGTTTTAAGCAATGTTATAAGCAATGCCATTAAGTACAGTCCCGAAGAAGCAAGGATTGACGTTAACATCTCCCAAAAGGAGGAATGTGTCAGGGTAAGTGTAGCAGATACGGGAATCGGCATTCCTCAAAAAGATTTAGCCAGAATTTTTGAAAGATTTTATCGCGTAGATAAGGCAAGATCCAGAGAAATGGGAGGAACTGGTCTTGGATTGGCTATTGCCAAGGAAATAATGGAGCACCATGAAGGAAAAATATGGGCGCAAAGTGAGCCGGGCAAGGGTACGACCATTATCATGGAGTTCTGCAAATGATGTAATCTAAAAGTA
This sequence comes from Candidatus Epulonipiscium sp., assembly GCA_012521175.1. GTDB lineage: Bacteria > Bacillota > Clostridia > Lachnospirales > Defluviitaleaceae > Defluviitalea. Next base: position 5,719 of record JAAYMW010000028.1, read on the forward strand.
AGGGGACTGTAATCATTCTGTAATACTTCTTTTGTATAATGAAATAGTGAAACATGATAGATTATTAGGGGAAGGAGGAGACACTGTGCGAAAATATTTGTATGTAATGGTTTTTGCGTTAATCATGTTATTTCCTATAAAAGAAGCGAGTGCAAAAGATTTATCCGCCCATTCCGATGTTTCAGCCAAGACATATGCATCGCCATCGGATGAGCAAAGTGATATTTTAGATTTAGGTGTTATTAAAATTACAGCAGGACTAACGAAAGAACAGGAAGTAACTTTTGATAAAGTAAGAAATATTTCTGGAGAAGCCAAAGAAGGCACCTTATTGGTTTTTAAAGTATATCAGGATAAAGAGCAGCAAGATAAAGAAAGCTATTCGCAAAGTGTAGGAGCCTCCGGACTATTTAGCCAGTTGATCAATTTAAAAGAAGGAAAGAATTATATAGAAATTAGAGTAGAACAAAACGAAAATGAAAAAGTATTCCTTTTTGAAATCAATCGTAAAAAAGAAGAAATTAAGAAAGAATTAGAAGAGGTTAAGATTAACAATATCTTTTCAGAGCAGGAAGTTATAAAAGATACTGTATTAAAGGCTTTATTAAAATAATACATCGCGGTGGTAAGAATGGATAAGGGAAAACTAAAAACTATTTTCCTAGGAGTTTTAATATTTGCAAGTATATTTCAGACAGGAAAGTTATGGTTTGGCAATTTGTCAGGCCGTAACTTTTTTTATAATTTATGGGTAAGAAACAGCTTTGATGTTATGAATTATTCGGAAGAGCCGATATATCTCCTTCAACCAAGGCGAATCGTTATTAATTTTGGAGTTGAAGGAGGCGCTTATACTATTTTAAAACATACAGAAGAAGCATTTAAACTTGCAAAAGAAGAAATGACAGAAATCTTAACAGCTGTATTTTTAAAAGGAGAATTTATAAAAGAAGAAGACTTAAACTGGAAGCATATTTTATCCCAGAAGTCTATGCTGTACCAATATTCTGGCGTTATTCCTACAGAAGGACTTATAACAGATGGCAATAAAATCATATCTAAAGTCTCAAAATTTGACCAAGTTCTTTTGGTGCCTAATAAAAGTGGAGAACAAAAGACAACCTGCTATTTTATTGATGAGGCATACAATAAGGTGTATGAAGTAGCTGTAAAACAGGAGTCAGGCACTCTTTACGACCTGATTGATACGATTAGAGAAGACTCGCCTCAGATCGTATATATTTCAACGAAACAAAGCAATATGAATCAATTTGTCAATAATGTTTTTCTCCCTACATTTAATGACCCACCGGCCTACCAAAAGATGGTTATGCAGGACCCGGTAATAGAAAAAGGAGTTATTGATGAGAAAAAGTTGGAGCGAATCGTTGATCCTTTATTGATGAATCCTGCATTAAAGAAAAAACAGCAGATGGAAGACGGGACGATGTACTATATAGAGGGAAGTATCATGGTTAAGTATTATCCTATAGGGATGATTGAATATATCGATCAATCCAGTACAGGAAAGTATACCAGGACGAGTTTTATAGAAGCGTATCAAATTGCTAAAGGATTTTTAGACAAGCATCAAGCTTCTTTAAATAAGGAGGATTTATTGGAAAATCCTATGTATCTGTCCGGTCAACGCCAAACCAGTGCTGGTTGGGAGTTTTATTTTGATTTTCGCCTGGAAGGCATCCCTTATGTTTTTTCTGAAGCAATAGCCGATAAAGTCAATATGAAACATGCAGTTAAGATTGTAGTTGAAGAGGGTAAAGTAAAACTTTATAGGAGATTAACTTGGGAAGGTGAGCTATTAGATGATGAATGTGAAGTGAATGTATCCTATTTACAGGCTTTAAGTGATGTCATTAACACACTGTATGCCGAGGGAGTAGAAAATATAGAAATTAATGATATGTATTGGG
>JAAYMW010000029.1 GCA_012521175.1 Candidatus Epulonipiscium sp.
ACACTGGCAATAATAACTCCCAGAATACACCACCAGATTCTTATACGCCTGATTCTAGTATTACAGATACTCCAAGCAGCATGGATAATTTTTATATTCCATTACCTTAAGAAAACTAACAAATAAAGAGTAACCCTCCTATTAAAAGTGAGGGTTACTCTTTTGCTTTTGGATTAAATATAAGAGCTGATAAATAGGCAAAGACAATCGCTGCCGTTATCCCCGCCGCAGTTGCCTTCAAGCCACCAGTAAATGCACCTCTTAAACCTACCTTTTCTACCTCTTCGATTGCCCCTTTTGCTAGGGCATACCCGAATCCGGGCAAAGGAACTGTAGCACCTGCTCCGGCAAATTTTACTATGGGCTCATAAAGTCCCATACCTTGCAGCACTGCTCCCAAAGTAACAAAGAGAACTAAAATTCTGCCGGACATTAATTTTGTTTTATCTATTAACAACTGTCCTATGATACATATAATTCCGCCAACAATAAATGCTTTTATATACTCCATAAAACTCCTCCTACACTCTTTGATTATCAATTACTACTGCATGAGCAATCCCAGGAATAGATTCCCCTTGCTGCGTACTTCCCGGACTCATTAATGCCCCAGTAGGAATAAACAATATGCGGTTCCATTTATTATTCTGCATTTCTTTATATAAGTATCCTGCTAGTGTTACAGCAGAACAGCCACAACCGCTTCCTCCGGCATGGGTATCCTGAGTAACAGGATCAAAGATTTCAATTCCACAGTCAGAAAAAACATTCTCAATATCGTAATTACTTTTTTTAACCAATTCAAGGGCTAATTCTTTTCCAACGGAACCTAAGTCTCCAGTGATAATCAAGTCGTAATCATTAGGAGTGCGACCGGTATCCTGAAAGTGCGTTACAATAGTATCTGCCGCTGCCGGTGCCATAGCCGCTCCCATATTCATCGGATCTTTTATGCCCAGATCCACAATCTTACCAGTTGTAACATGGGTAATATATGGACCTGTTCCATTCTTTGCAAGTACTACTGCCCCACTTCCTGTTACAGTCCATGAAGCTGTAAGAGGTCTTTGAGTACCTAATTCCAGAGGAAATCTAAACTGTTTTTCAGAACTGCAGAAATGACTTGAAGCTTCTGCTACAACATAATTCGCAAACCCTCCGTCGATAACCATGGCTCCTAAAGATATGGATTCCGACATTGTTGAGCAGGCTCCAAAAAGACCAAAAAAAGGAATATTTAATCCTCTAATACCGAAAGTACTTGCTGTTAATTGATTCAACAAGTCTCCTGCAAATATATAATTTATATCCTCAGGTGCTAAATTAGCCTTTTGGATAACTCTTTCAATTGTTTTTTGAACGATTTTACTTTCAGCCTTTTCCCAACTGTCTTCGCCCCATAATGGGTCTTGAAGTACCACATCAAAATAACTCGCCAAAGGACCCTTTCCTTCTTTTGGTCCTACTGTGGATGCTGTTGCAATAATACTGGGAGGCGAATCAAATTTAACCGTCTGTTTTCCTAAACGCTTTCCCATAATTTCACCTTCCTATATGAAATAATGTATAATTCCAACTATTACCGATGCAATAACACCATATACAATAACAGGACCTGCAATCGTAAACATTCTCGCACCTACTCCGAATACATATCCTTCCTTCTTAAATTCAATTGCAGGAGATACCATAGCATTGGCAAATCCAGTAATAGGTACAATAGACCCTGCTCCGGCATATTTCCCTATAGAGTCATAAATATCCAGTCCTGTTAAAAGAATTCCCAAAAACACAAGAGTAATCGTTGTAAGGAGCCCAGCTTCATCTTGGTTATATCCAAAACTTTTGATAATATTTGTAATGAGCTGCCCCATAGTGCAAATGACTCCTCCTACCCAAAATGCCCTGGCACAATCTCTTACTGTATGTGATTTAGGAGATACTCTCTCTACCATCTGCGCATATTCTTTTTTCATGTCTTGCATTTGAGCCATATCTATTCCTCACTTTCAAGTAATTATTTGTATTGGATAAATCCTGGAACCATCCAGTATATCAAAGCTCCAATTGCCTTTCCTATGGCAATACTGATAAGAAAAAAGCCAATTCCTTTTTTAATCGTCATTCTTCTGGTCATAATAGGTATAACATCCAGTATTTCAGCTAAGGATACAGCTAAACACCCTACAAAAATACCAAAAGCAAATCCAATAATACTTGATCCAATTTTTCCGATTGGAATATTTATATCCCAAATCATTGTGATACTTCCAAAAATACCACCTAAGATGATAATGTTCTCATATAACATTACATATTGATTTGTTTTGGTTTTTTGCATAAGTCTTGGAATAATCCCTATGATCGCAATGAAAGCAAATACCCCTCCGGCTATAACCACTCCACCACTAAATCCAACTAAAACCGATAACAATCTACCCCAAAACATTATTTATTTCTCCTTTTCTCTTCTATAATGCTATCAATAATACAATCTTCTACACTATCTTCATAGCTATCCATTTCCACCTCAATAGGTGTCGGATCATCCGTAATTTTCTTGGAAGAAAAATGGTTAAAAAAAACGATAATGCCTACTGCAATACCGATTGAATAAGGTACTTGTATCCAATAAGGTTTATCGGTTTGAATTCCTGTAAATATTTCATACAGTTCTCTCAATACGTCAGGAAGTGCCGCATCTGTATGGAAAGTCATAATTGCTATACCGCCACCGGAAAACAATATACAACAAACGCTAAATACTTTTAAAAACGTTATGATACTACTTTCTTTCTGTTCATCAGGAGCATATTCAATAATGCTATGGGGTTCTCCGACATTATCCACCTCAATATCTGGATACTTTTTCTGAATGGCTTTTATAATATCTATAATAGAAATCACAAAATTCTTTTTCTTATTTTCTTGTATCTCCAATAGCTTAATCTTTTCAATGGAATCACAAATATTTCTGGGAGCAGCCACTTCAGCAATGTCTTTTATGATGATGTTTTTTTTATTGTATATGGTTGTTTTTTTATACGGCTTTATATACACAGTCATATGGTGGCCCTCCATAATCGCTTAGTATATTATTCACATATACCCCCTTTGAAGGAACAGGCTGACTTGAAAAGGACATATACCACCATACTGCCAGTGCTCCTCCCATTAAGACCAGCAATAAAATGAGTATTCCTCCCCAAGATTTTTTCTTGACCATTTTCTCTCACCTTCCTTCTTTAATTCATTCTTTATTTTTTGATATTTTTAGAAAACATATTCTAACAAGAAATACCATAAAAAAATAAAATAAAAAAAGAAATGCCCTTTAACCGAACATTTCTTTCATTGACTTTAATATTTTCTTTTCAATCCTTGAAACTTGTACCTGGGAAATCCCTATAACATCTGCAATTTCAGTCTGTGTTTTATCATTAAAATATCTCATGGTTATGATTTGTCTTTCTTTTGGATTTAATTTCTCAATCACTTGTTCCAAAGCAATTTTGTCAATCATATTGTTTTCATAATTAGAATCTAAATCTAATTTATCGATTAATCGGATGGGGTTGCCATCCCCTTCATAGATGACCGATTGAAGAGACTCAATGTCACTATTGGCTTCTAATGCCATAACCAATTCTTCTACTTCTATATCCATTTCATCTGCCAACTCTTGAATAGTCGGTTCTCTCTCGTTTTTCTTCGTCAGAGTCTCTTTTAACATTCTTGCCTTTTGCCCTATTTCTTTAAGGGATCTGCTGACTTTTATCATGCCGTCATCCCTCATAAACCTCTTAATTTCTCCCATGATCATAGGAACGGCATAGGTTGAAAATTTAACATCATAATTCAAATCAAATTTATCAATACTTTTTATTAATCCTATACTCCCTATTTGAAATAAATCCTCAATGTCATAGCCTCGATTCTTAAAACGTTTGACAATACTCCATACCAATCCTATATTTTCTTCTACAAGTATATCTCTGGCAGCTGTATCTCCTGATTGTGCACTCTTAATCAATTCCAATGTTCTATCCATCTGCCCACCTCTTTTGGCTAATCCAAGCTACGTAGTTTTTTTCTCATTCGAACAATTGTCCCCTTGCCTTTTTCAGATTCTACCTCAACTTCATCCATAAAAGTTTCCATCATAGTAAATCCCATGCCGGACCGTTCCAACTCCGGCTTGGAAGTATATAATGGTTCCCTTGCTTGTTCAATATCTTCTATGCCGATCCCCTCATCCGCAATGGTGATATCAACTACATTACCGCAAATAGTACAGCTTACAGTAATGATACCTTCCTGATTTTCATATCCATGAATAACAGCATTGGTTACTGCCTCTGAAACTGCAGTTTTAATATCCGATATTTCTTCTAAGGTGGGATCAAGCTGAGAAACAAAAGCCGCTACTGCAACCCGCGCAAAAGCTTCATTTTGTGATTTACTTATAAAGGATAGTGTCATTGTATTTTGATATTGCATATGATTATTCCCCCTATTGCAGACTTGCTACTGCTTCGTCTAAACTATGATAGTGATTAATGATCTTATACAAACCTGAAAGTTGAAAGATTCTATCAATTTGAGGCTGTACATTAAAAATGCCTACTTTTCCTCCCCGTTCCTTAACATTCTTATATCTTCCCATTATCACACCAATTCCGGAGCTATCCATAAACTGGATATCAGAAAAATCAAAAATGATGTTTTTTGCATTTTGTCTTTGAAATTCTCTGTCCAGTTTTTCTCTTATATCTTCAGAAGTATGATGATCAATTTCTCCTGAAATCCTTACGATAAGACTTCCTTTTTTCATTGAATATTTAATCTCCATGACTTTTCTCCTTCCTCTCGCATTTTTCTTATGTAAAAGTAAGCATAGTAATACGACTTATTGAATATATTCTCCATAAATTGGATAATACCTTTTAAAATAAAAAAATAATACCAAATAATATTGGTATTATCTAATTATTGTAAATTATTAAGCCGTCTTCTGGAACTATTCGCTCCATCCGTTCCTTTATATTGATCTATGGCTTGCTGATAAACTTCCTTTGCTTTTTCTATATTATTTTCTGCTTCGTAAATTCTGCCCAGATAATATAAAACATTATCTGAATAATATTGATCTTTTACATACAAAAAAGATTTTTCGAAATTAATCCTGGCGTTATTATAATCCCCTTTGGAATAGTCACTCAATCCAATATTGTAGTGATACCTCCCAGCTTCTTTAAACACTTTATCGGCTAAAGCATTATAAGCAGCTTTACTGTCTCCAGGAAGAATCTCTAAATCAATGGACATTAAAAGAGAGGCTGCTTCTGAAACATTGTTATTTTTATATAAAGTCTCTACTTGATTTATCTTTTGAGCTTCTTCTATGGCATTCTGCTTTTGTTGAAGCTCATCGTTGGTCGCTTGTATTTTTGCTATTTCCTCTTCTAATGTGCTAATGGTTTCTTGACTTTCCCTGGTCGCTTTCGCAAGTTCTTCTTCCAATCTTTGATTTTCAACATTCAAATCAGAAATTTGCTTATTAAGATGATTTGTTTTATCCGGTATAACCAAAATAAATAAAAGAGCAGCTGTACAGATTGCACCGACAATAAAGCCCACAATTTGTCCCAATGGAGAAAAATAAGTAGCGTTTCTTCGTTTGGGTTCATGTTTGCCTACCGTTCTCGTTCTTTCATTAACCTGTGGTCTTAAACTCGATTTTAACTCATTTTGATACCTGATTGCTTTTGGATTACTAATATCAATTTCTAAAACCTTTTCTATGTAAGAAAGAGCTTTAGTCTTATCTTTTTGAGCAATATAACATAAAGCCAAAAGACAATAAGCCTCAACCAAATTAGGGCTTTGCTGAATAGCCTTCTTAAGTTGAATAATTGCTAAGTCTTCGCTTCTTTGTTTTATGTACTCGATTGCTTGGTTATACATTCTAATAGAATCATTATACATTTCTAATTTTCTTGGATTGGCTTGAATTTGATTAATAAAGTCATTAGCGATATTCTCTTCTTTTTTAAAATGAGTACTAATGACCCATTCTGTCAATGCCTGTCCGACCTGACCCATTTCAAAATAAACCAATCCCAGTAAATTTCTTGCCTCCACATTGCTTTTATCAAATTCAATCGCTTTATTTAAAGAATCTATTGCAGCAGTTAATTCTCTATTTTTCGCTTGTTCTAATCCCTGATTATATAATCTATTAGAGATACTTTTTATTTTTCTATATAAATCGATGTCGAAGTCACATATTGGACATCGTTGAGCTTGGTTAACTTCATTCTTACACGCTGGACAATTCACATCAATCTACTCCTTACTTTTTGGCTTAGATTCGATATTTTTTGTAATTTGAGTTAATAAATCTAACACATCTTTTATCTCATTGGATTGAATGGTTTCTTCTATTCTATCCACTTCTAATATAGGTTTAAATTTATTTAATTCTTCTTTAAAATCAAGCATAACCTTAACTCCTTTCATTTAAAATCGTTTTGATTTCTCCAATCAAGTATAATGATCCGGCACAACATAATACATCTTTTTCAGCTGTTAACTTAAAGGCCAATTCGTAAGCCTGTGCTATATCCGCATTTTTAACAATAGATGCAGAATATTTTCTGGCCGTCTTCTCCAATTCATCTATTGAAAGTTTTCTGGGACTATTCGGTTCAGTTAATACAACTCTTTTCACATAGGGCAACAATAACTTTAACATATCTTCATAGGGTTTATCTCTTAATACGCCAATCAGCAAAGTAATATTTTTACCAGAAAAATACTGTTTAAAAGCTTTAGCCAATGCCAGAGTGCCTTCTTCATTATGAGCACCATCCAGAATAACCAGGGGATTTTTCCCTACTATCTCCAAACGTCCCGGCCAGTAGCATCCATTCAAACCACTTCTAACATTTTCTTCAGTAATTTCAATGCCTTTATTTTTTAATATTTCCACAACCAAAAGTACCAGTGCCGTATTATATATTTGATGTTCGCCAATCAGCGAAACCTTTAAATCTTTATACGAATAAAATTCCGTATCAATTGAAAAAGTTATTCCATCTATACTGTGTCCCACATTATAGATATTCATATCAGAAATGTAATATAACGGAGCATTTAAACTTTCGCAAACGCTCTTAATAGTATTATACACCTTATTATTTGGAAAATACAATACAGAACTACAATTTTTCTTAATAATTCCTGCTTTTTCGTAGGCAATCGACTCAATATCATCTCCTAAAACATCCATATGATCCATACCAATGGATGTTATCACCGATACCAAAGGATGCTCTATAACATTCGTTGCATCATATCTTCCTCCTAGCCCTACCTCCAGCACTACAAAATCTACCGATTTCTCTGCAAAATACAATAAAGCCATGGCCGTAAGGCATTCAAATACTGTGGGGTGTTCTTCATTATCTTTTACACATTCCTGGCATGTTCTTATGATCTTTTCCCCTACTGCAGCAAACTCAGCATCAGAAATTTCCAAATTATTCATTCTTATTCTTTCATTATATCTTTCTAAATGGGGAGAAGTATACGTACCTACATCATACCCAGATTGTGTTAAAATATAACTCATCATCGTACATACAGAACCTTTTCCATTGGTTCCTGCAACATGAATGACTTTAAGATTTTTCTCAGGATTTCCTAATCGCTTTAATAAATTTTGGACTCTAGTAAGTCCTGGTCTTGATCCAAACCGTTCTATAGAATTCATATAATTAATTACTTCATTGTAATTCAAATGATTACCTCCTCGTATAATATACTTAATAAATCTTTCATTTCTTAAAGCTTATATCTTAAAGCTGAAATAGGGTTTCTCCCTAGTCCAGAAGCTTTAGCTAAAAATATGTTATAATTATTGAGATTTAA
>JAAYMW010000030.1 GCA_012521175.1 Candidatus Epulonipiscium sp.
CAAACAAATTAAAAGAATCATATCTTTATGTGGCTCTTCTATGCCGGGAGAATTATTGATAATGATGGATAAATATGGAGATTCCCCAGAGGATTTAAGAAAAGCAGGAATAGAATATGCTATACATCAGATTCAAGATCTTTTAGATCATGACGTTTTAGGGATTCATTTGGAGCCAATGAATCGCCCAGCCTTAGCAGAAGAAATTATTAAAGGATTGGATTATAAATTTATTTAAAGAGAATAGATTATTTACTGTAGTATATACTAATGATGAAACTAATTCAAAGGAGTGTATACTATGGAATTACAACAATTTGAACAATTAAAGAAGCGTTTTCAAAATGGGACTGTAGATGAAAAGATAGATATTTATGTTACTACTGAAGGATTAACACAGGAACAGTATAAACAGCTTTTAAAATTATTTCCCTTAGAACATCTATCTAAACTGGAAAGTGCTCTACAATAAGTCACGGTTATATCGTGACTTTGTTTTTTATCTTTGTTATAATATATTGAGAATTAGTCAAAAATTAATAATTGAGGATTTATTGTGTGAAAGAGGAGTACTTATGATTTTCTCTAAAAAATATTATGTTGGCGAGACTGTAAAAAATAAAAGTCGAGTTATAAAAAGACTAAGTAGGAATCGGCCTTATAAAAACATTTATTGTATTTGCCTTGGAAATTCACCGAAACATTTAATGTATATTATAGAAAGTAGAGAAATGTTTAAACCTGTTTATTCAAATAATGAATACAAAGTGATAGGTATTGCAAATGGCAAATATGAAGCATTTGAATTAACTCGACTCATCATTGAATCCGTTTATAGAGAATATGGGAATCCCGTTAAAATAAAAGAATTTTTTGCGTTGGAGTAGGAGCATTGAATGATGTCTATACTGTCGGTTTTATTGTTAATTTTAAAATACACCGGAATAATCTTGGGGATTATTTTATTAATACTGCTTAGCATTCTGGTTATTATTTTATTTGTTCCTGTGAGATACTCCTTTTACTTATCAGGCAATAAAAATATAGATATGGATGTAAAAGTAACATGGTTTAGAAAGATACTCTATTATCACTATAGAATCCAAAACTCTAAGAAAACAACTCAAGTGCTTTATTTTTTTGGGAAAAGTTTATTACAAGAAGAAAAAGTGGAAGAGGAAGAACCTCAAAATGATACAGTTCGAGAGGAATTTACAAGTATCGAGGGGAAAATAAAAGATCCATTACCTAAATTTGAAGAAAAGAAAAATACATACATAAAATATACGAAGACTAGTGCATCCTATGGTATAGAGAATAAATCAAAAAAGATCATTGAACACCATAAAAAAGAAGCTCCATCGATTCAAAATATAAAAGATACAGCTAAGGATTTAGGAGAAGAGGTAGAAGAACAAGTAGATGAGAAGGATAGTTTTGGAATAAAAGCTTTGCTTAATTATCCTGATAAATCAGAAGTTTTATCTTATACATATACATTTTTAAAAAAATTGATTCTTCATATTAAGCCTAGAAAATTTTATGGTGAGGTGGAATTTGGGCTAGACGACCCTTCCCATACTGGATATGTTTTAGCCGGAATAGGAATAATGCAGCCTTATTTCGGAAATAGTGTAACTATCAAAGCAAATTTTGAAAAAAAGATTTTTTTGGGAGAAATAAGTGGGATAGGCAGATTCTCAATAGGCATCATTATTAAATACATTATTGAATACCTATTGAAGAAGCCTATAAAGCAAATTCTAACGCTGTATTTAAAAAAACGAAAGGAAGATAAAAATGGAATCGAATTTGAAGAATAATTTAGAAGCTTTATTTGGTCAATTGGAAAACTTTATATCCACGAAAACAGTTGTAGGAGAACCTATGCATATTGAAGATGCCATCATCCTTCCATTGGTTGATGTGACTTTTGGAGTTGGAGCAGGTGCTTCCGGAGGGAAAAATGAAAAAGGAGAGGATAAAGATTCGGGAGTAGGAGGATTAGGTGCCAGAATTACTCCTAGTGCCATGCTGCTTATTAAAGATGGTTCAGCTCAACTTATTAATGTTAAGAATCAAGACAGCATTAATAAACTCATTGATATGATTCCTGGATTTTTATCAAAATTTAATTTTGGCAGCAAAAAAGATAAAGAAGAGCAGAAAGAAAGTTCATCAGACTATGAAATATAAAATCGGATTGCCCCAGAGCAATCCGATTTTTAATATAGATTATACATTAAAACGGAATAAAATGATATCCCCATCTTGTACTACATATTCTTTACCTTCTAATCTTACCAATCCTTTTTCTTTTGCAGCAAGATAAGAACCACATTCCATCAAATCATCGTAAGATACAACTTC
>JAAYMW010000031.1 GCA_012521175.1 Candidatus Epulonipiscium sp.
AGTAGAAATAATCCAAGAACAAATGTACAAAGATATTAAACTTATAGCAGAAGTGATATTAACGAACGAAGGAAAAAACGAACGAGACCATGACGAAATCAAGAAAGAAGTCAATGAACGGTTTGTTATAATAGAAGGGGTCTTAAAAACAAAATAATATGGTTATTATAATTAAATTTTTGTTGTAATAATAGTGCTGGATTTGCGAGTTCTTTGGGACTCGCATTTTTCATTTTAACTATATTAGGTATTGTAAATACAACAAATTTGTTGTATAATAATTATAAATATAAATAGAATACTAAGAGAAGGAATATTTATGAATGTATTTACTTATACTACCGCAGGCGGGAAAGATTTAATAACAGAATACTTAGATCGGTTACCTAAAAATGAATCAGTTGAGGGCTTTAGAATTATTAAGAGCTTAGAAAACCATTAAAGAAAATCTATATATCTTACATGCTTGTAAGAAGCAGAAAGGGAAAGCTGAAAAATTTGAATTGGATAAAGCTATAAAAAGAGCGAAAGAATTAGAACAAGAATTAGGTAAAAAATTTGTATAAAGGAGTGTTGGGTATGCCATTTAGAAAATTGGATGTTAAGGCCGAAATTCAGCATAGATGTGATAAAGATCCTGAGTTTAAAGAAGCATATGATATTATTGATAAAGAGTATACGTTGATAGAGAAAGCTGTACTTATGAGAAAAGAGCAAGGCTATACACAAAAGCAAATTGCGCAGCAGGCAGGATTGACTCAACAGGTAATATCAAGAATAGAAAGATTGGACAATACACCAACTTTGCGAAATTTTATAAAATATCTTGATGCAGCTGGATTAGAGTTAATTATTAAGAAAAAAGATAAAGAGTCCAAAGAAGAAAAAGAAAAGGTATTGTTTTAAGCAAAAAAATAAAATTTTTATGGACAGGGGTAAAATCCCTGTCCTTTTTCTATGTACTAAGTGAAAGCTTTCAAAAAAACTTATAAGAAAGGAGGCAAGACTATGGCAGTTACAGCCAATCTTCTTAAAACAAAGCTAAAAATCCAATATGAAGAAGGCTCAAAGACTTTCTCCAACTGCAGAGAAGATGTCGAAGACCAAAACATCTATCAGGCAGCAGCCCTTATTTCATCCCTGCAGAGTACACCAGCTGAAAAAATCATCAAAATCACCGAATCCGAATTGGCAGACATCTGATAGTGGAGGTGTAAAATGAGGGGTAGGAAGTAAGAAAAAACTCTAATATTTTGGGGACATTCCTCACTGACTTTGTAAGGTGTGTCCCCAAAAGGAAAGCTAATAATAAAGAAAGGAGGCAAAAACATGGAAAAGAAAACCCTGCAAATGGTCTTTGCAACCCAGGGAGGCAGCACCATGACCATCTCCGTCAATGACCCTAAAGCAAACCTTACCGAAGAGGAAGTAAGTACTGTCATGGAAGAACTTATCACTTTAGGCGTATTCACTTCCACAAGTGGAGACCCCATTGCAAAAAAATCAGCCCAAATCATAACCCAAAC
>JAAYMW010000032.1 GCA_012521175.1 Candidatus Epulonipiscium sp.
ATGAGAAGGCAGGGAATGTATAAGGAAGAAGAACATACTTGCCGCATTGGATTAGGAGGAGAAGCACATGCCTAATATGAGTTTGAAGAAAGTAACAATGCCTGAACAAGATCCTAATGTAAGAAATAAAAATTTTAATGAAGTGGCCCTTGGATATACTAAAGAACAAGCGATGGAAGAAGCAACAAGATGTCTTAACTGTAAGCACAAGCCCTGCGTATCCGGATGCCCTGTGAATGTGCCTATACCGGAGTTTATTAAGGAAGTGGCAGAGGGAAATTTTGAAAAAGCTTATGAACTCATTACTTCAGAAAACAATCTCCCAGCAATCTGCGGCAGAGTATGCCCCCAGGAAAACCAATGTGAGGGCGTATGCGTCAGAGGAATAAAAGGAGAGCCTGTAGGCATTGGAAGATTAGAAAGATTTGTTGCCGATTATCATATGCAGCATACAGAGAAAAAGCCGTTACAGATTTCAAAAAACGGCATTAAAGTTGCAGTGGTAGGAGGAGGTCCAGCAGGACTTACTTGTGCCGGAGATTTAGCCAAATTAGGATATGATGTAACCATTTTTGAAGCACTGCATGCCTTAGGCGGCGTACTCATGTATGGAATTCCGGAGTTCCGCCTTCCAAAAGCATTGGTTGAAAAAGAAATAGAAACCATCATAGATCTAGGGGTTAAAATCAATAAAAATGTTGTAGTAGGCCGTTCTATTACAATTGATGAATTATTTGAAGAGGGCTACAAGGCAGTATTTGTTGGAAGCGGTGCTGGACTGCCTAAATTTATGGGCATTGAAGGAGAAAGCTTAAACGGCGTTTATGCCGCCAATGAATTTTTAACCCGTGTCAATTTAATGAGAGCATATGATTTCCCCAACAGCCCTACCCCTGTAAAGGTTGGTAAAAAAGTTGCAGTCATTGGCGGTGGGAATGTTGCTATGGATGCTGCCAGAACTGCAAAAAGACTTGGTGCAGATGAAGTTTACATCATTTATCGACGGGGTGAAGAAGAACTTCCCGCAAGAAAAGAAGAAATCCATCATGCCAAAGAAGAAGGCGTTATCTTTAAGCTGCTTGCAAACCCAAAGAAAATTCACGGAGAAAATGGTTGGGTAAAGGCTATTGAATGTGTAGAAATGGGGCTTGGAGAACCGGATGAATCCGGAAGAAGAAGACCTATAGAAGTGGAAGGCAGCAATTTTGTCATGGATATGGATACGGTGATTATTGCTATTGGGCAAAGCCCGAATCCGCTGATCCGTCAGACGACTCCTGGCTTAGCTACCCATAAATGGGGCGGCATTATTGTAGAAGAAGAAACCATGCACACCAGCAAAGAAAATGTGTATGCCGGAGGAGATGTGGTAACTGGTGCAGCCACCGTTATTCTAGCTATGGGGGCAGGTAAAAAAGCGGCAAAGGCAATCCATGAAAAGATTCAAAGTACAATGAGGGCGTAGAAAGTATGAATGGTGCCTGTTTGTCTGGACAAACGGGCACCATAATTACAGCATAGTCGTTTTCTTGTATAAACTACTAGACAAATTTAATTTTTTATGATAGAATACATTGTTGTTCGGACAATTAAATACTGTTGGGTAGTCGCCAAGCGGTAAGGCACAGGATTCTGACTCCTGCATCCGAAGGTTCGAATCCTTCCTACCCAGTATAGGCGGATGTGGCGGAATTGGCAGACGCAGCAGACTCAAAATCTGCTGGTGGCAACACCGTGGGGGTTCGACTCCCTTCATCCGCATTCAAATAAAAAACAGAGCACTTGTAAGTGCTCTGTTTTTTATTATATAGGAAATCCTTTCGGATTTACTATATAATAAAAAGCCCTTCAGGCAAAATGCAAGAAAATATTTAATAATAACTTATTAAAACGGGTTGAAAAAGTTCTCTAAATCGATTATAATAGAATTAAGTTATTAAAACCAATTTAAAAAGCCTGGAGGGGATCTAATGAAAGAATATTTTGAAGGTATTAAGAAAATTCAATATGAAGGACCTAAGTCTACGAATCCTTTAGCATTTAAATACTATGACCCAGAAAAAGTAGTTGCTGGTAAACCAATGAAGGATCATTTCAGATTTGCTATGAGCTATTGGCATACTTTAACTGCTATGGGCGCTGATATGTTTGGAGAAGGCACAGCCCAGAGACCTTGGGCAGGAAAAGAAGGCATGGAACTTGCTAAAGCGAGAGCAGAAGCAGGATTTGAATTTATGAGCAAATTAGGTATCGAATATTTCTGTTTCCATGACCTTGATATTGCACCAGAAGGCAATTCCTTAGAAGAAAAATTTGCTAATTTAGATGAAATCTCTGATTACATCTTAGAATTAATGAAAAAAACAGGTATCAAATGTTTATGGGGAACAACCAATGCATTCAGCCATCCAAGATTCGTTCACGGAGCATCTACTTCTCCTAATGCGGATGTATTTGCTTTTGCGGCGGCTCAGGTTAAAAAAGCCATTGACCTTACTAAGAAATTTGGCGGAGAAAACTATGTATTCTGGGGTGGAAGAGAAGGTTATGAAACACTTCTTAACACCAATACAGCTTTAGAACAAGACAACTATGCAAGATTTTTACAAATGGCAGTAGATTATGCTAAGAAAATTGGCTTTACAGGACAATTCTTAATCGAGCCAAAACCAAAAGAACCTACAAAACATCAATACGATTTTGATACAATGACTGTTTTAGGATTCTTAAGAAAATATAATTTACAAGACCATTTCAAAATGAATATAGAAGCGAACCATGCGACTTTAGCAGGACATACCTTCCAACATGAACTGAACATGGCAAGAATTAACGGCGTATTAGGAAGTATCGATGCTAACCAGGGAGACATGCTATTAGGATGGGATACAGACCAATTCCCAACAAACATCTACGATGCTGTTTTAGCGATGTACGAAGTGCTTAAAAACGGAGGTATCGCACCTGGAGGATTTAACTTCGACGCTAAGGTAAGAAGAGGTTCCTTTGAAGTAGAAGACTTATTCATCGGATACATTGTTGGTATGGATACCTTTGCAAGGGGTCTTATCATTGCGGATAAATTGCTTCAAGATAAAGTATTAGAAAGCTTTATCGAAGAAAGATATGCAAGTTACAATGAAGGCATCGGAAAAGATATCGTAGAAAATAAAATAGGCTTTGAAGAATTAACCGCCTATGCTTTAAAACACGATAAGATTGTAAACAAATCCGGAAAACAAGAATTATTAGAAGACAAAATTAATCGATACATCTATACAATGGAATAGTTTTATGTAATAATTAAATAACAATCTATAATATCGGGTTGCCCATCGTGGCAACCCCTTTAAGGAGGAGCAAAATGATTTTTTTGGGGATTGATTTAGGAACTTCTTCTGTAAAAGTGCTTGCTGTGGATCACAATGGAACAATACTTGGGGAATCTTCAAAGGAATATCCGGTATATTACCCAAAAAGCAATTGGGCGG
>JAAYMW010000033.1 GCA_012521175.1 Candidatus Epulonipiscium sp.
AATCTTTTTAACTATCGGAATATCTGCCGGCAAAAAATCGTATTTTAGTAAATCATTTGTTCTAACCCATTTGTATTGGTCATGAACAGACATCAGAATTTCTCCATTGATGATTGTACAATAATATGTCATCAGATGAACGATCATATGACCGTAATCATAAGTTACTTCTGCGCAAAATTTATCAACAGAGATATCTATATTTAGTTCCTCTTTAACCTCTCTAACAAGGCAGTCTTCTGGCGTTTCGTTAGGTTCAATTTTACCCCCAGGGAACTCCCAGCTGCCAGCAAACTTTTCATTTGGTGCACGTCTTGTAATTAAAACTTTATCATCATGGATAATAACTCCTGCTGCAACTTGAATTGTTTTCACATCTTGCACCTCTTTTAAACATTATAATTTTTATTTCTTTATATCTGTTCTTTTTCCTGCATACAAGAATGTATTTTTCAATATCCTGTAAATTTGTTAACTTAATAGATCTCTGTTTAATATGTTTTCCTGATTTTATATTGTTTTTAATATTATAAAAAAGTTTTTTCATTTTATTTTTCTTCATTTTTTACTAGGATCAATTTCAAGTTCTTCATTAATTTCTGTAATGGCAAAGGACAAGTTTCCAATAGTTTTTTTGTTTTCATCCATCTTAGAAAGATATTGCATCGCCTTTTGAGATTCTCCTGTTTCATTGTACATTTTATAATACGACGCATTCTTATAATATTCTGCGATAGCTATGCACTCTTTAAGGTCCTCTGGTGGATTTGCAACATGTTTGCTTAGGTACATTTGGACTGTCATTTGGCTATATTTTTTATCATTAAGGTACCATATATACTCGTCTGCACTCCTATAATAATCCGAAAAAGCGTCCATATACTTATTGATAAATATTAAACTGCATATGAACAAACCAACGCATAGGCAAATGATAGTTATATCCATGAGTTTATCTATTTTCGTTTTCATCATCATTTAAGCTCCTTTCAATAATTAACTGTATTTTACCAGCTGATAACTCTTGAAATGTTTCTATATCACTTTTAGGAACTTTAAGATATACATGGATAAACGTCTCTAACTCATCTCTTAAATCTTGGATGGCCGCCATATGCGTTTTTGAATATTGTTCTTTCTTGTATTCATCAAATTTAAATCCATCATAACACATTTTAATATAATCACTAATATATTCTGTTAAATCCTCTTAACAAATATTTTGTTATTCAAAGAATCTTTAATATAATCGAATAAGCGTGTTTCTGTAATATACTATACAACGTCCCCAGAAAAAGTTAAATATCTGTTTTGAAATTTTCGAAAGAAAGGAATAAAATTTTATTTCACTTATATTGTTAACCTTATGTTTTTATATAGTTGACAATGCTTTTAATATAATATATATTGAGTGTAAGTTTATCATTATTTTTAATTAAATTATCTATTTGGAGGTAACTATGCGAAATTTAGCAGAAGAAATTATTAGAGGCAGACGTTTAAAAAGAGGGGAAGATTTAAATTTCTTTTTAGAAGCTGATTTAGATGAATTGCTTGAAGGGGCAAATACGATCCGGGAAGCATTATGCGGCAACAAAGTAGATCTTTGCAGCATCATTAATGGGCGTAGTGGCCGCTGCAGTGAAAACTGTAAATTTTGTGCCCAATCCTCTCATCATAAAACTGGGATACAAGAATATGAGTTTTTAGAGCCTGATATCATCCTTGAAGATTGTAAAAAACATCAGACAAAAGGCATTCACCGCTACTCTATTGTAACATCAGGAAGATCTTTAAGTGATAAAGACTTTGAGAAAGCCCTTGAAGCATATCAAAAAATGAAATCTAAATGTGATATTGAGCTTTGTGCATCCCATGGCTTGTTAACAAAAAAACAGCTTATTCGATTAAAAAAAGCCGGAGTTTCCATGTATCATGCAAATCTCGAAACATCTAAACGCTATTTCCCTAATATTTGTACAACCCATACCTATGAAGACAAGATAAACGAAATTCAACTTGCTAAAGAAGCAGGACTTAAAGTTTGCTCCGGAGGCATTATAGGCATGGGAGAAACCTGGGAAGATAGAATCGATATGGCTCTTAATTTAGCTGAGTTGGAAATTGAATCGATTCCTATCAATGCACTTATACCTATTAAAAATACATGCTTTGAAAATATAGAACCTCTTACTGAAGATGAAATTCTAAGAACCATAGCAATCTTTCGCTATATTAACCCTACTGCATATATCCGTATGGCAGCGGGTAGAAATTATTTTAAAGACGGCGGTAAAAGAGTATTTCTATCTGGTGCCAATGCAACCATTACAGGGGATATGTTAACTACTGTAGGCAATAATATCGATCAGGATAAAAAAATGTTAACTGCCTTAGGCTTTGATATATCAATGAATAATTTATAAAAAGGCATAATAGCATTTAACCGATGCTATTATGCCTTTTATAAACATTTACAGTTGCAAATAATTTATTACTTTTAGTCATTAAACATTTTATAACTATTAAACAGCGATAAAAATTTGCATTTAGTCTAGAATTCACTAAAGGCCTTTTTAAAAGTTCGTCTAAAACAATTAGGCATTTTATATAAACTGATACGTCCATTTACTCCCAGACAGACATAATGATAAAGTAGAACGAAACCACAGAAAAGACAATGAACGATTCTATACAACGCATACTTTCTATTATTTGATAACTTTAAAAAACAACTCAATACATATAACAAAAGGGACTATAACTGTTTTCCGATAAGACCTCTGGGATGGAAAACACCATATAAAGGCCTAACGAATTTTATTAATTTCCTTTTTATACTTTAGCATACTTATCCCCTGAGTCATTGTACCCATAGGGCAATAAACACACCATGAGCGG
Organism: Candidatus Epulonipiscium sp.; assembly: GCA_012521175.1. Classification (GTDB taxonomy): domain Bacteria; phylum Bacillota; class Clostridia; order Lachnospirales; family Defluviitaleaceae; genus Defluviitalea. Next base: position 2,902 of record JAAYMW010000033.1, read on the forward strand.
GGTTTAAAGAAAATCATTGTTAATAGTCCCAAAATAGTGGATGTAAGCATAACACTATAAAACCCAAAAGCAAATTGGGCAATCCAAGGGGATACTGAACTGGTGTTAGTCCAGTTCCAAGGAAGTTGAATTGTCCATAAAAGAGTAACTACTTCTTTCAAATTATTCGATCCATTAAAAACCAAATAAGTAGAAAAAATCATTAATCCAAACATAGTCATAAAAAATACTAAAAATCCATAACGAAACCATTTGCTTCTTAGGAATGCAGGAATATTACGATTTGAAGAGAGTTTAAGCCTGTCTCCCAATAATTCAAATAACTGTCCTCTTCCACAATAGCTGTTGCAGTATAACTTGCCCTTACCTATTATCGAAAGTAATAATGGAGTAATAAAGCAGATCATCCCTATCCATGCAAATAAAATATTAAAAAAACCTAAAGTCAGATATAGTGCTGAGAATATCCATAAATATTCATTCCACTTCTTCATGCTTTAACCTCCTTTTGTACAACTTGAATTACAGAAGCGGGACATGCCTTCTCACACTTTCTGCATCCAACACATAAATCTTCGTTAACCTCTGCGTAAATTCCATGAAATATAGTGATGGCTTGACGTGGACAAACTTTTTTACAAACTCCACATGCTACACATTCTGTTTGATTGACCATTGCTTTTTTCATGTTATCCTCCTTTACTATTAGAAAATTTTTGCCCATACAGCATAAAAGGCAACATACGTATATAAGTCATTGATAATATACTTATATATTATAACAATATATTTTAATATATCAATATAAAGATTGATTTTTTATAAAAAAATATACCTTCGATATGTTTTTAGAAAAGCGTATCGAAGGTATTAGCCTAGAATACAAGAAAAGCAGTAATGAATCTAATATATTTACAATCCAACTAAAACAACTGCATCCAATGTAAACAAACAGTCACCAATATATTCTAACGTGCAAGTGTAAATGTAAATTTTGCATATTCTTTTTCCACACTTTCGGCGTATATTTCACCGCCTAGTCGTTCTATAATTGTTTTGGCAATGGATAATCCTAAGCCATAGCTGCCTATTTCATAGGTTCTGGAAGGATCTGCTCGATAAAATCTGTCAAATATTTTCGGCAAATCTTGTTCAGGGATCCCTTTCCCCGTATTTTTTATAGAAAAAACAATATGATGTTTGGATGGAATCAGGGATATATCAATCTGCCCCTTTGGGTCTGTATATTTTAAGGCATTATCCAATAAAATCATGATAACCTGCTTAATTCTTTCAGGGTCGCTTTTAACCATTATATCAGGTTCAATGGATGAGGTAAACCTAATATCTTTTTCAGCTATTACAGCTTCCACGGATAATATCACGTCATGAATCATATTGCTTATATTGAATACAATATTTTGCATTTCAAATCTCATATCCTCCATTTTTGCCAGAGATAAAAGGTCGTTGACAAGCTTTGTCATTCTGTCGGTTCCAATCTTTATATAATCAAGCCATTTTAACTGGCTCTCAATGGTTTCTTCCTTATTCGCCAAAAGCACATCGTAATTGGCATTGATAATTGAAATAGGTGTTTTTAGTTCATGGGAGGCGTCGGCTACAAATTGCTTCTGCCTTTCCCATGCTTCTGCTATTGGCTGAATGACTCGGTTAGCAAAGTAAAGACTTACGAAAAAAAGAACAACAAGTATTACTATTCCTACAGAAAGTAATGTCATAAGCAATTGAAAAAGTGTTTCTTTATATGTCGTAACATCTAAAAACATTATGTTATATTTGTTTTCTGCAACGGTATACGACTGCCCGTTCTCTTGGATAATATGTTGTTTCATTTGTGTAATGGAATATCTCCATTGCTTACCTTCCAAAGTTATTGCTGAATTTTTGTGTTTATTGCCCCAAGCAATATCAACAGCTTTTTTGTATATTTCATCTTGCATATTAAAAGGGGAATCTATATTTAAAATCTCACCATGTTCATCTACCTGAACAATAAATGAGTACGTATCGTCTGCTGAAAATCTTCGATTTAAAATTTTTGGTCTGCCATTTTCTGTACTGTCATCTAATTCCGATTCTCCTATTATCGTTTGCACACCAAATTGAGGATTGAGTTTTTTTGTAATTTCAGAATTGATATTATTATAGCTTATGAGATAAATAACAAGAAAAGCAGTAGTCATTACTGTTGAAGTCATGGCCATATTAAGAATGAGAAATTTATTGCGCAATTTTGTAAACATTTTATCAATCATCCTTTTCCGTTTTTAAGACATATCCTGCGCCCCGTATAGTATGAATGTAAACGCCGCAATTCAGTTGAGCCATCTTTTTTCGTAAAAGGGATATATGTATTTCTACACGATTATCTTCTGCATCCGTATCATATCCCCACAACTTTTCTATGATATTTTCTTTTGAAACAAGCATTCCTTTTCTTTTTATGAGCAACTCTAACAATTGGGACTCTTTTAAAGTTAATGCTATTTCTTTACTTCCACATTTAAGCTGAAGGGTATGTGGATTCAGTTTGATATCTCCGTATGTGAGGACGCCATCATTAATCAATTCTGTATTTCTTCGCCCTAAGGCCCGCAAACGGGCTAAAAGTTCGTCCGTATGAAACGGTTTTGCCAGGTAATCATCTGCACCGCTGTCAAGACCGCACACCTTATCTTCTATTTCTCCTCTCGCAGTTAATAAAATACAGGGTGTTTCGATTCCGTTTTTACGTAATTCTTTAAGTATACTTAGGCCATCCATTTTAGGAAGCATAATATCCAGAATGATGATATCATAAATGCCTGAAAGGCCATAATCTAATCCATCTTCGCCGTTATAGACCAAGTCAACACTATAATTATTCTTTTTAAGGACTTGAGCAACTGCTTCAGCCATATATTTCTCATCTTCAACCATTAATAGCCTCATATGTGGCCCTCCTCACCTGCTCATTTGAATCAGTAAATATGACACATATACATAGGAGCTGACCACAGCTCCGTCTTCATTCACTGTTATACTTTTAGGTGGTGTCTTGCTCCAAGTCTTTCCACCATCAGTAGAATAGTTCCTAATACCATCTTCCATTTTAATCAGCAGACTATTTCCTTTATCATCCTTCGGAACACCATTAGAAATGGTAATCTTACCATCTTCGTCCCTCGCTGTAACACCATATGGGGCATCCTGGCTCCAGGTCTTTCCTCCATCTGTAGAATAGTATCTGATACCGTCTTCCATTTTGGTCAGAATTCCCTTTCCTTCTCCAAGTTTTGAAGGATCTCCATTACTAATAGTAAGTTTCCCCTCTTCATCGTTTACTGTCATGCCATAGGGAGCATCCTGACTCCAAGTCTTTCCGTTATCAGTTGAGTAACTTTTAACTCCATTTTCCATCTTAACCTGTAAAAAATTTATTGAATTTGCTGCAAATACCGTACTAACCCCCAGTACTGTAACCAATGCTGTACTAAGCACAACAGCACCTGCTTTCTTTTTTGTTGTATCTAACATTGATAATATTTTTTTATTCATTATTATACCTCCTTAAGATATTTTTTGTAAGCGGCCGCCTTACATTTCTTATCATATACTATTTGCCTTTAGTGAACCTTTAATAAAAACAAAAAAAGTGTGCAGCATAAGATTTATTCCCTTATAAACTACACACTTTTCAATGATTATAATTTATTCTAACTCAAATGCACCGGTATACAGTTGATAGTACTGCCCTTTTTTAGCGATCAATTCTTCATGATTACCCCGTTCAATAATACGTCCATGATCCAATACGATAATCACATCAGAGTTTTTGACAGTGGAAAGGCGATGGGCAATGACAAATACTGTTCTGTCTTTCATCAATGCATCCATTCCTCGCTGAACGATGGCTTCAGTTCTTGTATCAATGGAGGATGTTGCTTCATCCAAAATCATAACCGGAGGATCTGCCACCGCTGCTCTGGCAATGGAAATAAGCTGACGCTGACCTTGGGAGAGATTTGCACCATTTTCAGTAAGCATCGTATGATAGCCATTGGGCAACCGTGTAATAAAATCATCTGCCCCTACTAGCTTTGCGGCTGCAATACATTCTTCATCGGTAGCATCCAGCTTACCATAGCGTATATTATCCATTACAGTACCGGTAAAAAGATTGGTATCCTGTAAAACCATACCTATGGCACGGCGAAGATCCGACTTTTTAATTTTGTTAATGTTGATACCGTCATAACGGATTTTCCCATCGGCAATATCATAAAAACGATTGAGCAAATTGGTTATCGTTGTTTTTCCGGCACCGGTGGCACCAACGAAAGCAACTTTTTGTCCTGGTTTTGCGTAAAGGCTTACATCATGTAAAATGGTTTCCCCCGGTTCATATTCAAAATCCACATTGAATAGTCTTACGTCGCCGGTTAATTTGGTATAAGTCACAGAACCATCACTGTGAGGATGCTTCCATGCCCAAATTCCTGTTCTCTCTTTACATTCAATGAGTTGTCCATTTTCTTCACGAACATTGACTAAGGTAACATATCCGTTATCTTGTTCTGGTTCTTCATCCATCAAATCAAAGATGCGCTGTGCACCGGCAATTCCCATAACAACGGCATTGATCTGATGAGAGACCTGATTAATATTCCCAACGAACTGCTTTGTCATGTTTAAGAATGGAACAACAATACTAATGCCCATTGTAATTCCTGAAATGCTTACATTCGGAACATTAGAAATCAATAATATGCCACCGCTAATCGCAACAAAGACATATAGTATATTCCCAATATTATTCAATATCGGACCTAAGATATTTGCATAACGGTTGGCTGCTCTTGCATCATTAAATAAAGAATCATTAATCTTATCAAAATCTGCTTTGCTTTCATTTTCATGGCAAAAAACTTTGATAACTTTTTGTCCGTTCATCATCTCTTCTACAAAGCCCTCCAGATGGCCAAGGGCTTTCTGCTGCTTAATAAAGTATTTGGCAGAACCGCCCCCAACCTTTTTGGTAACAAAAAGCATTATAATAACTCCAATGACTACAACAAGAGTTAACCACAGACAGTAATAGATCATAATACTAAAAACAGAGATTACTGTAATACTGGATACCAATAATTGTGGAAAACTCTGAGAAATCAGTTGTCGTAAGGTATCGATATCATTGGTATAATAGCTCATGATATCACCGTGATTATTCGTGTCTACGTATTTAATTGGCAAGGTTTGCATCCTGTTAAACATTTTTACACGGAATTTTTTCAAAGTTCCCTGAGTAATTATTGCCATCATCTGGTTATATGCATAACCACTCGCAAGAGATAAAACATAAAACACCACCAATATCCCAACAAGGGATAATATTTTGCCGCTTACTGCATCCCAATCACCTGTCTGCCAGTTTTGCTCTATAAGCTCAATAATATTCTGCATAAATACAGCAGGAATAGAGCCTATAATCGCATTGAATATGATAAATAAAATGACAGCCGGAAACATTATCGGATAGAACTCAACGATGGTTTTAAACAAACGAAGGATGATCGATTTTCTATTTTTAGTTGGATGAATTGTCATTTTGATCACCCGCCTTATTTTGAGAATAGTATATTTCTTGATAAATAGCATTGGTAGCCAATAATTCCTTATGGGTTCCAATACCAGTGATAGTTCCTTTATCCATGACGATGATTCTGTCCGCATCCTCAACAGAAGCTATTCTCTGAGCAATAATAATTTTGGTTGTCTCAGGAATGTATTCCCGGAAAGCTTTACGGATTTTGGCATCTGTCTTGGTATCCACCGCACTGGTAGAATCGTCAAGAATTAATATTTTAGGTTTTTTAAGCAGTGCCCTGGCGATACAAAGCCTTTGCTTCTGACCGCCTGATAAATTGGCTCCCCCTTGCTCAACATAGGTGTCATAGCCCTTAGGAAATTGACTGATAAATTCATCAGCACATGCAAGTTTGCAAGCTTCAACCAATTCTTCATCGGTTGCATCCTTGTTGCCCCAACGGAGATTCTCTTTAATAGTTCCGGAGAATAAAATATTCTTCTGCAGAACAACTGCAACCTGATTCCTTAAAGTATCCAAATCGTAATGCCTTACATCTATTCCACCCACTTTTACAACACCTTCAGTCGCATCATATAGACGTGGAATGAGTTGAATAAGAGATGTTTTCGAAGATCCTGTTCCACCAATAATACCAATAGTTTCGCCGGATTTTATTTGTAAATTGATATTTGATAAAGCCATTCTCTCGGCTTTTTTGGAATATTTAAAGCTAACATTCTCAAAGGTAATTGATCCATCTTTAACTTCATATATAGGATTTTCAGGATTTATCAAAGTGCTTTTCTCATTTAATACTTCAACGATACGTTTAGCAGATTCGCCAGCCAAAGTAATCATAACGAATACCATAGAAAGCATCATCAAACTGCTTAAAATCATAAAATTGTAAGTTAGTAGTGCAGAAAACTGCCCGATATCAAAAGCCAATCCCCTGCTTGTAATAATGGTATAAGAGCCAAAGGACAGCACAAAAATCATGACTACATATATGCAAAACTGCATTAAAGGTCCGTTCAGCGCTAAAATGCGTTCAGCTTTTGTAAAATCGGCACATACATCTTCAGCTGCTGCCTCAAATTTTTTCTGCTCATAGTCTTCACGAACGAAAGATTTTACTACGCGCATTCCTTTAATGTTTTCTTGAATGGATTTATTCAGAGCATCGTATTTAGTGAAAACTTTCCTAAACAACGGAAATGTTTTGTATATGACAAGCCCCAGACCAATTGCAAGAATAGGAACAACCACAAGGAGAATCCATGCCATACGCCCCCCCATTACAAATGCCATCACAAATGCAAAGATCAGCATCAGCGGAGCTCGTACCGCCACCCTGATCAGCATCATATACGCATTCTGCACATTGGTAACGTCAGTTGTCATACGGGTAATCAACGATGAAGTTAAAAACTTATCGATGTTTTCAAAAGAATAATTCTGAATACTATAGAACATATCTTTGCGTAAATTCTTTGCAAAGCCACAGGCCGCAGTGGCACTGGTAGTTCCTGCAATGCCGCCAAAGGCCAATGACAAAAATGCCATAAGGATCAGAATCATCCCGTATTGAATGATTGTGTTTAAATCACATCCATTTTTAATTTCGTTTACCAAATTTGCTGTAATAAACGGAATAATGCATTCAATAACTACCTCCAAACTAATAAGTATTGGAGTCATAATGGATAGTTTCTTGTATTCACGTATACTTCGTGCCAATTCTCTAATCATAATCATCAGTCCCTTCTAGAAAAAACGAGTATTGTTTATCCAGTGGATTGGCATGATAAACATTACTCGTTTTCTACTTTTGGCGTTAAAACTTAAAAAATGTTCAATAGTTGAAAAGGAATCATAATATCCTATCAATTTTGAGTTAAATTGTCAAATGCAATTTTTACTCTCATGCTTTTTCAATGATTTGTACATCTTCAACGGGTATAAGAAAGAGTTTCGCTTGAGAAACTCTCGCGCCGAGCGCGGTCGGCAAAGCCGACAAAATACAATACGCGCGAGTGTGCATTTTGCCCGAAGGGCTTTTTGTTACATAGGAAATTCAGAGGAATTTCCTATGTAACAAAAAAGCATCTCCAATGAGATGCTTAAAAATTTTTCTAGTTGTTATTGTTTCTTTGCTCTGACGTATTCAATAGCTTCCTTTCCAGTAAGATGTTCAATATCAATTGCAATAATATATGCTTGATCACATCTATTTATCATATTTTGCTTGGCTTCTTCAGGCTGGTCTCCCGAATACTTTTCAACTAAAGCCTTAAAAGCTTCCTGATATTCAGTACCTTCTGTAATTCTTGCTTTTCCAAAGGCAATCGCACTACGGAAATAAGAAGTATATTCCTTGCTGACAATCGTATCTTCATCTATCACCGTAAAAGAAACCTTTGGATTCTCCAAAATGGCATCTATTTTATGACCTGCTTTTGCTGAATGAAAATATATTTTGCCATTATAATACACATAGCTGAGAGGAACTGCATAGGGATAATCTTCATCACCAATGCATGCCATAACACCATTTGTGCATCTATTCATTACAGCTTCAGTTTCTTCCATGGATAATAACTGTTTAATTCTCCTCATTTCTCTAAACATCGTATATGTCCTCTCTATTGAACTATTGATTAAGTTTTTAAAGAAAATAAAATCTTTTACATGCTGGCTTTTAATATTTCTATAATTTCCTCACGGGTTAGCACCTTGTAACCACCAGTTAAAATGAATGTGTTGTCTGCAATGCCTTCAAGCATATCCTCTGTAACGCCCAAATCCTTAATATTCATTACAAGGCCTATTTCTTTCATATATTCTTCCATTCGGTTAAGCCCTTCTTTGGCAATCTGCTCGTCCGTTTTTCCGTCGGGATTAACATTCCAAACATTGATGGCGTAGCGTTTGAATTTATGAAGTCCATAAGGCATAATATAGCGATAGTAGGGCATGGAAACGGCAGATAAAGTCATTCCATGGGTCGCATCAGTATATCCTCCAATCGCTTGTCCGATCATGTGGACCATCCAATCTTCAGACTTGCCTTTTTCAACCAGGGTATTAAGCGCCCATGTTGAGGTCCACATAATGTTGCTTCTTGCTTCGTAATCTTTGGGATTTTTAACGGCGATTCTTGAACTATGAATTAAGGATCTTAATAATCCTTCCATTATGTAATCTGAGGTGTTATCGTCATCACCGGAGAAATACTGTTCCAGGATATGGGACATAATATCAAAAAATCCTGCCACCATTTGATATCGGGGAACGCTAAAGGTATATATGGGATTTAATATCGAAAACTTAGGGAAAACCTTCTCGTCAAAACCACAACCAATCTTTTGCTTTGTGGCAGTGTTTGTGATAACGGAACCACCATTCATCTCAGAACCTGTTCCAACCATGGTAAGCACACAGCCAACGGGAATGATTTTATTATCTACTTCTTCCATGCGTATGAAATATTTATCCCATGGATCTTCCTCACAATAAGCAGAAGCTGAAACTGCCTTTGCATAATCGCATACCGAACCACCGCCAACAGCCAGGATCAAATCCACATTGTTCTCCTTAGCAATTCTGCAACCTTCATACAGCTTTTCAACAGTCGGGTTGGGCATAACTCCTCCATCCTCAATGATTTCCTTATCGTTTTCTTTAAGGATTTTTATAATTTCATCATAAAGCCCTATTTTTTTAATGGAACCTCCTCCGTAAATCAACATAACTTTCTTCCCGTATTTAGGTAATTCATCATTCAAGAATTTGAGTGAATCCTCTCCAAAATACAACTTAGTAGGATTCGAATAAACAAAAGTTCCTAACATGGCATATCCCCCTGTTTATTTGTTCATTTTTATATGCTCTACACAAAATATTATCATAACGGACTTCAAATTCAAAAGCGTTTATACAAATATGGGTTATTAGATGCCAAGGACAGCTTTCCAATCGGCCTCTTTAAAACCTACCAGAACAAAATCATCACCAATAAGAATAGGCCGTTTTACCAACATCCCATCGGATGCCAAGAGAGCATACTGCTCCTCTTCGCTCATGGTCGGAAGCTTGTCCTTAAGCTTTAGTTCTTTATATAATAAGCCACTGGTATTAAAGAATTTCTTTAGGGGTAGTCCACTCTTTTTATGCCAATTTTTCAATTCATCGATTGAAGGATTATTTTCTTTGATATGTCTTTCTTCAAAAGTTACACCTTTTTCCTCCAACCACTTTTTAGCCTTCTGACAGGTCGTGCATTTCGGATAATATACTAATAACATAATACTCCTCCATTCTCTCTTTAGCAGGTCTGTTTCTATAACTATTATATAACATTAAAATTCCATCATGCCTCCCTCCTCTTTTTGGGTTCCTCTATCATAAATTTATGCTTTTTATAAATATCGTATCGCTTATTAATCATTATACCTTATTTGATTTTTAAATAAAATAACATTCAAAAATAACTCCTCTCTAACTAAGCATTGATTTTAAAGCAAAGTTTACCCAAGTAGTGATTATTAAGAGCTACATGGGCTTTATGGGCCTCTTCCAGCAAAAATATTTTATCAATATGTGCCCTCAATTTACCTGAAGTGATCCAATGATTTAATCTGTTTATAATCTCAGGCTCCGGTTCGCCATTATATCCAATCAAACTGACATCAGACCTTTTCTCCGGAATAGGATATATGCCGTTTGGATAGGCTATGCGTCCTCCAGGGCGAATGCACTGAACCAATAAATTGGCAAGATTTCCTCCTGCAGTAAACAATGCAGCGTCAAAACCATCCGGAGCAATTTTTTTTGCAGCTGATAATACATCATCTTTATGTCCGTCCACCACATCTTCCACACCGAGTTTTCTTAACAAGTTCACTCCATCTTCGCCTGACGCTATGGCAAAAACCTTGGCTCCCATATTTTTTGCCAGTTGAACAGCCAAGTGACCGATTCCTCCACTGGCTCCCAAAACCATAATGGATTCATCTTTCTTAAGTTCCAATTCATCTTCAAGGCCGCGAAGTGCGGTTAATCCAACTCCTGAAATAACTCCGGCTTCCTGCAATGTTATGGATTCCGGAACCTTCACTGCATATTTCGAATCAATTGCAACAAATTCTGCATAAAAACCACCTTTGGGGTTTAAGAAACCAGAAGCATAAACTTTATCCCCGACCTCAAGATGCTTTACATTCTTTCCTTTGGCATATACAACTCCCGATCCCTCTGAACCTAATATATACGGAAATTTTGAGCCAAGCCCCAGCATTGCATCATACCCGCCTTCTCTCTCAAAAATATCCCACTGACCAATCCCTGCATACTCTATTTTAATAAGCACCTCATTGTCTTCAATGCTGGGAACTGGAACATCAGATACCACAAGTTCATCCGGACCACCGAATTGATAAATTACTGCTGCCTTCATTTTACATTCCTCCTCTTGCTGATTTATAAATAATAGTATACATTAAAACCATGACAATACTTGTCATGGTTTAGAAAGGAGAAAAATATGTCTAAAGCAAAATTATTATTTGATTTAATTCTGTATGTTAATTCAGTACGCAGATTCACTGCTCAAGATGTCGCACATGAATTTCATATTTCAATAAGAACGGCACACAGATACTTGATGGAATTAAGTGAGATGGGGATTCCGCTCTATACCGAACCTGGTCGTAACGGTGGTTATCGCATACTCGATAACAGGGTGCTTCCTCCTATATTTTTTAATGAGAATGAAGCCTATGCCATCTTCTTTGCTTTTCAATCCCTTAAATATTATAAATCACTGCCCTTTGAAATAGATATGCAGTCTGTTTATAGAAAGTTATATGCATATCTTCCGCCTGACACAAGAAATAAAATTGATCATCTTGATTCTGTATTGTCCTTCTGGAATAAAAATAGAGGACTGTCTTCCCCATTTCTTAAGGAAATTATAGAAGCTGCTTTAGAAAATTACGTACTTGACATTCAATATCAATCAAAGCACAAAAACACAAACCGAGAAATAGCTCCTATTGGCGTATATGTTTATGATGGCTGTTGGTATATGCCCACGGTTGACTTAAGCTGTAATGAAATTCGAGTTTTCCGTTTGGACCGGATATTGAAATTAAAAAATACAGAAAAGAAATATAATACTGGTATACATCTCGATACCTGGCTGGAAACTCAAATGACGCAGGAACCCAGAGAGCCCATTCATATATATGCAGAATTAACCAGAGAAGGAATACGAAAATGTATAAGTCAGCCCTGGCTGGAACCACATGTCCAAATTAAAAATGAAAATCATGGCTGCGTTGAACTGTATATTGATAAGAGTGAACTTGCCTATGTTTCTGATTTTTTTCTTCAGTTAGGTACGAATGCAAAAGTAATTAAACCACAAAAAGTGATCGATTACATTCGTAAACAACTGCAAGATACTATGAGACATTACTCTTCATAAGAGTTTTGTCTTTCAAGCATTTTCGCCGCCCCTGCCGTCATGGATATTAAACTTCGAACGATAGGGACAACGCCAAATTCGTTGATAATATTTAAAATAATCTTTTGCATGGCAGTCTTCTTTACTAAATAATCCTTTTTACATAATATCATTAAGTACTTAGCTGAATAAAAAAACATAGAGCTAAAATAACTCTATGTCTTATTATTATTCATTTATTCAAATGTGGACAAACAGCACCAAAATTTAGAGGACCATGATTAATTTTTTAGCTGATAGTATTGAAGAGGCACTCATGGAAAATTCATCAAGGCCGTATTCAACTAAGGTTGGAATGGCACTTTCGTCTCCTGCCATTTCACCGCACATGCCGACCCATTTGCCATGTTTATGTGCACCGTCAATCGTCATTTTTATGAGCTTCAGAACAGCCGGATGCATAGGATTATAAATATAAGACACTTTCTCACTCATACGATCCACAGCCAAGGTATATTGGATTAAATCATTTGTTCCGATAGAAAAGAAGTCTACATATTGAGCAAGTTCTTCTGCACAAAGTGCTGCTGAAGGCACTTCAATCATAATACCCCATTCGATGTCGTTTGAGTATACCACCCCATGCTCATCCAACTCTCTCTTACATTCCTCTACGATTTCTTTTGTAGCGAGAAATTCTTGTACTCCTGAGATCATTGGAAACATAACACTGAGATTACCATATATAGAAGCTCGTAATAAAGCTCTTAATTGTGTTTTAAAGAGATCTTTTTGATCCAGACAAAGCCTAATTGCCCGGTATCCAAGAAATGGATTCATTTCATCAGGAAGATTCATATAAGGCAGGGTTTTATCACCGCCGATATCAAGGGTTCTGATCACCACTTTTTTGTCTCCCATTTTCTCCAACACAAATTTATAACTTTCAAATTGCTCCTCTTCGGTAGGTGCACTGTTTCTATCCATATATAAAAACTCTGTACGGAACAATCCTACACCGTCTCCGCCATTTTCAATAACCTGGTATATGTCCTCAGGTTTGCCGATATTCCCTGCAACATAAATTCTCTTTCCCTGTTTGGTTCTCGTTTCACAGGATACGAGTTTTTTTAAGTCTTTTAATTCCTCTTGATACTCGTTAATCTTCTTTTTATATATTTCCAAGTCGTCATCGCCTGGATTAATGATGACGCTTCCGGTAAATCCATCAACAATAACCTTGTCTCCATTTTTTACAGAGGATGTAATATCCCCCATACCAACAACCGCAGGTATTTCCAGAGTTCTGGCCATAATTGCTGAGTGGGACGTTCTGCCTCCCACATCAGTTAAGAATGCAATCACTTTGTTTTTATCTAACTGGGCTGTGTCTGAAGGAGTCAGGTCATGAGCAACGACGACAATGTTTTCTTCATCAATTTTAAAATCAACAGAATTTCCCGTAAGATTTGCCATCAATCGGTTTCTCACATCTTTAAGATCTGCTGCACGTTCTCTTAAATATTCGTCTTCAATGGCTTCAAATTGTGCAATAAAGCGATCCGTCGCTTGACTTACGGCCTTTATTACATTAAAATGATTGACTTCTATCTCAGAAATAATTGCATCTACTAATTCACAATCTTCAAGCATCATCATATGGGCTTCAAAAATCTCTGCTTCCTCTTCTCCCATGGACCGTGCCGTTTGCTCTTTCAATTTTTCTAACTGCCTTTTTGTCTCTTCAACAGCTGATAAAAATTTTTCTTTTTCTCCCTTAATATCAGTAATCAATTCATCTGTAACCTTTATTTCTTGATGCGATTTTATAATTACCTTTCCTATCGCATATCCTTTTGAAGCTGCTATTCCGCTTTTCATTTTTACCTCCATATGCTGTCAATATAATATATCTTTCCCTGTAATTATACTACTCGCCTAATCCAGATTCAATGAGCTCCGTTAAAGTCTTTAAGGCTTCTTGCTCATCCTCTCCCTCACATACCAGGGTGATTTTACTACCACTAGCAATCCCTGCACTTAAAACATTCAAAAGAGATTTTACATTAATATTTTTATCCTGATAAAGAATTGTAATATTGGATTTAAATTTTGAAGCCGCTTTAACTAAAAGCCCTGCAGGTCTTGCATGAAGCCCTGATTCGTTAATAACAACAAGATCTTTCTGTACCATTACTTTTCCTCCTTATTGCTGTCCATAGATACCTAAATTTTTACTTCTACCGTAACAGAATACCAATCTTTATTAAAATAAGTTTCAGCATATTCGATAATTTTCCCTGATTCACCAAAAGTGGTTCTCTTAACAAAGAAAGTATCCGTTCCCTTTTTTAAATTCATCAATTTTGCAATATGACTGTCATTTACTGCTTTAACGGAATAGTTTTCAGTTGCTCCAACCGGAATAATATCATGCTCTGCTAATGTTTTATAAAATGACTTACTTTCATAAATCTTCTGAGCTTGTTCAAGACTAAATACACGACTATCCATAAAAGAACTTTGATAGGCAACAGGTTCATTATTGACCATTCTGATTCTTTTAACACAAATGATTGATTGATCAGGGGGTATTTCCAGTTTTTCTGCAATTCTCTCGTTAATCATTTCTTCAATTTTATCAACCTGCATGTCAATCTTATAACCTTGCTGCAAGAGTTCATCACTAAAGCTTATAGAAGTCAACTTGCGATTGATGCGCTCTTTTGCTACAAATGTTCCTACACCCTGAACGCCTATCAGATAATTTTCATTGATTAAATCATTAAATGCTTTTCTAACAGTAATAGAAGATACATTATATTTTTTCTTAAGAACAGATTCGCTATCTACTTTATCTCCCGGCTTTAACTCGCCTGACTTAATGGCATTTATAATATCATTTTTTATTTGTAGATACTTTGGTACTTTATATTCCATAAATAATACCCCCTAATATGTTAATATCATAACTAGCCAATATTATAACATACCATTTAAGACGTGCAAATATTGCCGCATTTCTTATTCAGGAAACTTTGCCACAGCTGTCTTAGTGGTTTCAACTGCACGATTTGCCAGTTCTTCAATGGATAACTCACTGTCCTCAATCATACTTAATTCTATAAGTGCCATTGTATTAAGACCTGCTACTGTATAATATTTACCTGATTTACTAACACAAAACTCTGCCGCCACTCTAAACGGTGACGCACCCAATAAATCACATACAAATAACACTTCATCTTCATCATTAAATCCTTTTAATACATCCTCTACTTTAGTTTTAAAAGCCGCTAAGTCATCTTCCTTCGTTAAATCAACAAAATACATTGACTCAGAAACTCCAACAATCATTTCCAGATTTTGCTTTACACCTTCGGCATATCCACCATGCCCCATCACGACAACTCTTTTCATATAAACACCCATACCTTTCCGCAATTTGCTAACTTTAAGCAACACCTGTCTACTGTCGTTTAGCTTTTTAGTTAAACGAAAGACAGAGACCTTAATACAAAACAGCATTAAAGTCCCCATCTCATATTAACCAACATGTTAAAACTCATCTCAATATTTCGATTATACATAAACGCCTGTTGCGTATCCAATAAATGTAAGAACACAAGCAAACACAAAGATTAATCCCATTAATTTAAGAGGAGACCATTTTTTCTTGGAATATAAATAATAAACCGCCAAAGTTAAGAGTAATGGCAAGATATTAGGGAAAATAGAATTAACAACTTTATCCGCATCAAAAATAACCTGATTTTCTAATACCTGCCCTGCTGCAGCATCGTACACATCTCTCACAATTTGAATCGGTAATTTAAGGGTAACGAATGATGCAGTTAATGCGCCGACAACAATTAATCCTAACACTGTCATAGTATCTGTTAAATAATTCAACTTGCCTGTTGACATAAATGTCTGCATTCCTTCAATACCGGATTTATAACCCAATTTAAACAAGTACCAGCTCAGCATAAAGGTTCCGATTGGATAAACCAGCATGTATAATACAGGACCTAACCAACCCGTTGCTAAAGATGCCTGGGAGATTGAAAGACAAATGGTTAAAAGAATAGGAATAAATGTTGCAACCCATAAGGAATCCCCAATCGCAGAAGTTGGACCAATTAAGGCAACTTTAACACTACTGATTAAGTCAGGGGTACAGTTTCCATTGGCATTGGCTTCTTCTAATCCACAAACAATACCATTACAAATGGAGCCAACTTGTGCTTCCGTATTAAATAAAGTAATGTGTCTTTTTAGAGCTTCTGATTTTTCTTCTTTTGTATCATATAATTCATCAATAACCGGTGCCATAGATTGTCCAAATGCAAGACCCAGCATACTTTCTGCCTGTTGTGAACATCCATTCCAGAAAAACCAATTTAAAAATGACTTTTTAAGCGTTTTCTGACTAATCTTTTTCATTATTGCATATCTCCCCTCTTAGCCTCTAAGCTTGTAATAGAAACATAATATAAAATAGCGATAATAATTGCTAAGACGGCAACTGCCATGGTACTAAGGTTGAAATAGGTTACCAAAATGAATCCGGCAAGGAATATAACGATGTGATATTTTTTCTTAAATAAGAAAGAAATAATAATTCCCATTCCCAGTGAAGCCATCATGCCGCCAAAAACACCCAATGCGGTTGTAACCCAGCCAGGAATTAAGGATGCAAAATCTCCTTGGGCAGAGGCTGCCGTCATAGATGTTAATACGATTACTGCAGGAATGAAACGACATGCAAAACCAATCAACTGTCCTAAAACAAGGTTTGGAATAAACATCTTTTTGGTTTCTCCTGCCTCAGCATATTTTTGAGCTATACGGTTTAATGGAAGATTGAGCGCATAGGAAATATTCCACATAATTTGTCCTACTAGACCACCAATACCAGCAAAAACAACTGCTAATCCAATAACTTGAGCGGTATCTAACCCTCTGCCAAAAACAAGGGCTCCTGCTGTACCAATATAAGTTGCATATGATAAATCCCATGCAACTGCACCACCAGGTGTTACATTACCCATATACATAATTTGAAGTGCAATCCCAATCATTACAGCAGTTTGAAAATCCCCCATAATAAGCCCTACGACAAATGCCGCAACCAAAGGTCTTCCTAAGGTGTACCAACCAATGGTATTCCCCACAATCGATCCGATGGACCCCAAATACACAAATAAAGCAATAAGAACGATTTGATAAATTTGCATAATCCTTCCCCTTCTCTAATCAATAGATTTTTTAAACGCATCCCAATTTGTTTTTGTAGTATTAGGTAATTGCTGAAAGCAAACTTCCGTACCTTTTGAAATGATATCATCTATAATTTCTACATCACGGTCACTTAAATAGAAAATTCCTGTTGCACCACTCACTTTATGAACCGTATCTGAACGTTTTGCAATGTTCCCCAGAATGACCAGCTCCGCATGTTGTTCGATTTCTTCTTTCAGCTCCTCTAATTTTTGAGGAAATTTAACAATCACCAAACGATTTACAGTGCTTTCCTGGTTGAGTAGTTTTTTAGCTTCTAAGGAGTTCTTCCAGAAGCTGCGATTCCAACAATAACATCATTTTCTCCCGCATTAACAGCCTCTAAATCTTTAACTGCCAGTTCTTCAGAATCTTCTGCACCTTCCACCGCCCTTACAAAGGCTTTTTCTCCACCTGCTATGATGCCAATGACTTCATCCGTCGTAGAGAAAGTAGGAACACATTCGACTGCATCCAAAATTCCTAATCTACCGCTTGTTCCAGCACCAATATAAATCAATCGCCCATTATTATTAAGTGCATGAATTACCAATTGAATGCATTTTTCAATTTGAGGTAAAGCTTCTTTTACCGCATCAATGACTTTTTGATCTTCTTCGTTCATAATACGAAGGAGTTCCATCGTGGACATGGTATCTAATTTCAGCGTTCTAGGATTACGACTTTCTGTTTTTAAATGGTCTATTTTTACTTCGTTCATATCAATCACCATAATTTATTTTCTATCAGACTGGCATACATATAAACCGCCGTAAAACCAGTATTATTAGATTCAATCTGACGAACTTTACCTATCGTTGGATAGTATTCGGTATATGGAAAATTATTTACTTTCCCGCAAAATACTGAGTACTCTCTTAAAGCTGAAAACCATTGTTCCACTTCCTCTAGTTCAAGCTTGAAATAAGCCTGTGGGATAAAACCAACCAAATCTTCAAAGTTTTCCCCATAAAGTAATCTGATAGAACTTCCTTTTTCACGTAAACGTTTTACTGCAGTAGTTACGGCATCATGGGTGTTAATATGTCTTGGATGCATTGAACCACGCCAGTGGGTGATAACTAAATCTACTTTCTCATCCACAAAATACTGCTCCAATCTTGCAGCAAATTCTTCTAATGAAGGCATATTGCTGGAAACATATCCTAACCAAATATAATCTCCGTTTAATTTTTCAGCAGCCCGTTGGTTTTGGTTGAATAATTCTTTTAAATAAGCATTCTTTTCTTCTTCCGTTGCATTTGGATCTTCCAAACGGCCTTGCGTCACATGAACATAGGTGCAATGGGCCCCTTGTTTTGCGTATTTTAGCATAAGAGGACCACCCATTATCTCTGCATCCAATGAATGTGCTCCTACGCTTACAATTCGTTTAATTTCGCTCATTTTTTATTATCCTCCTTAAATCGTTTTCTTATAGTCAACAAAGGTTCTAAACACCTTAACACCATGTCTTTCATAAAATCTTCTGCCCGGTTCATCCGTTGACAGGAAGAACAAATGATATATGCCCCGTTTTGCCATTTCGAACTGCATAAGGTCAAATAAAATACCACCTATGCCATAATTTCTGGCTTCTGCTTTTACTCCAATCGGGCCAAAACGCATTGGATTGCCATCAATCATTCGCATACAGAATCCAACGATTTGTTGCTCAGAATTAAGTACCAATAAAATGCAATCTTCTGCCAAATTATTTTGCATTGAAATCAGTGCATTTCGCTTCCAGCCGCCACCGAATTCATTTTTTAAGAATTCCAGGAGTTCTAAGGCATATTTGTATTCAAAATTAATAAAGGAGAATCCTGCTTCTTGTGCTTTTGTCAGCTTGTCCAAAGTATCCTGACTGATTTGATATCCGTGTAAATCCTTACACATGGAATAACTTTCTTTCCCTGCCTGATACCCCATCTTCTCGAAGAATTTTATGGCATCACTGTAGTTGTCTTTATCTACGCCTGGGAAAAAATAATTTGGACTATATGCTGCTAATGTAACCTCCTCAACCCCCAAGGATTTTAACTTTTCTTCCGAGTGCTTAACCAAAGCTGTTCCAATTCCCTTTCTTCTGTAAGCCTGGTCTACAAACATTACATTAATCCAGCCTCTTTTAGGTTCTAAGCCCCTTTCAAGATATGGAAACTTTCTTTTGGTTGAAAGCAGAAATCCAACTACTTGGTCATCTTCTACTGCTACATAACACAGTTCAGGATCAAAGTTTTCATCAAATAGGGCTTGTTTTCTAAACTTATGAATCGTAATCGGATCAGCAGTCAATGTCTTGTTCCATAAATCCACCACTTCTTTTTCATACTTTTGGGTATAATTTAGTATTTGCATATTATCTCCTTTCTTTGTGTAAAAGCTCTCCTTTTAATAAAATTTGATTGAGATAACTTGTTGTTATGTTAATCTATTAATATGTTAACATATTAAGTTTGATTGAGCTCAGTATAACATAATATGAGTAATTAATCAATAGAATTTTTAGGAATAATATATAATTGACCAATAAAAATCATTTAAAATTTGTTTATTTTATTTTGTGTGCAGTGAAATTTATATTATTTTATATGAAATGTGCCGAAAATATTAAGCATCCATCGCCCATTTGAATCCCTAAATGCAAAAAAACTTGAAACAATTTTCATCTATCCAATCGTTGGACACTGGATATGGGGAGGTGGATGGTTAGCGAACCTTGGTTTCATGGACTTTGCGGGTGATACTGTCGTTCACTCAGTTGGTGGTTGGGCAGCTTTGGCTGGAGCGATTATACTTGGTCCACGCCATGGAAAATATGATAAAGAAGGCAAACCACAGGCAATACCAGGTCATAACATGTCTTTAGCAGTTATCGGACTTTTCATCTTGTGGCTTGGATGGTTTGGCTTTAACCCAGGATCTACTATGAGCTTCCAAAATCCTGAAGATGTTATGCATATCCTTGTAACTACGAATACTGCTGCTATCGCAGCTATACTTACAGCTACAGCGACATCGTGGATATTTATTGGTAAGCCAGACCTTGGAATGACTATCAATGGCTGTCTGGCAGGTCTTGTTGGTATCACCGG
>JAAYMW010000034.1 GCA_012521175.1 Candidatus Epulonipiscium sp.
AATGGGTATCATCTACTCCAACCATAATGTGTTTTGCAGCTATAATTTCAATCTCATTCTTTGCCCAGTGGCTTGCAATGTCTGCAAAGGTTTTATTATATTCCATCACAGCATAAAGTGAAAAATGACTGGTGGTAAATGTTATTGTATTTGTTTTCGGATTATATACTCCGCCAACATAATCCCATTCTCCAGTGGATTCGTTGTAGTAGTATACTCCTAATTTTTCTACATCGATAGCACTTAAGTCCATACCTTCTAAGGAAATTTCTACACTGATTTCAGAATTAAAGCTTAGAGATTCTTTATTTCCCTTTTCATCCACAATTTCCGCTGTGAATTCAAATACTCTTCCGCCAATAGCAAATAATCCACTTCCACTATTCTCGGAAGCATCTTTCAATTTGTCCTCAGCTTCTTCGCTGCTTAGTGCTTTCACTGTGAGTTTTACATCTTCATCCTCGCCATTGGAAGCAAATGCATTAGACGGTATAGTAATCGCTACTTCATTCGTTTTAACAACAAGGGACTTTCCTTGTGAAACGAGTTCTTTTAATGCATCACCATCGATGGAAACCGCTGGTTCTTTTGCAGAAGATGATATTGTACTCGTTAAAGTTTTTCCAGAAGTATTTTGTACCATGTCTTTTGTAATACGAGTATCATCTGTCTTATTCTCTTTACTTGTATTATTACTGGAGCCAGAGCCGCCACTACCGCCAGAGCCACCGCTGCCAGAGCCACCACCGGAAGAGGTTTTTATAAATTTGATTGGCCCTCCGATAGCATACCCATTAATACCTGTTTTTAATTGAATGGAGACTCCATCATTTGTATCCACTACATTAGGTATTGTAATTTGGAAAGATGTTATTCCATTGGCATCTGTCTTCCTTCCAACTTTTACATTGGTATCACTTTTTCGATATACATAACCTGAAACTGTGTAGCTTTCTTCAGTAGTACTGTTGTTGTTAATAATAGTAATGTCCGCATAGAATTGATGATTCTTAAGAACACTTCCTTTTTCATCTCTTGCAATAATCGTAACGGTACTGGTTTTTCCTAATCCTACCTGAATATCCAATAATACAATTTTGATATGGGGATCTTTATCAACATCCGGCGGTGTACCGAAGACTTCAACATTCTTATCATATATCTTTTCGAACTCTCTAACCACGCGATCTAAAAAAGCATCTTCCAAAGTTCTTCCATCTTCTACATAAATCAGCGAATGAGCGCCTATTCTTTTTAATATGGTATCAATTGTATAGTAGTTCCCTGTTTCTGCATTCTGTACATGGAATTGCTTTGCAGAATTTAAGCCAGGAAGTCTGCTTGCTTGTATTGAAAAACTTTTATTTTCCTTTTGTCTTAGATAGTCAATATCTTCCTGTGTTGGAACAACAGGCTCTGCACCAGGAATCCCTCGTATCACCTTTGCATCGGAATATCCCAGCTCAACTAAAATGTTTTCAAAATCTTTAAGCCTTTCTTCAGCATAAACAGTTTTTGTATTCAAAAAAACTGGCAGACTTCCCAAAACCACTGCTAATGCCAATATAAAAGAAATCATTCTTTTAATTCGTTTTTCCACTGCTTTCCCTCCTTAAATTAAAATGCGCTTATTTGTTTTCCTCTCTTGAAATAAATTTTTATATTTCTTTCGTTGAGGGTATCATAAAAAACTCTTCGAAAACCATCTGCTGCATGAAACATGATTTTTTTGACATGAAATACGATTTTTCTGTGTTAATATGGAAAAATATATTTTATTCTTCTATAAATTAGCTTTTAAAAAATAAAAGCAGGCTGTTCAGTAAATATTTACTGAACAGCCTGTTCATCTTAAGCTTTTTGTACGGTTAATTGAACTGCTTCTCCATTGATATTCCAGTCCTTAGAATAACCATCCATCGTTCCTTCTGATATTTTTTCTGCTAAGACTTCTCCAGCTATTTCTTCTTTATTTCTTTCTATAATCTTAGCCAATTTTTCATTTCCATGATAAGTTACATGAATATAATCCTGTACTTCAAAACCCGCTTCTTTTCTCATGGTTTGGATTTTGCTGATAATTTCTCTGACAAATCCTTCTTCAATCAGTTCTTCTGAAAGGTTAGTATCTAATACTACGGTAACATCTCTTTCACTTTCTGCCACAAAACCTTCTTTATGCTCTGTAGCAATTAAAAGATCTTCTTCCAGAAGCTCTACTTTTTCTCCGTCAAAATCAAAGGTTAAAGGTTTGCCGCTTTTTAGCTCATTCATTGCTTTATTGCCATCGATTGCAGCAAGCGCTTCACGAATCTTTCCTACGAGTTTTCCGTATTTTGGTCCTACGGTTTTTAACTGAGGCTTGAAGGAATAGGTCGTAAAGTCCGCAACATCATCGGTAAAGATGACTTCTTTAACATTTAACTCGTCAGCAATGATTTCCTTATACTCGCTGGAAAGCTCTTTTGCTGCCTTTACATACATTCTGCCTAAAGGCTGTCTGTTTTTAATATTGGCAGTGTTTCTGCATGCACGACCCTGTACAACGATTTTTAGCACTTCATCCATATTTTCTTCTAAGGCTTTGTCTATCAATGCTTCATTCACTTCTGGGAACAGGCAGAGATGCACACTTTCCGGCGCATTCTTATCCACATTTCGCACAAGGTTTTGATAGATTTCTTCTGCCATAAATGGTGTAAATGGCGCTGTAAGCTTCGTTAAAGTGGTTAAAACAGTATAAAGAGTCATATAGGCATTGATTTTATCCTGAGGCATATCTTTATACCAGAAACGTTCTCTGC
>JAAYMW010000002.1 GCA_012521175.1 Candidatus Epulonipiscium sp.
CTTCTTTTTCTAATTCCTCATAAGCTCGTTTTGTTGTAATTACACTGATTCTGAGTTCTTTAGCCAGAAGCCTCATGGATGGAAGAGCATCACCTTCATTGAGTTCACCCGAAATAATCAGTGCTTTAATCTGGGAAGCAATTTGTTCATAAATGGGTTGATTGCTTGAGTTGCTTATGATTATATTCATCTTCATCACCGTTGTTATATTGTATATATTCATTATATACAATATGAACTTTTTGTCAATATAGATTTGGAAGATATGGATTTATATTTTAATTATTGTTAAGAAAATCTTAAGATTTATATTCGAGGATTATTAAGATTTAGCTGATATTATTTCTTTAGCTGAATTGGAAGGGGTGATATAATTATGAAGAAATACATATACAGGAGTGATTGTGTTGAATATTTTGATTTGTGATGATGATAAAGCAATCGTGGATGGAATAGCGATTTATTTACAAAATGAAGGGTATAAAATATTTAAAGCTTACAATGGTCTGGAAGCTATAGAGATAGTTCGTGATAATCCAATTCATCTGATTATTATGGATGTTATGATGCCTAAGATGGATGGTATACGAGCGACTATGAAAATTAGAGAAGAAAATAATATACCCCTCATTATGCTTTCTGCGAAATCAGAAGATACGGATAAAATCCTGGGATTAAATATGGGAGCGGATGATTATGTCACAAAACCCTTTAACCCTTTGGAGCTTATTGCCAGGGTTAAATCTCAGCTTAGAAGGTATACAACCTTAGGAAGTTTTGAAACCAAAACCAATGTCTATAAAACAGGGGGATTAGTAATAGATGATGAAAGTAAGACCGTAACCGTAGACGGAGAAGAGATTCGTCTTACTCCGGTTCAGTATAAGATTTTAAAGCTTCTGACTGCCAATGCCGGGAGAGTATTTTCCATAGAAGAAATCTATGAAAAGGCATGGAATGAACCAGCTTTTAATCCGGAAAATACGGTAGCAGTGCATATAAGAAAAATAAGAGAAAAAATAGAAATTAATCCAAAAGAGCCAAAATATTTGAAGGTGGTGTGGGGAATTGGATACAAAGTGGAGAAATTATAGCCATTCCATCATAACGAAAATCATTACCTTTATGATGGTGATTACTTGTTTTACGGGTGTTATTAAATCCTTATTAAACATAGCATTATTGAGAAATAATGATATAAAAATGGCTTTTCAGGAAAGTTATTTTCTTAGTGAAAGTTATATGTCAGATACAAGTATGATTTTAAGAGACTTAAAAAGATTTACAGAAGAATATAAAAGTGAGGAATACATTTTAAACGGTGGAAGCATTTCAGAAGAGGAAATGAGAAATGTAGAAGCGGAATTATTTTATGATTTTCAAGACAACTCAAAAGCTTACAATCCTAATTTAAGTGAAGAGGAAAATTATGTTTTGTTTAAAGAGGTATACGCAGATAAGATTATTAAGGCAAAGGAAAAAATGATTAAAGAGGAGTTAAGGCAGTATCATTTGCTCCTCAAACGGA
>JAAYMW010000035.1 GCA_012521175.1 Candidatus Epulonipiscium sp.
CCAGCCGATGAAAAGCGAATACCGAAGTTTTCCATCATATCAAATGGTGAACCATATGTGGGAGATTGATGGGCAAAGTAATTTTTATTAATCATATCCTGGGATTTCATTCTTGCCACTCTAGAAAGTTCCCAGTTGGCTTTTAGAGCTGGAAGACCATTTTTAGCTCTTTCAACATTCACTAATCTGATCACTTCATTTTCTAATGCTTTGACATCATCGATATTTGGAACAGTGATTTTTTGATTGGGATAAATAAGTGCCGGATTTTTAATTTGAGGATTTGCTGCAATAATTTCACTTAGTCCAATTTGATATTTAACTGCAATTTTCCACATACTGTCTCCAGGTTGCACAGTGTAGGTAATGGATTGAGCAAAAACTGGTGCAGAAAATAAAATCAATAAAGTTGCTATTAATATAATTTTTCTTTTCATTAATGAACACCTCCAATATTAGTTTTAATAAAAACTGGATTATTATTTCTTGTATGTTATTACATTAATGGAATAATTATCAACAAATTAATGTATATCTAGGGTATATGGTATATTTATTGGTAATTGAATAGTATAAGAAAATTTGATATTATTTAACCATTAGAAGAAAATATTTCTAACCCGATGTACCCTTACAGAAGTTCTAGCTTGTTTAACATAATTGTTAATATAAAGTTTAAAGCTATTGGGGGGCAAATTATGGAAAAGATAGCTGTATTAATGGAAGATAAGATAGAAAAAAAGGAAATGAATGATTTGTTTAAAAAAGAAAATATCGAGATTCATTTCGCGGAAAATGAAAATGGCATTTTAAAAATTCTTGTAGAAAAAGAGGGAGATATAGATCTCATTATTATTGACATGGTACAAAATCCTGTTAAGGGGTTAGAATGTATCAGCTTAATTAAGGGGAAATATAAATATAAGAATATTCCTATTGTCATTATTGCGCGAAAAGAAGAAGTGATGAAAGGCTTGGCAATTGGCGCACAAGAGTATATAATATCTCCATATAAGGTTGAGGAAATGTGTTATTTTATAAAAGCCATTTTGAACAAAATAAAAAACAATGAAGATGTATATGCCCCTCAAACATCTATTGATATGACTTTTGAACAATATTTTAATAGTGAGCTTAAACGAGCTGAAAGAGGAAATTATGATTTATCTATATTAATATTAACGATTATTCCTAATCATATTAGTCGAATGGGTTCAGAAAAAAATAGAATAAATCTTATCAATCAGTTGGCGTTACTTGTAAAAGAAAATTTAAGAGCTACTGATACGATTATGCGCTATAATAAGAGTAATATTATTACTTTCTTGCCTTATACACCGAGATTTAATGCAGAAATTGTTTACGAAAAAATTTTAAAGGTTTTTGAAAATAAAATAATAAATTCATGCAAGGATTCGTATGATTGGGAAATCATTTATAGTATAGTATCCTATCCACAGGATGGGGAAAATGTAAAGGATTTGTTATTTAATGCAGAGCGATATTTGGAAAATAACATAAGTGGGAGATGATGAAATGTCGATTAAAATTATAACGGACAGTGGTGCTGATTTACCTAAAGAAATAGTGAAGCAATATGATATTCATGTTATTCCGCTTTTCGTTTATTTGGGGGAAGAAGAATTTCTTGATGGTGAAACATTAGAAACTGATAAATTATATAATGATATGAGAAATGAAAAGGTTTATAAAACTGGACAGATCACCCCTGAAGTTTTTAAAAAAGTTTTCTTAGAATATGCACAGAAGAATCAAAGCTGCATATATATTGCTTTTTCTTCCGGCCTATCTGGTACATATCAAGCTTCACATATTGCTAAAGCAGAAGTGTTAGAAGTATATCCTGAATTCAACTTGGATGTGATTGATACTAAATGTGCTTCTTTAGGATTTGGTCTTGTAGTTTATAAGGCTGCTCAGATGGCAAAAGATGGGAAATCCCAAAAAGAAATTGTTGAGGCAGTTAAATTGTATTCAGAGCATATGGTGCATATTTTTACAGTGGATAATTTAGAATATCTTTATAGAGGAGGAAGAGTAAGTCGTACTTCTGCTTTTATTGGTGGGATACTCAATATCAAACCTATTCTGACAGTTGATGACGGAAAACTTGTGCCCATAGAAAAAGTTAGAGGAAGGAAAAAATCTCTCAAAAGACTCGTGGAACTTGCAGAAGAAAAAGGAATAAATCTTGAAAATCAAGTCATTGCTATAAGTCATGGGGATGCATTACAAGAAGCAGAAGAAGTTAAAAACATGATGATAGAAAAGTTTGGCTGCAAGGACTTTATCATTAATACCATCGGATGTGCTATAGGTGCCCATGCAGGTCCAGGAACAATAGCAATGTTTTTTTTAGATAAAGAGTTATCTTTGTAAAATTTTATTATTGCTCAACAACTAAAATAGCTTAAGGGGTAAGTTGACCTTAAGCTTTTAACATATAAGGATGTTTTTTATTTATTTAATTTAGTGATGATATAATAATATTAAAAGAGGTGAGAATCATAAAAACAATAGCAGCTTTTTTTGATATAGACGGTACTTTATACAGAGAAGGCCTTATAACAGAAATGTTTAAGAAGTTGCTTCGTTATGATATTATAGAACCAAAAGGGTGGCATGAAAAAGTAAAACCTAAATTTATTAAATGGGATAATCGAGTAGGCGAATATGACGATTATCTTTTAGAAATGGCGGATATCTATATTAATGCTATTAAAGGCGTTGATTCGGCAATCATTCAATTTATTGCAAAACAAGTAGTTGAACAAAAGGGTGGAAGAGTTTATACTTTTACGAGGGACAGAATTTTGTGGCATAAAGAACAAAACCATAAAGTCATTACTATATCAGGTAGCCCCATTGAATTAGTTAAAGAAATGTCTTCCAGATACGATATGGATGATTACAGAGGAAGCATTTATGTTTGTAATAATCAAAAATATACCGGTGAAGTCATACCTATGTGGGATAGCAAAAGTAAAAGAAGAGCAATGAATGAATTCGTTGAGCAATATGATATTGATTTAGAACATAGTTATGCTTATGGAGATACTGCAGGAGATTTTTCGATGCTGGAAAGTGTGGGAAATCCTTTTTGTATTAATCCAACGAGAGAATTAATTGGTTTAGTTATGAATAACGAAGCTTTAAGGGAAAAAATCAAAATCATTGTAGAAAGAAAAGATATGATATACTATCTTGATTCAAGTTATTTTAAAGAGAAAAAATAAAAGACCTATATATAGTATACTAATAAAAATTGAAGGGGATTTAGTTAAATGGAGACAAGAAATGAGCTTAAAAATTGCAGGAGAATTGTTATTAAAATAGGAACTTCCTCATTAACGCATCAGAACGGATCACTTCATTATGCGAGAATGGAGCATTTAGCCAGGGTTTTATCTGATTTAAGAAACTCAGGCAAAGAAGTTGTTTTGGTTTCTTCAGGAGCTATTGGAGTTGGTGTTGAAAGATTAGGCTGTCAGGAGCGCCCTAAGGAAGTTGAAATGAAACAAGCTGCTGCTGCCGTAGGCCAAGCGATACTTATGCAAATTTATGAGAAGTTTTTTAGTGAATATAATCAAGTAATTGCACAAATCTTATTAACTAAGGATGTTTTGGAAGATCCTATTAAAAAGACCAATGCACAAAATACGTTTAATACGCTACTGAAGATGGGTGTTATTCCTATTGTAAATGAAAACGATACAGTTGCTACTGAAGAATTGCAAGAAACCATTTTTGGCGATAATGATACTCTATCGGCTATGGTTGCTGTATTAATTGAAGCTGATTTACTTATTCTACTTTCTGATATAGATGGATTATATACTAAAAATCCACGGGATTGTTCCGATGCAGTGTTAATTAATACAGTTAAAGAGATTACGAATGAAATAGAAAGTCTTGCCGGAGGAGTAGGAAGTAACCTGGGAACTGGTGGAATGATTACAAAAATCTCTGCAGCTAAAATTGCAAACTATAATGGAGTCAATATGGTTATTGCAAATGGTGAAGATTTAACGAACATATACAAAATTTTAGAAGGAGAAATAGTTGGAACCCTATTTGAAAAACATTGATTATTAGAATGAACGCTGATATCAGCGTTCATTCTAATAATTCGGACATTTTCTTGATGTTTTCCAGAGCTATATCGCATTTGATGGTTGTTAAAGTAGAATCTTTTTGCTCAACTACATTTTTCAATTCCACTACACTTTGATTAAATTGTATAGCTAACGTATCCTTTTTTTCCATGATTTTTGGTTGAAGTCTTGGCCACACTTCGTCAATTTCTTCCAAATCTTTTTTTATTTCATCCCATTTGCCTCGCTTTGAACATATTTTAATATTTCTTACATGATATTTTAATGTTAAAATTTCTGGAGGCAATTTAGTTTTGAATAATTCAGTCATATAGGGGATATGCTTTGTAAGTTTTACAGCTGCATGGGCAATCTCTAATTCCTCAGGTGTTGCAGTCATTAAGGGATATGAATCGGGAAGAGTTTCTTCAGGCAGTGTTAATTCTTTTTCAGATGTTCCAGAGCTGTCTCCTTGTCCGGATGATTGACTGGAGTGCCCTCCAGAACTACTTTCAGATTCGCTACCAGAGGCTCCACCTCCTTCACTGAGACCACCTCCGGATTGTCCTTGTGCACTTTCATGACCTTTTGACATATCCCGTTCTAATTCCAGAGCTGTTTTTTTATATTCTAAAGCAGCTTTATTTTTACTGTCTTCCATTGCCTTTGAAATGATTAAGGTGGTTAGCGTATTTAGGTCTTTATTGAATTCATCTACTTTTTCAGCAGTCATACCTTTTTTTTGTGCATCGGCAAAGAAGGCATTCCATTTTGAATGCATCGATTTAATTTGCTCTGCTCCGCCTGCCCAATCTTTTTTACTTACTGTAGCGATTAATTCCTCAGATAATTTTTGTAAATCTTCTAATGCAGATGGAGGAGTATTACTTTCAGAAGAATCCGTATTGGATTTTTCTTGTTTTTTTTGACAACCAACAATTAGCATGGAAAATAATAAAAAAAGTAATACTATATTGAACAGATTATGTTTTTTCATATTTTTCCTCCTCGTATAATATACTTAATAAATCTTTCATTTCTTAAAGCTTATATCTTAAAGCTGAAATAGGGTTTCTCCCTAGTCCAGAAGCTTTAGCTAAAAATATGTTATAATTATTGAGATTTA